>JAGYMU010000126.1 GCA_018399995.1 Halanaerobiales bacterium | reverse complement strand
GTATAAAAATAAGTATATATTTTTAAGAATTGAAACGAAGGAAAACTTAGGAGGATTTATATGAGTAAGTTAAATAATTTGCTAATTTCAATTGAACAAAAAAATCTAGTATTACCAGAATTTCAGCGAGAATATGTCTGGAATCTTGTACAGTCAAAACAGTTGATTGTTTCACTTTTTCAGGATTATCCCATTGGTGCTTTGCTTTTCTGGAATACTAATAATCCTCCTGAAATTAAAAACTTCGATGAAAATATAAATCCGACCGGAAATTTAACTGTAATTCTAGATGGTCAACAAAGATTGACTACCTTGTATCTATTAGTAAAAAATGAAACCCCGCCATTTTATAATAAAAAAGATATTAATCAAGATCCAAGACATCTATATTTCAATTTAAAGACTAAAGAATTTCAATATTATAAGCCTTTGCTTATGAAAAATAATCCTTTATGGGTAAAGATCGTTGATTGCTTTTCTGAAAAATCACCTATTAATGTTTTTGAAATAGCAAAGAAAATATACGGAGAAGATCATCAAAAATTATTCGCAATCGCTAATGATTTAAGTCAAAATCTAACTACACTTAAGAATATATTAAATAAGGATTTTTTAGTGCAATATGTTCCTGGAAATTCTGCAATAGATGAGGCTATTGATATATTTGACAGAGTTAACAGTTTGGGAACAAAATTATCTGATGCTGATTTGGCATTAACGCATATTACCGGTAAATGGCCTGAAGCAAGAAGGGTTCTGAAAAAGAAGATAGCTGAGTTAGAAAGTAGCGAATTTACTTTTGACTTGACTTTTATGACAAGGTGTTTAGTGGGAATAGTAAAAGGAAGAGGCCTTTTTGAAACAATTCATAAGTCGAGCAAAGAAGAAGTCCAAGCTGGTTGGAAGAAGTTAGATAGAATTCTGGATTATTTAATTACAATTTTACCAAAAAATGCATATATCCATTCAACAGATGATGTAAATACGACAAATGTATTTGTACCATTAGTTGTATATTTATCAAGAAAAGAAAATAATACTTTTTCTAGTGTCATAGATGTAAAACAAGCAATTAGGTGGGTGTATTTAGCTCATTTGTGGGCAAGATATACTGGGCAAACTGATCAGAGGCTGGATTTTGATATAAATATTGTTGTTAGAAATCATAATCCCTGGGATCATTTAATCAAAGCTATTATTGAGCAGAGAGGGAGAATAAAATTAGAGTATAGTGATTTGGAGGGAAGAACAATCCAACATCCTATATATAAAATGATGTTTATTGTATTCAAATCCAAAGATGCTATTGATTGGTTTAATGGTTGTCCTTTAGATACTACCCATGGAACAAAATACTCAATACAAAATCATCATATTTTTCCTTCATCAAGACTATGGAAGACTGGTAAATATAATTCAAATAATGTTTTGCATAAGCTATTAGTGAATGATATTTCTAACAGAGCATTCATTACCTCAAGTACCAATTTGTCTGTGATTAATAATAGATTGCCCGAAGAGTATTTTGAAGAAATTATAGATAATTTTGGTGAAATTGCCCTTAAAAAGCAATCAATTGCTTTGGATCAAAATTTGTGGAAGATAGAGAACTATGAGCTATTTCTAAAAAAAAGAAGGCAAATGATTGTTAAAGAAATAAATAATTTTTTAGATAGTTTTATTTTTCAGGAAGAAGAAGAAACAGAAATTGATATTGGAAATTTATTAAAGATGGGTGAGTCAAATACATTAGAATATAAATCATCAGTTCGCTGGGATTATAATGAAAATCGAATAAATAAAGATTTAGAAAAAGTAGTACTAAAAACTATTTGTGGATTTTTAAATAACCAAGGGGGTACTCTCTTAATCGGAGTTGATGACAGTGGGAATGTATTGGGCATTGAGAAAGATTGGATGTCTATTCAAAGAAAAGATAGAGATGGTTATTTTCAACTCTTGACAAATATTATCCATAATTATATTGGTGCTGAGATTTCACAATATGTCGATATAAAATTTCAAAAATATGATGAAAATATTATCTGTATTTTGAATATAGATAGATGTCCACAGCCTGCATTTCTAAAAGAAAATAACAAAAAGATATTTTACACCAGGATGGGTAATACTACTAGACCTTTAGATTCTGAAGAACAGCATAATTATATACAATCACATTGGCAATAAACCGCACAATACTGATTTTTTAAAGATATATTTGTAAAAAATAGAAGTTTTTAAGTAGCAAGTTTGGGAGATGTTGTATTAATGGAAAATAGTAAAAATACAAAGCTAGCTGAAATGATTAAAGATAAAGCTGGGAGATTGCTTGCATATCTAACTCAATTGGAAAGGATTAAGACAAAGGTTGTTAGAAATGTTGATGATTACCAAAATGTTCTTTGGCTAAGCGATATACCAAGAGATTCAGATTATTGCTTTACCCAGGCTTGGGGTATGAATGAGGAATATGATAATGATACCTGGATTGAAATAAGAAAATACAAAGAACCGGTATTAGAAGGAGTTCCTACGAAATGCAAACAGTGGGTTGATTGGGAATCTTTAAGAAACACTGAAGATATACCTGAATTGTTAGAAAGTATTGTTATTCAGGAAGAAATAAAAAACCCAGATGCAGAACCGGATGATCCAGAATCAGAAGAATTTATTACAGTTAATAAAACTATATATTTAAAAGATTACCCCGAAGTTTCTGAAGAATGGGAACAGTTCGTAGACTCAAAATGGATGCCTTGGGCAGAATTGCATCAAAAATGGCAATCAGTACAAAAAGTGTATGCTAAGCTTTTCTCAATACATCAGGAACAGCAGAAGTTAGGAGAACAATACGAACTTGTTCTTGGCATAGGGCTCCTATCATGGCGAACACCTGCAGGCCTTATAATTAAGAGGCACTTTATAACTGCAAAAGCTTTGCTAGAATTTGATGCTAAAATAGGCAAATTTACAGTAATACCCTCAATAGAAGGTGCTAACTTGGAAGCAGAATTTGATATGCTTGACCCAGAAAATCAGCCGCCAAATTTAAGACAAGTAATTACTGATGGGCTAAAAAGTGCTAATGACGACCCTTGGGACTATTCCTCAGTAGAGCCGCTTCTTAAAACGATTACTAATTCACTTGCGGATAAAGGGCAGGGAGAATACTCTAATTCTTTAGAGAAGCAGAAAAAAATAAGTGAAAAACCAGTTGTGGAATATGCTCCTGCATTGATATTAAGGAAAAGATCTATAAAAGGAATACTGCAAACACTAAAAACGATTAAGGAACAAATAGAATCTGGCGGAGAAATTCCTTCTGAATTTTTAGACTTACTTGAAATCAATGACTCAAAAGAAGATGATGATACCTCCGAGGAAAAACCATCACCAGAAATTCCTCAGACTATTTATTTTCCCAAACCATATAATAATGAACAATTTGAAATAGTACATAAATTGCAGTCCAGGAAAGGTGTATTAGTCCAGGGACCTCCTGGCACCGGAAAATCTCATACTATAGCTAATCTAATTTGTCATTATTTAGCTAACGGTAAACGTATATTAGTTACCGCTAAAACACCCCGTGCTCTCAAGGTACTATATGGACAAATGCCAAAACAGATAAGACCTTTATGTGTCAGCCTTTTAGGGAGTGGATTAGCAGAAAAAAATTCACTTGAA
>JAGYMU010000125.1 GCA_018399995.1 Halanaerobiales bacterium | reverse complement strand
TTAAAAAAGTGACGATATTTGTAATTATAAGTGGCTGACAATTGTCAAGTTATGGCTATTAACTCAATAACACGACTATATAAATGATGACAGATATTGCATATTGCAATTTTTGTGTATGTCAACAAAACGTTGAGGTTTTGATTTTTTTAACTAGTTAATAACCCGTTAATTTGGACAAGCATACTATGAAACAAGGGAAGGGTGTTTTATGTTCCACCTCTGTTTTTTATAGAAAATTAAAGACCTTTAACAAGGGCGGAAGTTATGAATGAGACAAAAACCAATACAATGGTTTTATCACCAGATACATTGATCAACGACAGATTAGAGGGAGCGTTTGAGTATATCCGCAAAACCTATTTCCCAAGATGGGATAAGAAAGGGCAATGGACAATTAGTTATAAAGATAATTTACCTTCTACAGGCTGGTGTGATATTAAAAATAAGGCTATTTTTTTAGATAGTCCTCCAGCGAAGGATGATAAGCTCCATTTCCTTTTGATACATGAGATTTGTCACGCTGTAACTCCCGGTTCACATGGTAGAAAGTGGAAAAGTAGAATGCTAAAGGCATCTGAAAAGGCAAAAGAGATAGGCCATAAAGAAATATCAAAAATGCTTTATGAGAATGTTGAGCAGTACAATAAAACCCCTAAAATGAAAGCATTTGGTGTGTATCAATTAATTGAAGAATGGACTTCTGAAAATCCCGATGTGCCATATGATGAATTAATAAAAGGGGTTGCAGATTATTTCGGGTGTTATCCAGAGGAACTGGAAGAAGGTTATAAGCGATGTAAAACAGTTTATGAGAAAGCACGGAAAGGGCAATCTGTAACCAATACATGGTTTCGTAAGAAAATAATCAAAAACACTGCTCTCCCCGAAGATAATCAAACACATTCATCTGGTTAAATGGGACATGGGTTGCATTTATAAAATAGTTATGTGTAAGTAGCTATAAAAGGGGGTTTATCTTCAAAAGAGGGTTTTTTTTAATTTCCTGACCTGTTTTAGCCTCACCTTTAATAAAAACATACCATAGTTTTTCTAGGCGTTAACCATGCAATATCATTATCCCAACAAACTAAAATCAAGCTTAACATTTTGTGGGGGTGTTAAGGTGTTAAGGCGATTTCGGGGGTGGGGTGTAAAATTTTATGGATTGTTGGATAGATGGAAGTTTTCAAGAGGATGGTGGATTATACTGTGGATAGTACAAGATTATCAGATGAATAAAATAAGCCAAATATACAAATAACGATACTTAATAGAATAGAATCAAAATTTATGTTTTCCATATGTTTCTTTTTTTCTTTTATTCAATTTACACTACCAATCAGAATGTTCAATTCTCTTATCCTAACTATACTTATGAGATTTCAGAAATCTTTATTTTACTACAAAACCCTAAATAGCCGTTTTCTGTTCTTTTTATCAAATATGTTAAAAGCTACATCCAGTATATGTCATAAGGCATAATGAGTATGACGTTTCTGTCTTGACATTCCAATAGAGTAAATTGTAGTGTTTTAAGAAAAGAGGATAATAAGGTCATTTACATTAAAGTTTGTAATGTATTGTTTGAACAATTTAGGATTTATCAATTTTATTTTCAGAGGTATCATTTTCCATGAGTGATACAATTAGTTCCATAATGTATTTTCTTACTGGTGCTTTTGCATCTCTGATGCCCTTTTTTCTTAGTCGTTATATACAGAAAAAAAGCATTAAAAATGCTCTCCAAACAGAAATTGATCATTTGTATGAGAAATGCAAAATTATTTTCAATGAATTGGAACACGATGAAAATTCGATCCCAGATAATGAGTCGTTAAAAATGGATTGCTCCGTTATTTTTTCTTCATTCCCTATGAAAACTCCTGTCATTTATTCATGCTATGACAAAATTGATTTGATTGATAAGAAAATTTTACGTGGATTAGTAAAGATAGGAATATATGTTGAGGAACTGAATAAAACCATAGAATTCCGCAAGGAAAATAGCCCGCTTTCTGCCGAAGATATATATGAAATGAAAGAAAAGATTTTTGATATTCTTCCAAAAGTGCAAACCCTTATTCATGAGGTATGGCGGTAAGTGCAATTCTAAAAATAGAATTCTATGTTTTGATCACGCCTGAAAAAAAGAAGCTATAAATAGATTTTTAATAGGGACTAAGTGTAAATATGAAGAAATGCCCATTTTGTGGAGAGAAAATACGTGATGAAGCTATAAAATGCAAGCACTGTGGGGAATGGCTGAATGAAGCAAAATCTGCTAAAAATGATAACATGCCCTACTCTTTAAATAACAGGAAATCCTTTAAAGGTATTGGGGGTTGGCTCGCACTTTATATTGGCTTGTCTTTAACTTTCATCCCTATTTCCTTTTTGGGCGCCACGAATTATTTTTTGAACTATCCATCTCTAGAGGCCTACTACTTAAATAAGCTCCGGACAATTCCCGCAATTGATCATAAGCTTAAAAAAATGTACTCTAATTTGATGTGGTCACTTTCAAGGCTAGATCTTGAAAGAATTAGCGAGTCTAAAACATTAGAACTTGCGTTTGGCAGATGGGTTGATATGATAAAAGAGGGTAAAAGTGAACAGGAAATTAAGTTCGAAATGTGGAAGCTGAGATTCTTCAACAAGAATAATTATAATCTGATCATCGCAATAAACAGGTTATTTGCAGTCAGTTGTGTGGCTATGGCAATTTTTTCAATAGTTCAAGGGGTTATGTTGTGGAAAGTTAGATTCAGATCTGTATTTATTGCTAAAGTTTATCTACTTACCTACATGGCCTTTATATTAATTATGATTATCACATCTTATCTTTGCAATTTCCTTACGATTTTCCATGAAAGACTTCTTTTCACGCTTGCCGGCGTGTTTATTTGGTATTTATATTTTTCTTTTTCTAAAAGAGTAAGAAATACATATCAATAATAGCCTTCTTGATCTATTTGAATATATGGAGATTTGATTAGTCAAGAATATAATGGCGAAAATTTTTGTTTGGTTTCTGGGGTAATATTTTTGCCACTGCTAAATAAAAATATGATTTTTTTGATTATTTGAGATTATTAGATAAAATGAAAGTATATCGGTACAATGGAATTGAGATAGAGATAAAGAATATCAGAGGATACTGAGATCAAAGGTACACAAGCCTATTTAACTACTAAAACCCCCCTGAATTTAACTCTTCAATCACCCGCGCCATTACGTGCTTATATTTTTTCCCCACATTCTTCCTGTCTTCTTCCACCATTCCTAGAGCACATATCTATATATTACTTCCTAAGGTATCGAAAAGGAAGGTCACCCATGTTTACTCTCTTCATTTATATCCTCGTAATCATACAATCTAATTCATTTCCCCCAGCTATCCCCAACTACTATATATATAAATAATTAAATAGAGATATATACCTTCGGCGAGCCACCCATCTATTATTAACCCTTAGATAAGGAGGATCTATGATTACCGTCACCTATGAGGCAGAGAATGCCATCTTTACATTCAGCCTCAATGCTGTAACTAAAGCACTTAAAACAGCAAACCAGACAGAGGAGTTAACCAAACTCCTCCACCTGCTCTCATCCTCACCCCCTGATGTAATTACCATCCCGGAGGGATATACCGACTTCGGCTACATTGCCCTGGATTTACTAACAAAGAAAAAGGGCTCAATCACCTGTAAGGCCTGCAATAAGACCTACCGTCCTGACCAGCTACAACCAACCATCGTCGGTCATGGAACAAGCCCGTTTCATCTAAAAGAGAAAGGAGGGATCAAAAAACTATTAAAAAAAGGACAAAGGCTTCCAGGCCTGTTTGGAGGTCGTGGATTTACCTGTCCAAAAGGCCACGAGCTACTTTCAATAATAACATGGCAAACATAAACAGAAAGGGGGAATGCCTATTG
>JAGYMU010000124.1 GCA_018399995.1 Halanaerobiales bacterium | reverse complement strand
GAGGACAATATCTCTGTAAGGTCTGTAAATTTACCTTTGAAGCTAATAAAAACTACTCGAAATCTATCAGCTTTAAATGTCCTCACTGCAATAAAACTCTTGAAAAAATTAAAATTCGTAAGGACTTTAACATCTATAAGTGTAAAAACGATTACTGCTTTTTTTATCAGTATAATCTCGCTAAAATGACTAAAGAAGAAAAGAAACTCTTTAAGACTAAACCCTTCAAATTCAAAGTCCGTTATATCTACCGAGAATTTAAATGTGACTTTACACCTTTAAGTAAAAAATCACCTGTAATACCCAAAGTCCATTTATCTAGAATATATTCTTCCCCTCATACCTTAGGCTTGGTTCTTACCTACTATGCTAATTATGGAATCTCTGCTAGAAAGGTTGAAGGTATCATGAAAGATATTCATAATATCGATATTTCTCATCAAACTGTACTTAATTATGCCGATGCTGTCAGTAAATACATTAAACCCTATATCGATAATTACCCTTATAAACTTTCTAACTCCTTTTGTGGTGATGAAACTTATCTGAAAATCAAAGGTAAATGGTCGGGTAGAAACTGAGCGCGTATACTTTAGAGTCCGGTGGCTTTTCTGGTCGATTTCTCACCAGACCGCAGTCCAGCTCTCTTTGATTACGTTTCTCAGAGCCCCCCTACAATCCCGGACAGTCGGTTTTCCCGAATCCGGTTTTGACCTTAGGATTTCTCACATTTAGCCTTTCTAAACTATCTCAGGTTTAAATAGAAACACCTATATACACTCATAAATAATTTAGTTTGCATTTTAATGTTTTATCTCTTCAGGAAATTACAAATGGTCTCGGAGTACCATTTTCCACAAGATTACCTAAGCGCCCAGAGATCCTTCGCTCTTTAGAATATTAATTCTACAGAAATGTAGTTAAACTACATTTAAGAAGGCATTACCCTCCTATCTTAACTACTACAATCTCATGCGTCAATCCTAAATTCTCCTATCTATTTTGGATTTATCCTAGAAGATAGGTCTTTGTTATTATTGCTATTCTAACTAGAAAGTAGGATTTTCCCGTCGTTATCTCTGAAAATCCTTCCCTGGATGCATGAACCCCTACCCCGGCAGCTTCTATGTTGCACTTAACCGTTTCTTCCCATAGAATCTCAGCCTTCCTCAATACTGCAATGAGTCAGCGCTCAGCAATGATCTCTTCAACAGCTTCAGAAGAGAAAAATATTCGGGGCTGCAGTATTCGTTAAAGCCTTCTAGCCTCCAGGTTTGCTCGCTACACAGACTGTACCGACCTTATATTCTCTGCGTAATATAGGCCGCCGTAACTTTTACATCCAGGCATACCACAGTTTGTTACCTCCCTGTGCTCTGGATATGCTAATCATCCGAATCGGTTAATTGATGATATAAGGACTTCCACCTTATTAGATTTTCAGCCTTGACGGCTGCTCCGCAGTATCTATTTTTCTTCTTTGATGCCCTAAAAAAGATTATCCTCTCTTATCAGATCTCTCCTAATCGGGATACCTTATCTGCCATTAAAGCTCTAGATGATACTCTACAAAAAATCAAAAATATCGATCAAGGCCTTACTTTTGTCGTTGACGGTAATCCAATCTATTTATTGGCACAATAATACTTTGCACAAAATGGTATCAATTTTGGTATTAAACAGGTTATTGGACTTACTAACCTTGATCCCGTCTCTAAAGAATATCGCCCCTTAAAACAGATTGTAGAAAGGCTTAATCGCACTTTTAAAAGAGAGTATAAAAATAAATATGGTTTTAATTCTTCTGCAGGTTCTGAGGCTTTTACTATTCTTTTTGTGGCTTACTTTAATTTCCTTAGACCACATTCAGCTCTTGAAGATAAAAGAGTACCTGTTATTATTCCTGAACTGAAGAACATATCTAATATGCCTAGTAAATGGATTATATTAATCTTAATCTCTTTAGCACAGGAATATATTGAAAGTATACAAGCCTCTTAACTAGCCTTTATATCTGTTTTTGAGCCCGAGATCTAAAAGCGGCGAAGCGAACCCTTTACAAACTTAACCAGTAAAATGGTAAAATTGTGACTGCGAGGGTTGGCTATTTTTACCTGCCTTTATAGCTGCCTTTTTCGCCCTCGATGTACTTAAAAAACCATTATATCTTGTGTTTGTCAAGGACAGATAAATGTCCTATTGTTATATTAATTATAGAAAATTATGGTAAACATAACAATAAATATATTTTGAGACCTTTTGTCGGATTGTGCAATAAAGCTATTTGTTATAACATTCTAAATTGTTATTTTTAAGAAATATCCAGTTTAAATCACTCAATAAAAAGAATTGACACTAAAGGTTATTTTAAAGTAATCAAGAATTATAACTTATAAATATTTTTAATTTATATGGTTAAACTTCTATGGTTAAGAATATTTTTAATATAGATACCTTAAATTAAGGGGGAGATCGATATGCAAGCCTTACTTCTTAATGGCGAAAAAAATGAAAAAAATAATCTTTCTAGATATACAGATCTTATTATAAAACAGCTTGAAAAATTTGATTATGATGTTATTAATATTTTGCTAAGGGAAAAAGAAATTACTCATTGCTTGGGAAATTTTAAGTGTTGGACCAAAACTCCGGGGAAATGTATTATTAATGATTTTGGTAATGAAATTTTACATTATTACAACGATGCTGATTTAATAATTCTTTTAAATCCTATAACCTTTGGTGGCTATTCCTATCAAATTAAAAAGGCTTTAGATCGAATCATACCAGTTAGTATTCCCATTTTTGATAAAAATAGTTCTGGAGATTATTTTTATAAAAAAAGAATTAAAAATAATCCCGGCTTGATAGGCGTTGGTATTAAGAATGAAGATAATCTGGAGGCAGAAAAGATTTTTGGCAGTTTGATAAATAGAAACGGAATAAACCTTTGTCTTAACTTTTACAGAACCATGGCCTTTGAAGAAAAAGATAGTGATAACAAGATATCAGAAGAAATAGAATTATTACTTAAAGAAATAGGTGATTTTTATGAATAATGAAGTTAAAAACTTGCTATTGTTAATAGGAAGTCCGAAAGGAGATAAAAGTACTTCAAACTCTCTCGGCCAGTATATTTTAGATAATATTAATAAAGACACCTTTAAAACAGATAAAATATTTATTCCTGGGGAATTAACTAAAGAAAAAGCTAAAAATGAACTAATAACAAGAGTAAATGATGCTGATCTAATTATCCTCTCTTATCCCCTTTATGTGGATACACCACCAGCTGTTGTTATAAAAGCCTTTGAGTTTATTGAAGATAATTTAGAAATAAGACCAAGAAAATTCATTGCCATCGGAAACTGTGGATACCCAAAAGCAAGTACAATCAAAGATTCACAACAAATTTGTAAGAATTTTGCAGAACAAACTGGAATGGATTGGTTAGGAGGATTATCTTTAGGTAAAGGTGCAATTATCATGGGAAAACCCCTTGAAAAATCGGGTTTTATGGTTAATAAAGTAAAAAAAGCTTTAAACCTTACCATAAACGCTTTAGTGAAAAATGAAAAGATTCCCAAAACAGCTGACGAAATGATGAAATTACCTATACCTGATTGGCTATATGTTTTTATGGTCAATAATATTATGAGATATAGAGCAATAAAGAATGGTGCGTATGGGAAATATAAAAATAATCCATATAGTTAATGTGAACCTCTCCCACCAAATCAAAAATGAGATTTGAAAGGAACTTCTATTACTTCATATATACCTTAGCAGCTATATATTACTAGATAGTTTCTCCGACATGTAATCTGTCTTATCCTCCGACATGATTTAAGACAGAGTTTCTACCAGAAATAGCATATAGGAAGGTATTAGATTAAACCAAATGCTAAAGATATGGAATAAGTGATGGGAGACAAAATAACATAATTTATCTGTCTATGAGATCTC
>JAGYMU010000123.1 GCA_018399995.1 Halanaerobiales bacterium | reverse complement strand
GTTACTCTGACCTTTCAGAGCCGCAAGGACATTTTATTATAGCCTGACCTGCCTGGGTTAACCTTTTTCAAAAGACAAAAGGAGATGGAATACACATGTTCCTAGCGTTACTCTCTAAAAAGAGAGCCGCAATGCATTCCATCTCACATAAATAATTTTATCAAAAGATGGAATGATTAACAAATTTTCGATTTGAGGGGAGGATCCTCCCCTCAAGAATAACACAATAGGAGGAAAAATAATGAAAATAGAAGTAAAAGAATTTAAAAATTCTATTCAACCAAGTCCGTATCTAGTTGTTTCATGTCATAATGAAGAAGGAGAATATAATGCATTAGCAGTAGCTTATGCCTGTAATTGTAGTTTTGATCCGCCTATGGTCATGGTAGGAATTGTCCCCAGCCGTTATTCTCATAATATGGTTAAAGAAACAGGTGAATTTGTGGTTAATCTAACTTCCGAAGAGTTAGAAGAAGAATTTAATTATCTTGGTTCTAATAGTGGAAGAGATGAGGATAAATTAGAACAATTAGAATTAGATTATATAGAAGGGAAAGAGGTCAGTGCACCAATACTTAATGATTTTCCTGTAAATATAGAGTGTAAGGTAATTGATTCGATTAAAACTGGTTCTCATGAGATGTTTGTAGGTAAAATTGAATATATTCATTGTGAGGAAGAACTGGTTTCTGAAGATGGAAAAATTGACTTTGGTAAAATGAACTTACTTTATGGGAGAAAATAAAAAATAAAAAAGAATCAAGTGAAACAGATGTAAAAGATGGAAAAAATATTGTGGGGACATTTGTGCTAACTGCTTACAGGGTAGTAGAGGTATTGGCAGAAGCTGAATATGATTTTGTTTTTATAGATACTGAACATTTTATGAAAAAACCAAAGATTATTGAACAAATGATGACAGCCTGTGAAGCAGTCGGTATTACTCCTTTTGTGAGAGTACAGGATAATTTGTAGAGCTTTAGATTGTGGAGCTCAGGGTATAATTGCTCCTCATATAAATACAAAAGAAGAGGCAGAAAAGGTAGTTGAAACAGCAAAATATACCCCGATGGGTAAGAGAGGTTTATGTAATCCCCGCTCAGTATCTTATGGAGTTAATGGAGTAGAATCAATGCAGAATTACTATAAGGAAGTAAATAAAGAAACAATGATTATCTGTCAGATTGAAACCAAGATGACTGTTGAAAATCATGTCTTTTAACAATATGGGTAAATGTAGATAGGGTATCAAGCGTCTAAAAAGGAAAACTAGTCGCAAACGATACAGGAAAAGTATTAATAAATACTAGAAATGTATAATGAATAATAGAACTACACCTATCAGGGAATTAATTAAGAAATTGAATTGTAAATTAGTTGGCACCTACAATTATCATGTGGTTTCGGATGATTTTAAGAGAATGAGAAAATTCTATTATAAAATCCTTGTTTTGTTGTATAAATGTTTAAATTACAGCAGTCAAAAGAGAAGCTCTAGTTGGGATAAGTTTAAACTTCTCTTAAAGAAAGACACCATAACAAGCCCCAGTATTAAAGTGAATCTTTACTAAATAACAATTGTCAAATTTTGTGAAAGATTGAGTGAGGAGCCGTATGCCATAATATGGCACGTACGGATCTATAGAGGAGTTGGAATTAGAAGATTTTGCTTACTAGACACAAAAAAATAGTTTCCAACAAATATCATTTGATGATATTGTAACTAATATGCCAAAATATCTTAAAGATTTTCTGAAAGATAGCTGGGCTCACACTTTTCAAAAAATAATCTTTCCAGTTATTAATTAAAATAGTTTGCAGTTTTATATAGTGATAAACCTTCTAGACCTAATTCTCCAGTAAATATAATCATTGGAGCATTGATTTTAAAAGAAATATTTCAACTTTCTGATGTTGAACTATTAGGCTCTATTTACTTTGATAAACCGCCGATTTCTATCAATACCTTTACTAATTTTAGAGTTAGAGTTTATGCTTATGAAGAAGAAACCGGTATCGATTTAATAAAAGTAGAAGTAGAAAGTCTTTCTAATCTTATTGCCGAAAAACTTGAGATTGGCGATGAAAAAGAAGTCTTTACTGTAAAGTTTGCTAAAGAGACTTGTTCAATTTGCAGTTTTAAAGAAAGATGCATAATTCAATTTCAAAAGAAAATTAATACTGTTAGGATTAATAGATCTAGATATCTTAGAGATATTATTAGGAAAAAAATGGATACCAAAGAATATGTTTAACTTACTAACCAGAGAGCAAGGATAGAAGGATTACCTTCTGTATTTAGAAGAAAATACAATGGTCTATCCTGGGGGGAGTACGTTCAAAATTCTACTAAGGATTTAAGATATTTGCCACTAACGCTAAAAAACTACTAAATAGTTCGGTAATCATTACTTGATAAGGTCTATGCCTATTTATTTTTATATTTTTTTATTCATCTAGAGATATTTAGTTGGATATTTACTAAATTCATTCAGTTAGAAGTGCTTGTTTTTGTATTGCAACCATTTTATATTTTAGTATAAGTTTTTGTAGATTTATTTCATATTTATTGATGGGGAATAGGTATTTTGGCTGCAAGTTGGTATGTGTTTACCTTTTTGAGTGAAGAAATATTGTAAAAAACTTACAGGATTTTATTAATTGAAGTTCTTTCAAAATTGTTTTTTTAGAACTTAAAATATTTTTTTGAATTTTTTAACTGAAGATAATAAAATATAAATTTGAGAAAGGAGTTATTAAGATATTGAAAAAAGTAGGTATAATAATTTGTGGGCGATATCAGAATTGTGGAGGCGGTAAGTGTTTAATGTCACTAAGAGAGCATGAGGGAGGGTTTTCTCTATATAAAGAAGAATTACAATTAGTAGGATATTCTTATTGTGGAGGTTGTCCAGGTGGGAATATAGAATACGTACCAGAAGAAATGATAAATAATGGAGCAGAAGTTATACATTTGGCTACTGGCATGATTGTTGGTTATCCTCCATGTCCGAGATTATTTAAATTTAAAGAATTTATAGAGAATTATTATGAAACAAAAGTAGTATTAGGAACTCATCCAGTACCAATGAAATATTTAAAGGCACATAAAAAACTATCCTTTTGGAACGATAAAATTAAAAATGAAATGGAGTATTTGTTTCCAGAAGATAAGATTATGATAAAGTATGATTAATAATTTTTTTTGGTTTCATTGTGAGAAAAACACGGGTAAGTCAAACCAAAGCTAAAATTTTTCGATCTACTCCCGAGGTGCACCCCGGGAGTAGCAACTACATACAGTAGTTATTACTATAAATTAGTTAGTCTAAAAACTTTGATATGTTGTGAAACAGTATACCTATTTAGGGGTCTATTTTAATATGTGAGTGTATTAATTCTTTACCCTGGATATTATATGAGGTATTAATATAAGTCTGAAAAAAAGACTTTAAGGGTAAAGAATCGATGAGAAGATCAGAAAGGTTTGTTAACAGCTTCAATTAATCGATAATATTTCTGATTTTATCAGCAGCATCTTTATTTATTTTCTGATTTACATGTGCATAAGTGTCTAAGGTAGTTTTAATTGATGTATGATCGATAATAGATTGAAGTACCTTTATTTGTAGTTCATCCTCTAAAGCAGGTGTTGTGAAGATGTGCTTTTTATGGAGAGCTTACCATAAGTGCCAGATATACATTTGCCACTGATCTTTTAGAAGAATAAAAAAATGTTAGAAATGGTCAGAAGACTTTTGGCCATAGTGATTAATCCACCACAATGCTATATTATGACAAGTAAAATATTATGGAAAGCAGATACGGATGAATACTGTATTATATAATATCTGTTCTTTATTTACTTTACATAATTAATTCAGCCAATCCATTAAGCCTGGATTTTCTTGTCAATTCGGGAGACTTTTTGGGATAACATTACTTTAAATTTTTTCAAGTGTAGCTCGTTTTATT
>JAGYMU010000122.1 GCA_018399995.1 Halanaerobiales bacterium | reverse complement strand
GATGATGAATTAATAAAAGCTGTTGGTGGGGAAAGAAAGAAGCAATTAGATATATTAGCCAAAGCAGTATTAACCAAGATAAGGAGTGATAATGGAAAAGATAATTGAGAAAAGAATAATAAAAGAACTGCATCATACTGACTTGGTGGATGTAACAGCCTTAGCCAAATCTATAGCAGATGATATAAAAAAAGAGTTTAAGCTAGGGGGTAAAGGCTATTTATATCATTTTGGTGATGGTTATGAATGGGGAAATTATACATTATTGAAAGATAAATCTAACTTTGCCGATGAGAATAATAATGTATATCAGAAAGATAATTATATGAAAAAAGAATTTGATGATGAACCTTATTATAAGGGACTATTAAAATTATTCGATTTTAAAGGTAAAAATATTGAAATCTATATAAGGGAGGTAACAAAATGAAATGTCAATACTGTGGAAAAGAAATTCCAGACATAAGATACGATACATTTGGAAGAAGAGTAACAAGACCTACAAAATATTGCAGTAAACAGTGCAGAAACAGGGCCATCTATGAAGCTAATTATGATAGGCTAAAAGAATATAGAAAGCAGTATTATAAGGATCACCTGGAAAAGTTTAAAGAATACAGGACTGAATATTATAAAAAACATCCTGAAAAATTCAATAAACAACATAAAAATAAAAAACCTTACGAAATGGAGGCATCAAATGGCTAAAAATTATGGTTCTTTGGATATAGCTGATGATTTTGTGGAAACAAGTGAACTTATCCAGAAGAAGATAAAGCAGTATACAACAAAAAGGGAAAAATTAGCCTATTTGGCATCTATAAAAGATTTCGTAAATTCATCTATGAAGCTTACGAGGGCTTATATGAAAGGCCTGAGTTAATATTAAGTCAGTGCCAGAAAGGTTTTATATTCTTTTTCATATTGAATCTTGGGTCTCATACCTAAAAATACATTTTTGCTTTTGCCATTCAACACTCTATGGGTCTTTTCAAAACCATAAGACTGTACTCGTTTTGAAAATATTTTTTGGGATACCTTATAGGTTCCTGACATAGTGGTTTCAAGCCAGGAAGTGTAGCAGTTATATAAAACTGC
The DNA here is from genome assembly GCA_018399995.1 of Halanaerobiales bacterium. Taxonomy (GTDB): domain Bacteria; phylum Bacillota; class Halanaerobiia; order Halanaerobiales; family M55B127; genus M55B127. Next base: position 2,923 of record JAGYMU010000122.1, on the reverse strand, counting down.
AGTAGGTATGAGATCTTCCTGTGTTCCACCATATGTTACTTTATCTACATAATCTTCCAGAAAGGCCACAACATTATCGTTTTCAGACCTATATTCTAATGCTGAATCTTTCATCGGCTGGCTTTCTGTAAACTTATTGTTTTTCTTAAGTCTTATCAAGCCTTCAATTGCCCAATTAAGTATACCGCTTTTTTCTTTTTCAAATATCATATTATGTTCTATCCTATATGTAGGATTTACTTCAAATGTTTTTGGAAATTTAATATATTTCCATCGTGAATACCATGCGTGGGTTTTATCTGCAACAGGTGGCAATTGATTGGCTGAAAACATAAATCTGGTAATTGGAGTAAAGTCAAATGATTTCCCAAATTTATAATGCCCTCTTAAAACATCGCCAGTAATTGATGCTTTTATTACTCCGACTTCAGAAATGTATGTGGCATCAATATCTCCGCATATATTTACAAGTTTGTTATAAAGATAGGCAGTCTCAAATTTTTCGGTTAACCTAACAAGGGGTATATTGGTAAGTCCATGACCAAATAAAAGTCTTATAGCATCCAGAAACATAGATTTTCCATTAGCCCCTGTACCATATAAAAATACAGCAGTCCTATATGAAGTATCGGGTATCAGACACAGACCTATAAATTCCTGTAAGAAAGCTACTGTTTCTTTATCAGGCAACCATTCATATAAAGCCTTTTTCCAGTTAGGGTAGTCAGCTTTATTATCAAATTTTACTGGCAATTTTAATGTTGTATATATTTCATTTGTCCAGGGTAGAAGTTGTTCTTCTCTCCAATTGTAGATACCATTGTCCAGACATATTATATCAAGCGGATTATGTTTCCAGGTATTCTTCTTTATGGTCTCGCCTATATCAAATAAGTTTTCTTCTGATGAATCTGCCAGTAGTGCTTTCATGGCTTCAATACATTCATTTACTTCCCTTTGAGAATCCCATTTAATTGTGCCCCCATATTTAGGATCTAACAAAACTTTCCTGATTGTACTTTTTACATAATCAAGGTCAATCATTTTCCAGGGTCCCACATTTTCTTCAAACCTGAAAAATATCCCTGTTTCTGTAGAATATTTCCATGTATATCCTTCTTCTAATTGCCTGTTAAGGAAGTTTTGTATAAATCGTGTAGGTCTTAATTGTGGTTTTCCTCTCTTTGCCCCACTGGAAGGTTGTTTTTTGCTTTGTGTCAACTGTTCCCTTAAATATATACTTTCAATTATTGTAGTTATTTCTTTTTCTCCAAGTGGGGGATTACAAAAATTCTGGTCATATTCCATAGCAGCCTTTAAAGTATCTTCTTTACTGTTTCCTTTAGCTATTGAACTTCCTGCCAGGCGTGTGATACCAACATTACGGTCTCCTTCATGTAATATCCTATGCCAATCTGCTTCCACAACTTTAGGGGCCACTTTTTCTTTTTCATCAATTTTGGAAGCGTCAATTTTTTCTAATATCCATTCTGGGCAGTCTGCTACAGGTATATGTCGTGGGCTATGCCCCTGTTTCCATTTGTATGTACTTCCATTGGTATGAACGGAAGGAGGTAGAACTGTTTGCTGCCCATCACATAAAATCTCAAATCCTTCATGCGTGCCCTTACCTGTTATTTTAGCTTTTTTAGTGGTAATACCTTTTGGCAATCTGTAAAGAAGCCTTCTTCCATTGCCAGTAGTATATTCCCATGTATTAGGAACATCATTATTAGATATAGCAAGTAAGATTATTTCTCCTTCTTGGCCATCAATATCAATTCCAATCATTCCAGAGGGAGCCCCTAATGGAACACCTATATTTATGTTAGCATGTGTTTTGTTTGCTTCCCTAAACCAATCAATCACATTTTCTTTGGTAGTAGATGACCATTTAGGCCAGTCTTTTAGTAATGGTGTTTTACCAGGACTATTGCATCTTTGCCTGTGGACTTCTCCCATACCTCTATGGGTAGGAGAACAAAGTGGAATTATAGGCACACCAATAGAAACTAGATATAAAGCTTCATCTCTAATGGATCCCATAACCTGTGTATTCTGTTGCAAATGTAAAAACTCCTTATAACAAATATAAATTAGTTGATTTTAAGGTTCGTAGTGTGCTAAGATAATACTATAATATAAAATAAAAGTCAATTAAAAAATAAATAAAATTTCTTCTTGACATTATTCATAGATATATTATATAATTGTTTATGTCAAATGGCAAGAATAAATAAAGGCAGATAGTAGTTCCTATTTTATTATGAGATAATAGCTGGAGATAAATTTTACTACTGGCCCACAAAGCGTATTGACTGATCCAGCTTTAATATGGCAGAAGAGGTTCCTATAGCTGCTGAATAAGCAGCGGAATGTTAAACCGCTTTTACCTCTCGCCATAAAATGAAAATGTGGCAAAATGCGAAAAAGAGTGGTTCCTATATTTTGGGGGGAAACCCTCTACCAGGATGACTGAAGGCACTAAATACCACTTAGCCACATAAATAAAAAAGCAAGTGCCTTCAGTTTAAATTGAAAATTAATAATTGGGGCATAAAAGGTTCCTATTTTAGCACTTGAATGCATATTTACCTTTCGCCCCACTATATGAAAGGAAGACCTGTTATGATTAAAGAAAATATAATCAAAGCTACATTGTATTTGTTTAAAGCAGTTCCTATTGAACGTCAGGGTCCTTATCTTAATCCAATAATAAAAGATACATTACCTCTTGGTTTTGTATTTGCCCCTGAAGTTGAAAAGGCTTATCTTTCTGATGGAGATATGTTATATCTTAGAAACTTAGTGAAAGAAGTCTATGGCTTATCAGCAGAAAAATTAAATGCTTCCTTTCATAAATCTTGGACTAAAATAAAAGATACTCCTATGGAACAATTAATAATAGAACAGCTTGCTCATT
>JAGYMU010000121.1 GCA_018399995.1 Halanaerobiales bacterium | reverse complement strand
ATATCTAAATACCTCACTAAAAAGCCATTTTATTTTTTAAAATACTGTAATTTAAAAAAACCAGGGAGGCCAAGGCCACCAACTTCCATCATCTTCATCGTCGTCGTCGTCATCATCTTCATCGTCGTCGTCATCATCGTCATCATCGTCATCGTCATCATCGTCATCATCGTCATCGTCGTCATCATCGTCGTCGTCGTCATCATCATCTTCATCGTCATCATCATCTTCATCGTCGTCATCATCATTTGCAATTAATGGACTATCATAAATACGATTAGTAAGTTGATAGTTATTTTCTGCCCAAGTAATTTTTATTTCAAATTCATAAAGATTTTCAATTCCTTCATCTTCCTCAAAAGAAACTAATCCTCTATTTGTTATAGAAACGCTTTTAAAGTTCTTGATATCCTGACTTTTTTGTTGAATCATGCTATCAAGCTCATCATTAAAATTTTTGAATGCACTATTATAAGTATCTGAATTAGAAAATGGGTAAGAATATTCAACATTTTCTTCTAATTCACTAAAAATTTCTACTTCGTCTTCATTTGAATAATATTCCATAGTTTCTATTATAGAAGCAGCTAAATTGGATACTCTTAGTCTATTTTCTACTTCATTTTCAAAAAACATTCCATTTATAAAAACTCCAGAAAAAACTGTAATTATTACTGCTAAAAGGGTTAAACTTACTAAAATCTCTATTAGTGTTAACCCCTCTTGATTATTAAATAAATTCAAATATAATCACCTTCTAAAATTCTATTGTTATAAATAAATATTATTTTATATTATCTTATATTATACAACTAAATAGAAAAAAATTCAAACTAAGTAAATATTTATCGAATTATGTCTTATTATCTGTTATTTGAAATATAAATATAATTGTTTTTATATACTGAGATATAACTCAATAAAAAAACTGCATATAATATGCAGTATCGATTAGCAATTTAATTGATTTATATTAAGTGTTCTCTATACTCAATGATTCCCCTACGGCATATCTTCTATTCTCTAACTGAATCAGGTGAAAAAATATCTGATAAACAGATCAATTCTTCTTTTACTAAAACCTAATAATAATGCTAATAATATGGTACATAAAATTAACCAGGGTGATAGAAGCTAAAGTCTACTCGCAATCCTCGTGGCTTGCCCCGAGGAGGGTCAATATGTAAAGAAAAAGCTTTATCTCTCATTATTAAACCTTCTAATTAAATATAAAGTTTTCCAATTATGTTATTATTATATTATTGAAAATAACTTCCCCCCAAGTTTAACCTGTCAATGCAGGTTTCTTTTGGGGGTTTTTTGATTGCTAAAGTATTTTTATAATATTTATTTCACTCAGTCATAGTCTGAAATAATCTATCTGTATCTTTTTTACTGCAGAGCTCTGTACCAGGTGTCATTACAGCAGCAGAACCTGCAGCTATGCCATAGGTAAAAGCATTTTCAATTGAATTCCCCTGAGAAAGACTTAAGACCACCCCGGCAACCATGCTGTCTCCTGCCCCCACCTTGCTCTTGATAGGTACAGTAGGTGGCCGCATAAACTTAGCCTTGTCTTGATAAACAAGCAGGGCACCACCTGCACCAATAGATATAACAACCACCTCACAGCATGACTCATTAACAAACTTAAGAGCATATTTCTTTATTTCCTCATCATCTTGAAGTTCTTTTCCCACCAGCTGCTGAAACTCACCTATATTTGGTTTAACTAAAAACACTCCCTCTTTCATGACTTCTTTTAAAGGAGAACCGGAAACATCTACTATAACCTTTGCCCCTCTTTTTTTGGCAAGCCCAGCAAGTTCAGCATATATATTATCATTAATCCCAGCAGGAATACTACCACTTATTACAAAATACTCGGGGAAATTCTCCATATCCCTAAAAGTATCAAAAATCTTTTGGTATTCACTATCACTTATCCCTGGACCAGGCATACCAAATCTATACTGCTGTTGAGATGCTCTCTCAAATATTATGACATTCTCACGTATAGAATCTTCAATCTCTATAGACTGAAGATTGAGTTCTTCTCTCGCCAGAAGTTTATCCAGCTTTCTGCCTGCAAAACCACCTGAAGTATAAACAAGTAGTGAACTTCCTCCTAACTTTTTTACTGCACGAGAAACATTTATTCCACCACCACCAGGTTCTGATCTTACTGTGTCACAATATAGTTTAGTTTCTGCCCTCACATTGTCAACTTTTGCGCTTTTGTCGATTGTTGGATTTAAGGTAAATGTTAAGATTTTTTCCATGATTAGCCCTCCATTAATTAAAAATTTTTACTATTTATAATATCGATAAACTAATTTAAAAAATCTCAACTTAATCAATTTATCCTGGTAATTAAAGTTTATTGAGTGATTTTAATTATATATTAATATCAATTAAAGCCGTTACTCCAACCTCTTCAACTCTCTCAACATTTTTTAGATCTCCAGGATTTTTAGTATTAATAGGAACAAGTGCTCTGATTCTAAAATCACCACTCCTAAAATCACCTTCAATTTGAGCTACTGCCTTAACTTTATTTACTGCTTCTTCTGGACCAGCTACTTGAACTGCCCCAACATAAGTTCCTGAACCTACAGTAATTATTGGAACTACTTTTGTCTGCTGTTTAACTTCAACTCCCCTGTTTAAAGTAAGGGTATTTATAAAATCATTAATCGGATCGGCAAATCTATCTACAATTGCTCCTATTCCAAGAGTCTTAAGCAGTCGATCTAAAATACTTGATGCATGAACTGTCTCTAAAAATACTGGAACTACGATTAGCATTAATACTATAAAAATTAAAACAGATTTATTAAATAATGTGTTTTTAAAAAACATTTTTATGACTCCTTTTCTATAAATGAAATTTTCCAAATTAAATTGTCTTAAATATTAATCCCTTCGAGACTTAATAATAAAAGTAATCCCGAAGGGTTATATTAAAGATAATATTTACTTATTGATTATGATTATCTCTTTGATTAGATTTTTTCATCTTTGATAGCTGTTCTTCAGCAAAATCTCCAGCATAGGGCAGTTTATAAAGTTCTCCCTGATAAGCTTTAAACATCAACAACAGCCAGAGTATTAAACCTAAAATTGAAACTAAAAATGAGATGATCCAGCCTAAAATGGGAATCCACCCAATTACAATTGTGATTATAAACAAAGTAAGAAAGGTAACTAATGACTGCATTGCATGAAATCTAACATATTCATTTTCCTTTTCCATAAACAAAAAAACAATTCCTGTTATCCACCCCAGCACATAACAAAGCAGAGCCTCAAGATTTTGATCGATTCCTAAAACAGTATTTTTTTCAGCCATTTCATACTCCTTTCTTTAGATAAATTATAGTACTGCCTAATTTATATTTATTCTAGCTTTCATTACTTAAATTATACATTTAATATATTATTCCTTCTTAAATAAAAATTCTTTTATCTTAATTTAAAATTTGCTATAATAGTATTAAGAAAAAGGAGGTTTTATAATGCGAACTGATGTATTTATCAGAGAAAAAGATGAGTATAGAGAAGTTGATATTACAGGATTAGACAAACCTCAGATTACAGGCGACCTTTTATCAAAATGGAGCAGAATAATTAATTCTACTGCAGAAATTCTTGATGTACCAGCTGTTTTAGTTATGAAAATAAGAAAAGATGTAATGGAAGTTCTTTTAAGCAGTGACAATAGTGAAAACCCTTATTCAGCTGGTGATAGTGATTCTTTAGGCCATGGTCTTTATTGTGAAAATGTTATCGGAACAAATAAGGAATTATTGGTTGAAAATGCTCTGGAATCTGAAGTCTGGAATGACAACCCTGATGTTGAATTAAATATGATAGCATATTATGGTCTACCAATAAGATGGCCTGACGGCCAAATATTAGGAACAATTTGTGTTCTTGATAATCAAAGTAATAAATTTGAAGAAAAATACAGAGAAATGATAAATATCTATCAGAAAGTAATAGAAGATGATTTAGAACTT
>JAGYMU010000120.1 GCA_018399995.1 Halanaerobiales bacterium | reverse complement strand
TAAAAGCAGTTAAAGAAAATTGGCAGCTCCCGGAGGAATACTTAAGAGAAAAAGAAAACAACATAGCAATAAAAGAACAGGAAAAAATCAATAGCCTCCAGAAGAAAGAGCAGGAGAAGAAGAATAAAAAAGAGCAGGAAGAAAAGCAAAAACTGGACCAGATATATCATTCCCTTGACCCGGATAAACAAAAAGAAATTGACCAGGAAGCGGAAAACAGATTAGATGATTTCTGGCAATCCCAGCTGAACAAAGAAAGATCCAAAGGTAAATTATCAAAGATATTACAGGCCACTTTGGATGAGAAGAGAAGAGGAATAATTAAAGAAAGAGGTAATTTATATAGAAATAAAAATTATAAAATAGATAATAGATTATAAAAAAATAATTTCTTTAGACGAACCAACACTATTTTTATCTTAGTACCTTTATATTTTTAAAGACCTACATTTATCAATTACGAAAAAAAAGAATCCCAGGAGAATCGTATGAAAGACAAAGAAAAGTTAGAAGAATTAAAGTCATTTACTGAAAGTAAGTATAAAAATATTGATTTAGATCATCTTGTAATGTATTCAATCAATGAGTTAGAAAGAATAAAAGGTAATTTATCTTATGAGAATATTGTTGTTGCTGCTTATAAAATATTTCCAAAAAAGTTTTCTTTGCCTGGGTTTCCAGAATATCCAGATTCTAATCGAGTTGAGCAATGTTTATGGCGATGTGCAGGAAAAACAAGACAATGGTTAGGGGGAAAAACGAGACAAGGATTTTCCATAACTTCTAAAAGCAGGATAATTTTTAATGAGGCGGTGGATCTCCTGGAGGGTAGAAAACCTACGAAAACTAGAGCATTATCTCAAACAAGGAGAAAAGAAGCGATCTTAGTTGAAACAAAAAATTCTTACGCTTATAAAAAATACATAGAAGGCAATAGCAATTTAATTACAGAGGCAGATTTTTGTTTTTTATTACAAGGAACATTGGACTCTGAAAAAGAAACACTTGAGAGGAACCTTGGTTTACTTAAAATGTTTGCTGATGACCTCGAGGGAGAAGAAATGCTTAAATTTTTAGACTATATAGAAAAACGTTTTAAAAGTTTTTTAAATAATAAATAATTATGGAGGGTATATTTATATGGTGAGAAAGGGGATTATGAAAGTTCATCCAAGACATACCATCCGACGAATAAAAACTGGAGTTCAAGGAGATGTTATTCGTGCCCTTGTTGAACTTATAACAAATGCAGATGATAGTTATATAAGAATGGAAGCTAAAGAAAAAATAGAAGAAGGTAGAATAGAGATTATTTATAAGAAAAGTGGTAACCTTGGCTATTTCGAAGTTAGAGATCATGCAGAAGGTATGTCTATAGACGATCTATATGATAATTTTCATGAATATGGAGCTCCGACAAGTGGAATGAAAATGGTGGGAAAAGTTAGGGGGTATTTTGGTCAGGGCGCAACAGATGCCTTAGCAGGTATGATTGATGGGAAGATATGTACTTTTAAAAATAGTGATTTTGCTACATGTAAACTATACATCGATCATTCTAATGGAAAAGATGAACCAACTTACGAAATTAGCGACCCAATTACTGCCACACAGGAATTGAGGGATAGTTATAAAATATATGGAAATGGGACCATTGCAAGTTTTATTGCAGATCCCAAGAAAACCGGTAGGGTCCCTAGATTTAATACTATCCAAGGAGAAATATCAAATTATTATTCATTGCGAAAGATTATGGCTAATCCCAAGAGGAAAGTTATTCTAAAAGAATTGGACACAAAAGAGTACAGGAAACTGGGTTATTTAAATCCCAAGGGTCATGAAATTCTTTCAGAAATATTTAATATTGATTATGAAAAGTATGGTAAATTCCCGATTTATATTTCTATATCTAGAGCTGAAAGAGAGCTTATTCAGACAGGAGATGATCGAAATGGTGGCCTTTTAATTATTGATGAAGAAGGAACAATACATGGTATTTCTCTTTTTAGATATGAAAATGAACCATTAGCAGCCCATTTTTTTGGGGAAGTTAAAATTGACCGTTTTAGAGAAAAATTACTTTTAAATGAGGAACCTGTTATTACTGAAGAAAGGAGCGGCTTACAGGAAAATCACCCATTTTGTGAGTTATTAATACCAGAAATAGAAAAACGTCTTAGTATAGTTGTGGAAAAAGAAAGAACAAGGAAACAAAACGAAGAGCAAAGCAAGAGTGATCCAGAGGAAGCTAGTCGCTATAGGAAAGCATTTTCAATCTTAAATGAAATTGCTGAGATTGAAGCCAAGCCTGCTACCTATTTAGGGGAAAGAATAGATGATAAAATTGAAGAACCGCCCGGAGGATTTTGTATCTATCCATCTTCAGCACAGATTACAATAGGAAAAAGATATAGATTTGAACTCAGAATTAACACAAAATTGGTTCAATGTAATGCTCCTATAAAAATAACTTCTAATCATTCTAAGGTTAATATAATAACTCCAGAAATAGAATTATCTCAAGAAAACGGCAATGAAATAGTACGAAAGTTTATTACTGTTGAAGGGTCAGAACCAAACATAGAAGCTTTCATTCAAGCAAAGACGGATAGCAAGATATCAAAAGCTAGAGTTTATATATTACCAGAAAAGGATTTATTATTAAGCGAAGGAATGGCTTTCCAACCCGAGACCATAACCGCGCAACCCAATAAGGTAAGAAAAGTCAATTTATTAGTGTATGTAAAGATGATCGAAAGTGGAAGCCAGGTCCAAATTTCTTGCGATAATGAAGCAGTACATGTTTCTAAAGAGTATGTTATTGTGAACGACCTTGATGCCAATAGGCATATTGCAACATACGAACTAGAAGTTTGGGGGGAAGGAGAAGGTCAAGAGGCTGTAATTGAAGCTACTTATGAAAATTATTTAGCTTTGCTACAAATTAAAATTAGATCAAAAGAAGAGAGTAAAAAAGGGAAAAAAGGGATGTTTAATGAGCCAGAATATAATTATGATCCTGCACCATTACAAAGAACCTCATATAGCAACGAAACGGGTAAGGTAATTATCTATATGAAATTTCCTACTGTTGCCCACTACCTTGGACCTAATAGGCAGTTCAGAAAAGAAATATCATCCCAAGTATTTATTGCTGATATTGTTGCAGAAAAATGTTTCTATGAGATAGCAAAGAAGGGCGTTTATTCACGCGTAGGGTTCTCCCTTAGTGAAGAGGCAGCTCCTGATAGGATACAAAGAGATGCATTTGAGTTGTCAAATAAGTATGGGAATAAAGTTCACCAAGCTTTAGTAGATCAAAATCTATTAAAAGAATCTCGTAAAAATATTAGATAAAGAAAGATGGTAGATTATGAAAATAATTTATTAGATGCTATTCTGATGTCAAGTAAAGGTAAATTATCAAAGATATTACAGGCTGCTTTGGATGAGAAGAGAAGGGAAATAATGAGAGAGTGGCCGAGATCTAGGAACAAACGGAGGTTATTATAATAATATTTTAGTAATTATAGGGGGGTATTTAATGAAAAAGAATATTTTACTTTTTATTATATTTATTACTTTTTTATCTCTATTCTTTATTTCTTCAGCACAAGAAGATATAAACTATTCCGAGATCCTTAATATCTTGTATGGTGAATTTAATGATATAGAATATTTTAACTTTATTTATGTACATATTGACGGAAGTGCTAGCAAAATAGGGTTAAATAGTGAGGAATTAACAAAATATGCAAAACTAAAATTTAAAAATAATTTTGCATATATAGATTACAAAGAAGATATTCAATTACAAGAGAATGCTTCCGAAACAGAGAAAAAGAAAAAAGGAGATTTATTTATCAAGGTTTGGACTGTAGGAGAAGATTATCCCGTAGCATACCACATTAAGTGTAAAGCAGGTAATTATTTTGATTATTTTTGGGAGCAAGAAGTTTTAGGCTATGGATCTAAAGAAAATGTTCCTGATTCAATAAAAAAATCTATTGGTGAACTTATAGAACAGCTAGCAATAGATTTCTTTACAACAAGAGGA
>JAGYMU010000012.1 GCA_018399995.1 Halanaerobiales bacterium | reverse complement strand
GCTATTTCTACCATCTGTTTTTGAGCTACACTTAAATTACTAATCTTTTCATTGGGATCTATTTCAGTATCTAGTTCTTTTAAAAACTTTTCTGTCTTTTTACGCATTTTGTTTTTATTGAGAAGTAATCTATTTTTCTGATATTCTTGTCCTAAATATATATTCTCGTATACATTTAAATCATTTATAAGATTAAACTCCTGTGGTATTGTATTAATACCCATTTCTTTAGCTTTTTGAACACTCATCTTAACCCTATTATCTTCAAAGTATACTTCACCCTCAGTTTGGGTATATATACCATTTAAAATCTTAATAAAGGTAGATTTACCAGCTCCATTTTCACCTATTATTCCAAATATCTCACCTTTTTTAATTTTAATATTAATATCATCTAATACTCTAACTCCTGAAAACTCTTTTGCTATATTTTCTGTTCTGACTAAAAACTCACTCACAGTATTCACCTACTTTCTGCATGGATTATTTAATTGTACTATTAACTAATTTTTCATAGAATCATCAAAGGCTGCCTCATTAGGTTTGAAATCAATATTTCTAACAAAATCTAATGCCTCTCTAGCGCCATATATTCTATCCATTCCTGAATCTTCCCACTCTACAGATAAAGGACCATTATAACCTATGTTATTAAGTTCTCGTATAATATCTTCAAAGTTTACATCACCATGGCCTAAAGACCTAAAGTTCCAACCTCTCCTTGTATCTCCAAAAGTAAGATGAGAACCCAAAATTCCCGCTTTACCATCTAGTGTAACAGCAGCATCTTTCATATGGACATGGTATATTCTTTCTGGAAACTCTCTAATTAATATGTGTGGTGTTACTCCCTGCCAAATTAAATGGCTTGGGTCAAAATTTATTCCTAGAGTCTTTCTATTATCAAAAGCTTCAAATAGTTTTTTGGTAGTATAATAGTCATAAGCTATCTCAGTAGGATGTACTTCTAATGCAAACTTAATACCATTTTTATCAAACTCATCAAATATTGGTGACCATAGTTCAACTATTTTTTCAAAGGCTTCATCTACCATTTTCTCTGTAGTCTGGGGAAAGGAATAAAAATACTTCCAGACAGGTGAACCTGTAAAACCGGTGACAACTTTTACTCCCATATTTTTAGCAGCCAAAGCTGTATATCTCATCTCTTGTATAGCCCATTCTTTTATTTCTTCCGGTTTATTTTTAACTTTTTCCGGTACAAAATTATCTAACCTCTCATCATAAAGTGCTCCTACACATTGTCCTGCTAAATGTGCGCCTAATGCATAACAGTCTAGATCATATTTTTTTAACAATCTCTTTTTTTCCTTTACATACTCTAAGTCTTCAGCAGCTTTCTTAACATCCATGTGGTCTCCCCAACAAGCAATTTCAAGTCCATCATAACCCATTTCACTCATTGTCTTACAAACTTCTTCAAACTCCATATCAGCCCATTGTCCAGTAAAAATTGTAACAGGTCTTCCCATACTTAATCCCTCCTAATTTTTATGTTTATTAAAACTTAATCCACTTAGAGCCTGCTTCAGCACTATCTACAGTTTTATTTATAAAGTAAACTCCTTGTGCTCCATCTTTTGCTGTAGGAAACTCGATAGTCAAATCACTATAAGAAGTACCACTTTTTTTATCTAAAACTGCTTCTGAGAACTTTTGGTAAATTACAGCAAATGCTTCAAAATATCCCTCTGGATGTCCAGCTGGTATTCTTGATAGTTGAGCTGCTTTTGGATATAGTTCATCTCTACCTCTTGTTAATATTTCAGTAGGTTTATCTACATATGATAATTTTAACTTATTTGGATTTTCTTGTTCCCACTCGATAGAACCTTTTGTTCCATATATTCTTACTTTTAGATCATTATCATGACCAACAGCAACCTGTGAGCACCAATATACTCCTGTAGCTCCTCCTTTATATTTTACTAAAATTTCAGCATTATCATCTAACTCTCTACCTTCACCAAATTTATCAAGGTTAGCACAAAGTTTATCAATCTTAAGCCCGGTAATAAATGAAACCATATTCTCCAAATGACTTCCGATATCACCAACACAATTAGCGCGGCCGGCTTTATCAGGATCGGTTCTCCAGGATGCCTGTTTATTCCCTTTTTCTTCTTCCAGAGTTGCCAACCAATCTTGAGAATATTCACCGATCACCACCCTTATATCACCTATCTTTCCATTTTTCACTAACTCCTTAGCATGGTTTACCATTGGGTAACCAGTGTAAGTATAAGTTACACAAAAAAGTAGTTCATTATCCTTAGCTAACTTTTCTAACTCATGAGCTTCTTCATATGTAAAGGTTAAGGGTTTATCACATACAACATTAATGCCATTTTCTAAAAACTTTTTAGCTATATCATAGTGCAAGAAGTTAGGTGTTACAATAGATACAAAATCAATTGGATCTTCCCTTTGTCCCTCTAACTCAGCCATTTCTTGATATGTTTTATACAGTCTATCTTCTTTTATTCCCAAACTTCTTCCAGTACTCTTTGTGTTTTTATAACTTCTTGAAAAACTACCGGCAACTATTTTATTTTTTTGATCAAAAGCTGCAGCCTTTCTGTGAACCTCACCAATAAATGATCCGGCTCCTCCACCTACCATTCCATACCTTAATACTCCCTTTCTTGAAACGCCTTCACTTCCTTCAATCATTTTTAGTCCTCCCTCTTTAATAATTTTAGAACATAATAATAATTTATAATAATTTCCTGGATACTTTTGCAAAATTAAACTTCATTATTGATTCACTAACATATTTTCATCAAATATTATTTTAGCAATCCCATAAACTGTTGCAAGTTCTCCTAATTTGCTGTATTTTATCTCTACTTTATCGTAGTTGAGACTTAAAGTTTTCTCCCTAACCGACTTCTGGATTGAACTATCAATATATTTTTTAATCTTTAGAATATTACCACCTATAATCATCAACTTAGGGCTTAAGCTGTTAATAATATTAGCCAAACCTATACCTATATTTTCTCCTACATCTGAAAAAATATTTAATATATCTTTATCATCAATTAATTTATCTTGAATTAGTTCGCTGGGATTAATATTCTTATTAGTAGTCTTACGATACATATCATATATATAATTTGTAGATGCTAATGTCTCCCAACAGCCTATATTACCACAGTGGCAAACTCTATCAGATTCACTATCAATAATAATATGTCCAAACTCTCCTGCATTCCCTGACTCACCTCGATGCAACTTGCCGTTAACGATCAAACCACAACCAATACCTTCATTAATAGATACATATACCATATCAACCTTATTTTCATAGTTAAAATCTTTTTCTCCTAATGCTGCGGCATTTGCTTCATTTTCAACTAATATCGGGATCTTTAATTTACTACTTACATACTTTCTTATAGTTACATCATTCCATGCAAGATTAGGCGCAAATTTTAATACACTTCTATCCTTAGTAACCAAGCCCGGCACAGCAAATCCTATACCAATTATGTCCTTATTAGTAACGTTCTTTTCCTTCATCATATTCTTGATGAGATCTATAATATCGTCCAAAGCCTCATAAGGGCCTTTTTGTTTATCAAGAGTAAATTTTTGTTTTCTTTCAACTTTAAGTTTTAAATTAAACATAATAATTTTTACTTTTTTTACCTCAATATTAACCCCAAAAATATAGCCTTTATTAGGATTAATAGTTAAAAATACAGGTCGCCTCCCGCCAGAAGAAATGCCTTTCTCTTTTTCTATTACAAAACCTTCCTTGATAAGTGTTTTTACATGATTTGATATTGTACCAGCACTATAGCCAGTTTTTTCAGATAGCTCTTTGCGTGAAATTGGACCATAATCATTAATAAGTCTAAATATACTAGATTGATTTAAATTTTTTATAAATGAGGAGTTCCCTATTTTAATATTTTTCATTTTTTTCTCCTTCGGGGAAAAATTAATAAAAACTTTTTTTAAGGCTTGAATTAACTTATATTATATTTATTATATTTAATTTTCAATTCTCCTGCATAATTTTTATCTAAATCCTTAATATTATTCATTTGAAGGAGTATAAATAACCAGCATCATATAGCATAATGTAAGTAATTAGAGCTAATTTACATTATATTTTTCTATCAGAAGGCATACCCGTGTCTAAGTTTAAATCAGAACAATCTGATGAAATATTAATTACTCCAAACAGTCTTTTTACTTTAGGACAGAGACTTAATAAAGACGCCTTAAATTTTATTGAAATCATAAAAAAGAAAATATTTTTTTACATAAGAATGTTGACCCTGATTTTTATACTTGTTATGAAAACAATATACTTTTGATTTAAATGATAGCCCTTTTGATAATTCTAATACTAACAAAGTTAGTCAACTACTTTAAACTTTTTGTTACTTAAATTTTTGTTTTTTAGAATTTTGATTATCTATAATTTGATAGATACGGATTCATGTTTAAATAATTTTTTTATTAAATAAATTAAATAGGACATTAATATCTTTGCATAAAAATTAGATAACAATTCTGATATTTTAAATCATATCAGGTTGATTTATACTCCTATAGGTTAACCAAATTCTGATAAAATCTATGAAAAAACAACATGGTCAAAAAATATATTTTAAATTATAGATAATAACTTTCAAATTAAAAAAGCAAAAACTAATCTGTTTAAAAAAATTTGTGGTGAAGTATAATCAACAAGATAAGACCAAACACTGTGGCAAATCCTGCTAAAAGAAATGCTGAATTAAAAGATCCAGTAATATCCAAAAGCCATGAACCTATAAGACTAGTTATAGCTCCCAAGCCAAAGGCACTAAAGACCAGTCCGTAGTTCATACCTAGATGTTTAGTTCCCGAAACTGCTGCAACTACAACAGGGAAAAGAGCAAATGTACTAGCATAACCCAGTCCTAACAGAAGGGAACACACAAATAATCTCAAGGGTGTTGTAGCTGCCCAGGGAAAAATTATAAAAACCGTAGCCTGTATGATATAAACACCGATCATTACTTTAATAGTGCCCCATCGGTCAGCTAACCAACCCATAACCGGCCGACCTACTCCATTTGCCAGAGAGTAAAAAGAAACAGCCAAAGCTGCAAAAGCAGGAGCCAACTGAAGTTCTAATTCTCCATATGCAGTTAGAAGTCCAATGGCAGTCAAACCTCCTCCGATAACTGAAGCAAGTGCTAGCCAAAGCATATAAAACCTTGGAGTTTTTATAAATTCGCGTGGCTTAACATTTATCTCTTCTTCCTTCTCATTATCAGAATTATTCGGGGAAGGTGGGCTCCATTCCTGAGGAGGATTTTTTATCAATCTGGCTCCAATAAAAGCAACCACTGCTACAAAAATACCAATAACAAAAAGAGTCCCATCTACTCCCAAATAACTAATCATTCCTTTTTTAAGAGGAGCAAAAACTACAGCTGCAAGTCCAAAACCCATAACCGCAATGGAAACTGCAAATCCAGGGCGGTCAGCAAACCATTTACGTGCTGTTGGAGCAATAGTAGAATATGTAAGTCCACAAGCAATTCCTACACCCCCACCATAAGTAAGAGTGAGCCATAAGGGATTGGTATAAAAACGCATAAGTGCTGCCAGACTATAACCTACTAAAAATAATACAGATCCCACTGCTGCAACTTTACGGGGACCAAATTTATCCTGTAACCACCCTGCAGGGATCATTGCTATAGAAAACACTATGATCATCACAGTAAAAGGCATATTTGCTTGTGCTGTTGTCCATCCCCAGTTCTGAACCAAGGGCAGCACAAATGAACCCCAGGCATAACTCATACCTCCCATTAATGAAAGCAAAAACCCTCCAAATAAAACAACCCAACGTTCTCGCCTGAACTCTTCATTAGCTTTTTCTTCATTGTTAATCATATTATACCTCCATTAAATTATTATAGTTCTGTTAATTTATATGAATCTTGAGATTACCTTCTCCTTGATTATACATTGTTTATAAACAAACCTATAAAGGAAAAGAGATAATATTTATTTCTAAAAGAATGTTCTTTGTCCAAGATGTTTTATAATAATCTTTACAAATTTAGATAAGACTTCTAACTGCTTTATATAGATTAAAATTCAACCTAAATTATTAGGTTACTTTACAAGAATTTTTGTTAAGCCTCTTTTAAATAGCTAAAATACCCTTAATCTTGAGGGATTGTCCACAAATCCATTATTTCTCGCCTGTTTAATAGATATGAAACTATATTTATCTTTAAGGTATTTACACAAAATATTAAAAATTCCATTCTAATCTGAATTAGTTAATATATCTTCATTAATTTTAAATAGACCTTTTTTAATTTGTCGAGGCTTATCATAGTTATTTTTATTTAATTTTTCTAAGTCTACTGTACTACAAATAAAAGTAAATGCTTAATTGATTTTAACAACTTTAATAAATTCAAATTTAGCTTTATACTCAAACAGTTCTACTAATCTTTACATTGATATTTGAACAAAAGATTTAAGATTACTGACTTGCTTAATACTCTTTATAACCCCAATAATGATAGTAAATACTTAATTTTTGATTGCTAAATCAACTATTTTTATACTAGCCTTATAGAAATAGTCAAGATTTTAGTTTTCTTTAAACTGTTTTTCTAGTTGAGTATAGACAGGTTTTACATCTTCATTATTTTTAATTTTATCATTAACTGTATTATATAATTTGCTAATGTGTTAACTTAATTCCTTAATTATCTGTAATCCATTATGATTTAATATGGGTTTAAATTCAAATTATAATCAGATTGGTTTTCACCTCCATGTTATTATAATTAAATAATATCTTAGTTTAGTGGTAATTACAAAATATAGATATGAACCCATCAATTTTGAAATGCTTAAAAAATTTAAAAAATATTCACTAAACTACTTAATGATAACGAATGTAATATTTGAGTATTTAAAGGACAAAAAGGCCATATACATATTATCTTTAAAGATCCTACCCAGGTACAACTATCTATATTAGTAAATAAATAAAATTGTATCTTCAAATCTCATCAAAATAAAATATTGTGAATATTTAAAAAATTATTATTGTAAATTTACTTTTTGGTCTAGAATCCACTAATGATGCTACTATGAAGACAATAATAAAATTTATAAATAAAGAATAACTTTACATAATGAAATGAATTGTTAATTTTGGTGTTTTATACTTTTATAAGAAAATTGTGATTCATATCTTATAACTAAAAGATCTATTAAAATAAACTATTACAATACTATGTGCAATAAATATTGAAAAAGAAATATATTATTTTGCCGAAACTTACTATATATTTATGTAAATAATGTTAATAATTTACCTTTTTAAAAATTCATGGTGGAATTTACTTTTAGAATTAACTAGTAAAAATTTAAATATTTGTTTTTAATAAATGGGAAATATTACCCTTTATTGATAATTTCCATTTTATTCGTCCATCTCCTGCATAATTTTTTAATATATCAAAAAACTTACAATAAGTCTTCTTCTGCTTCACAAAAAAATTATAGGATTTAGACATAAGATATTTCAGCTCAGCATTGAAATAATAAAAAAATTACAACTATATTCCCAAATCATCGCATTTTATAGAATTTTAAAATAAATTTTATAATTTTATAATCAAATATTAGAAACTGTATCATAATTGATGCATAGAAATTTAACATAAAAGAGGAGTCCTCATCAACTGGTTAATCCTTGTTAGCTTTACATTCAACTGTTTTGGCCTTAAGGCAATGCTTATGAACATCTTTACAAAATTATTAATTTTAGAGTAAACCTTTCTATTGACCACCCTGGTCAAATATGATATACTTATTTTGACCAGATTGGTCTATTTTATGTGTAGGGGGTGAAGAAATTATTAATAAAAAATTTTTAAAACTTGCTTCGGAAAAACAAAACAGGATATTAAAGGCAGCCTATAAAGAATTCACTAAACACAGTTATAAACAGGCATCAACAAATAAGATCATTGAAGAGGCTGGTATTGGAAAGGGGACTCTTTTTTATTATTTTAACAGTAAAAAAGAACTCTTTGAATTTTTGATTGAATATGGAACAGATTTTATATCAGGTGAATATTTAAATAAGATAGATGAAGAACCAGCAGATTTTATAGAAAAATATAAAATAGTAGGCAAACTGAAAATGAAGGCTTATGCAAAAAAACCTTATATCTTTAATTTTTTTGGAACTCTCTATTTAAATAATGATGATATTTTGTCTGAAGAGCAGATAAAACGATTGACTGCATTGAAAAAAAAAGCTTTTGCAAAATTGTATAAAAATAATGATGAATCATTGTTTCGGAGGGATATATCTACTGAGCATATCTATAAGCTAATCAAATGGTCTCTGGATGGTTATGAAAAGGAGTTAATTAATAGTCTCAGAGGCAAGAATTTATCTTCAATTGATTTTGATACTTACTGGGATGATTATTATGATTTTTTGGATATATTAAAGACAATTTATTACAAATAGAGGGAGGGTAAACAAATGACAATTCTAAAAACAACTAATCTAAAAAAGAGGTTTGGGAATGTAATTGCTTTAAATGGGGTTGATCTTGAGGTAAATAGAGGTGAAGTTTATGGATTTATTGGGCCCAATGGAGCAGGTAAAACAACAACTATTCGTATTCTTCTAGGTATATTACAACCCGATGAAGGTAAAGCCACTGTCTTCGGCAAAGATGCATGGCAAGATGCCGTTGAAATTCATAAAAAAATTGCCTATGTACCAGGTGAAGTGAATTTATGGCCCAATCTATCTGGTGGCGAAGTTATTGATTTTTTTGTAAAACTACGCGGTTCTAATAATAAAAACCATCGTAAAGAACTTATAGAAAAATTTGATCTTGATCCTTCTAAAAAATGCCGTAGTTATTCCAAAGGTAATAGGCAAAAAGTAGCTTTAGTTGCTGCTTTTGCAGCAGAAGCTGATCTATATATTTTAGATGAACCATCTTCAGGCCTGGATCCTTTGATGGAAAAAGCATTTCAAGAATGTGTTATGGATATCAAAAAGGCAGGCAAAAGTATTTTTCTTTCCAGCCATATTTTATCTGAAGTTGAAAAATTATGTGATAAGGTAAGTATTATACGTAAGGGAAAAATTATTGAAGCAGGTACTTTAGATGAACTACGTCATCTAACAAGAACCATTATCAGACTTAAAACCAAAGAAGAAATTCCAGCGTTAGATGAAGTAAAGGGAGTCTATGATATTAAGAAAACAAATAATAACACATATACATTTCAGGTAGATACAGATAATATCGGTGATATTGTCAAGTATTTTAGCCAATCTGGTATTTTAAAATTAGAAAGTACCCCCCCTAAATTAGAAAATCTCTTTATGCATCACTATAAAAAAAATGGAGGGGTTTCTTGATGTTTGGGCTAAAGTTTAATCAAACCGGAAAGCTTATTCGTTTTATAATAAGAAGAGATCGAATACGTATTATCATTTGGCTTTTGGTTTTAACAACAATTACACTTATTATTGCACCGGCTTATACTGAATTGTTTCCAACGGAGAAAGAAAGGTTAGTAATGGCTGAAACAGTGCAAAATCCAGCAATGATAGCAATGCTCGGACCTGTATATGGACTTGATAATTATACGATAGGGGTTATGTTTGGAAGCCAGATGCTGCTCTTTACAGCGATAGC
Source organism: Halanaerobiales bacterium (assembly GCA_018399995.1). Lineage (GTDB taxonomy): Bacteria > Bacillota > Halanaerobiia > Halanaerobiales > M55B127 > M55B127. The sequence continues at coordinate 23,491 of JAGYMU010000012.1, read as the reverse complement.
CGTGGCCGTTATGAATATTTTCCTTGTTACTAGACATACACGGGAAGATGAAGAAAACGGACGTATCGAAATTATCCGTTCACTTCCGGTAGGACGATTGTCTAATGTTACTTCCACAACAATAGTTGCAATTGGTGTTAACATACTACTATCATTAATAATAGGTATCGGTTTATGGGCCCTGAGAATTGAAAGTATGGGGATTGAAGGTTCACTACTTTATGGAGCAGCCCTGGGAGTAACTGGAATCTTTTTTTCTACTGTTACTGTCTTTTTAGTTCAGCTCTCTGAAAACACACGGGGTACTATTGGGTTTTCTTTTTTTATTCTGGGGTTCGCCTATCTTATTAGGGCTCTGGGTGATGTCGGTAATAAAACCCTTTCTTTATTCTCACCTCTGGGATGGATTGTACGAACTCAGGTATATGCCAATAATTATTGGTGGCCGGTGATTCTAACTGCTGGAGTTGCCTTTATCATAATAGCAGCTGCTTTTTATTTGAATTCAATTCGTGATTTAGAAGCTGGTTTTATACCAGCTAGATCAGGTAGAAAAACTGCTTCAATATTTCTTAAGAACCCTCTGGGGCTTGGATTAAGATTACAGCGAACAGCTATTATTTCCTGGTTAGTTGGAATATTTGTATTAGGCGCCTCTTATGGCTCTGTTCTAGGTGATATAAATTCCTTTATAGAAACTAATGAGATGTACAGAAAGTTAATAATAGTGGGAGAAGGTTTTTCTTTGACTGATCAATTTATTACTACTATAATGTCGGTCATTGCTATCTTTAGTGCAATTCCATCCCTTTTAATGCTTCTGAAACTTAAAAAAGAAGAAAAGAAAAACAGAGCAGAACAACTGCTAGCAAGATCAGTATCTCGGAATCGTCTGCTGGCAAGTTTTTTAATAATTGCAATTATTATGAGTTTTATTAGCCTTTCTCTGGCTTCAGTAGGTATGTGGTCTGCCGAGATATCAGTAATGGAAGAACCGGTTTCTTTCATTACTATCTTTAAAGCTGGCATAGTCTATTTACCAGCAATCTGGATCATGATTGGCTTGGCTACTCTGTTTTTGGGAGTCTATTCGTGGGCAACAGGTTTAACCTGGCTGTATTTAGTCTATTCATTTTTTGTGGTCTATCTAGGCAAATTACTTCAATTACCACAATGGATGGGAAAACTATCTCCCTTCGGCAACATTCCACAGCTGCCAGTTGAAGATATGAATTGGGCTATAATACTTATCTTGACTATTATTGCTTTGTTCTTAATTGCTTCTGGTTTTGCGGGTTATAACAGACGCGATATTAATGTAACAAAAGATAGTTTTTACTTGAGTTTTTTGTTTAAAAAAAATAAGAATTAGGAAAACAAAAATTATAATTTGATATTTAGACTATATCCCTAGTGTAGATATACTACAGGGATATAGTTTTTTAATTGTCATTAGTTGATTTTCTATAAATGGGAATATAGTTGTTGAGACATTAGTAGCTTTGGAATACATATTAACATTTATAATTTGCAGTAAAAAATGACATGCAAATTAAGTGACACTTTTTTAAACTATAATAAATGGCTATTTTTGTTAAATCAATAATTCTATCTAAACTTCTTGTTGCATCTTTTGTTAATCTGACGAATATTCTAATTTTCAATAAATTTTTAATATCAAAACTGTTACTTATTTTTTGTAATTGTAATGAATAAAACCCATATATACTGCCACTCCAACATAGACAATTACCCAAATTTGATTTGCGTGGATTTTCTACATAAATAGTTTTTGCACCGCTTATCATTGCAGTATTCGTATTATCTATCTCTTCAATTAATTTTTTATACTTTTCTTTTTCGATTAAGTTATAGGATATACTTGCCAAAAACTATATAGCCCCTCTTTAAAGGGGCTATTTTCGAGTTAAATTCTTATTTTTTGTTATCTCTACTAATACTTCACCTTATATTTTTATTGTCTGTGCTAAGATTTTGCTGAATTTTAATTAAAATATCACTAAGCTTATTTCTTTATAAGTCGTTTAAATCATATTATATCAACACATAAAGATGGTAGACCATCGGGGACTCGAACCCCGAACCTACTGATTAAGAGTCAGTTGCTCTTCCGATTGAGCTAATGGTCTACTTAAAATTTAATACATACAAAATGATAATTCATGGATATTTCATAACTATATTTCTTGATTATCCTTTAATACAAATAACATTATACTAGTAATTAAGCTTAAAATCAAATAATAATTTATTAGATATATTACTTATTATTTTCACACAAAAAGACAGCTTACCTTCTAGCTGTATATAGGACGCAAAGAATTAGTATATATTACTATTACAAAAACTATCAAAATAAACAATAGACCCTCGAATATTTTTGAATATATTGAAGTCTTTTATAATGAAATCCATTTTATTCTGCACTTAATTATAAAAATTAAAGAAAGTGTAAAGGTAAAAGAAAACATTTTAAAACTAAGTGTCTTTATAAGCGAGAAGTCTCATATATTTTCTTAAATCTTTTATTAATTATTCATACTCTGGTTGTATATTTACTCTTCTTAAGGTATTTGCATTAGTTACTACGGTGATTGAACTAGTTGCCATTGCTATTTCTGCTATAACAGGATGTAGTAACCCTAATATCGCAATTGGTATCGCAATTAAGTTATATATAAATGCCCAGAATAAATTCTGTTTAATCTTCCTAAATGTTGCTCTGGAAAGCTTTACTGCTACAACTACTGATGAAAGATCTCCTCTGATTAATGTAATGTCAGAAGATTCAATTGCTATATCGGTTCCTGTACCTATTGCAATACCTACATTGGCTTGGGTAAGAGCCGGTGCATCATTAATACCATCACCCACCATGGCAATTGTACCAAATCTGTTCTGTAATTTCTTGATTTTATCAACCTTTCCTTCAGGTAGTACTTCTGATACCACATGATCAATACCTACTATATCTGCTATTGCTTGTGCAGTTCTTTTATTATCCCCTGTTATCATGGCTGTTTCTAAACCCAAACTCTTCAGTTCATTTATGGCTTTTTTAGAATCTTCTTTCAGGGTATCTGCCACAGCTACTATACCTTTTATTTCATTATTATATGAAACTAACATCGCAGTTTTACCCTCATCTTCGAGAAAATGCATTTTATCTTGCACCTCTTTATTTAGTTCAATATCTTTATCTTCCATCAATTTACTGTTCCCAACAAATACGTCATTTTCATCTATCTTAGCCTTTACACCTTTACCTGTAACTGCCTTGAACTCTTTTATATCAAATAATTTGAGTTCATTTTCTTTGGCTTTGTTTATTATTGCACTTCCTAGGGGGTGTTCGGAACCACTTTCAGCACTTGCAGCCATCTGTAGTATTTTTTCTTTGCTATTGCCATTAAGATTTATAATATCTGTCACTTCAGGTTTACCTTTAGTTATCGTACCGGTCTTATCGAAAACTATAGTGTGTATATCTTTCATAGTTTGGATCGCCTCACCTTTTCTAATCAGTACACCATTTTCTGCTCCCATTCCACTGCCCACCATCAATGCGGTAGGAGTGGCAAGTCCTAAGGCACAGGGGCAGGCAATGACCAGGACTGCTATCGTTGCGAATAATGCCAGGGTTAATGTTCCTAAGGTAGGATTAACCCAAGGTAAAAAGCTTTGTGCCCAGAATCCGACATTCCTTAACATACCCGGGAATAATAACCAAAGTGCAAATGTTATTAAAGCTATTATTATTACTGTTGGTACAAAAATTGAAGTTATCCTATCAGCAAATTCCTGAATCGGTACTTTTGTACCTTGAGCCTCTTCAACCATCTTGATAACCTGTGATAGAAAAGTGTCCTTCCCTACTTTCAGTGCCTTCACTTTTATAAGACCATTCTGATTTACAGTAGCTCCTATTACTTCATCACCTTTAGATCTTTCTACAGGCATCGATTCACCGGTTGCCATAGACTCATCTATTAAAGTGTTTCCTTCAATTATTTCTCCATCTGTAGGTATCTTTTCTCCCGGTTTCACTACCATGATATCACCGATTTTTACTTCTTCAATAGGAACTTCTTTTTCCCTATCATTTTCTATGATTATAGCAGTTTTTGCTTCCATCTCAAGTAGTTTCTTAATCGCCTGAGATGCTCTACCTTTTGCCTTTTCTTCTATATATCTGCCTGTAAGATGAAAGGCCATAATCATCGCTGAAATACCAGCATAATTTACCATAGGTGTGAATAAAACAAAGGGCCCTGTAATAAAAGCAGCACCAGTACCCATCGCTATGAGTACATCCATGTTAGCACCACCATGAATTACTGACTTATATGCAGACACATAGGTCTGTCTTCCAAAGTAAAGAAGTGGTGGTAATGCCAACATTATCATGCCCAGATTAAAGATTGTATGGTTCGGCCATACTATCCCGAAGAACATTTCTGGCACCATCCATAGCATAATAGGAATAGTAAACAGCCAGGTTCCTATCATCTTGTTTTTTGCTTTTTTTACTTTCTTAATATCTTCTTCTTTAGATTTTTGATATGATTCTTCATCATAAAATTTAGTTATTTCATAACCAGAACTATCTACCAATTCCTTCAATTCGTCTTTGGATAAAATATTTTGGTCATAGATGATAGAACCTGTATCATTAGCTATATTTACATTAGCTTCATAAACTCCATCAGCGTCAGCCAATGCTTTTTCAACAGCCTGAGAACAGCTTGCACAGTTCATTCCGTCAACATGAAATGAAATCTTTTCTTTTTTTCGTTTCACATCATAACCGCTATTTTGTACGGTTTCTATTAAATCTTCAACAGTTACTTTGAAATAATCATACTTTACATGCGCTTTTTCTGTGGGAAGATTAACATTTGCTTCCTGCACTCCCTCTTTTTTATTAAGTGCTTTTTCAACAGCCTGAGAACATGAAGCACAACTCATACCTTCTATATTTAAAGTAATATTTTTATTCATCAAGATCACTCCCTTATACCCCTTATGGGTATTGCAATAAAAGAATAGCATATCTTAGTAATTTTGTCAAGTTTATATCGTGCTACTACAATTTATTGTTTTATTTTATACATAAATATGTAGTATCAAAAATGAATAATTAAATAGATCTAGATTGTATTATTTCTTACTATAATAATAAATACTGTTATAGATATTTAAATAACAGATCGTCAGCTGTTTTTTATAAATCTTTTACAAAATAAACCTTAAACTTGAAAATCTAAGAATCAGGAAGCTTGATAAACTATTTTTCTATTATTAAGATCTTGAAATTGCTCCTGTACTATGTATCAATAATGTTTTAATATTTTGCTATCATCAATCATTGTTGTCTTATTCTTATTTTTCTTGTTTAATCCTCTACATTAAATCTAAATAAGTCAATGTAGTTTCTTACCAAATAAGAATGTTTTTAAAATTTTTAAGATTTTCTTCTAAATTTTATAAATATCGGTTTTAATATATCATTTTGAAGAATATTATTTTTTTACAATACCTATCTGCATAAAAAATATCGGCATCCATCCAATCGACAACCATCTGGATTTCAGCCGATATCATGTACAACTTATTTTAAATATTCTAAAGTACAATTGAGTATTTACTACTTAAAAACCCATGAATATTTGCCATTAGTAAAATATGGCATCTTCAATAAAAATTATACATTCATCTTGACTTGTCTCCCCAGAGTTATTTTCTACAGTGAGAGTTAAAACAAGTGGAATTCCCATAAGAGGAGGTTCAACATCTTGTGCCATACTTGATTCGCTTCCTGCTTGAAATACCTGATCTAGGTTTATAGTTGCTAACAATGCAGGACTACCAAATTTACCCTTACTTTGATATTTCGTTATTTCATAAGAATATATCGGTATTTGAGATGTAACTGTCTCTAAGTTAGTAACTCCTATGTATCCAATACTTAGTGTCCAATGTTTAATATCTTTGTCTTGAGCGATTCCCCAAACTTCCAAATCATCATTCCAACTCATTCTTTGTCCATCTTCTGGACTTGTAATTTCCGAAATCGGTTCAACATTCTTACCTATCCTCATCATAAATACAAAGGATTTCGGTCAAGCCTACACCCTGCAGGCGGCTTTCACCGCACACGGCGTTCCATCAACAATTTTTTAAAAATAAGGAGAATATTTACCAAGAAATGGGGTATTAATTGGTTTATTATTAGACTGAATACCTCCTTTCAATAAATTTACTTTATGTTAATATATTTCCTTGTATTTTATAAAATTCCTGCCTATTATAAGTATTTTTTAAAAATCCTAATCTGAATTTAACGTCTGAATTCTAAAAATATTTCATTCCGTAAATTTATTGAACATTTGATGTCTAAAAATATTATCCAAAATTTTTTAATCTTATATTACATAATAAATAACCTGTTTCATAAAAATTACACTTGATTAATCAAACTAGTTTAATCAAATAATTCGATGATGATTACTTTATATGGTTATTACCATTATCCCTATCATTCAGCATATTTATCAGTTAGAACATATTATATAATAATTAACCTACAGTGGAGCCTTTTATGCAATATGAATATATAAATAATCAGAAGCAGTCCTTAAGTAAATTCTTATAAAAGGTTTCCTGGGAAAATAATTTTTATAAAAAATCCAGAGATTGTATTCCAATTTCATTTGTTTATATTAAAATAGATTAGTTGATTTTGTAGTTGATAGATATAAAAATTACTTCTCCATAATAAATATATATATTAATTAAGATCAAATCTAATAACAGCAAATATTATACTCCTTTTAAAATTATTTATAAATGTTAGTTGATAAAATAAAAAATGAGCCAATGACCACCATAAAGCCAGGGCAAATCAACAGCTCATAAATTACATATTCAGTTTATTTATGTAAAAAATAATGAATATAGTTAAAAAAAAATAGACCATTAACTCATTAAATAATTCCCGTTTTCTTTAAATCTATGGAAATCATAAGCTTATGATCTACTATCATGATTTTTTAAAAAATAAAAAATGGGGTGGGTAATGGGTCTTGAACCCACGGCCTCAGGAGCCACAATCCTGCGCTCTAGCCAACTGAGCTATACCCACCATGATAAAAATTTATAAATTATACACCTAAAAGGATTTGACCTCTGGCTTACATACTAGAAGTCCCGTTAAAAAATTATACGGTCTTTTACAAATTTGCTATACTCCCTTATATAACAGGTCTAATGAGTAATATTGAAATTTTTATTTAGTAACAATTATACGCAGTTTTACACATTTTCAGAACCACTTGGCACTTATTTTCTTCTGTATTCCTACCTTAAATATATTAACATAATTCAAATTTTATGTCAATGATTTTGTTATAATTCAAGAAGGATATTTCCTATTTATATTCAATAATAAAGTTATTATCATAGCCCTCTATATTAGATCCCCCATATACTTAATCTTTTATAGAGGGTCTTTTTATTCTATATGAAAAAAGTATTTTTAAAATACAACTTGAATAAATAATTGAAAAATATTTTTAAAAATTATAGAAAAGAAGGTATTTAAGCATTCTTATATCAAGAGATCCCCAATCTTCTGTATTATTCCTACTTTTTATGCTAATGGATCGCCGTATACGGTAAAAACCGCCCGTACGGTGAAAGTCTACCGAAATCCTCTTAAGGATAGGTAGAAATGGAATAACTTTCAGTAATATTATTTTGTTGAAAGAAAACTTTTCAATTGTTTCGGATACTTTACCTGCTGGTTGGAATCGTAAATAAAGATAGATGGTTTGTAGACATTGCCTCTAGTTATGCTAGGGGAGAAAAGTCAGAACTAAAATTTGTAGATGGTAGTCAGACTAATGATCAGTTTAGGTTTCCACTAATTATTTAAATGCTTCTTAGGCAGGCAATCTACAGCTAAAGTTTAAACACTCCGTTAATGATCAATATGATCATTCGTATACACTTAAAGTAGAAACACAGCTTGAGGGTGAGGATACTTGGCAAACAAAATGGTCTATACTACCAACAGGCAATATTTTTGATACGGTTATAGTAGATTTGAGTGCTCTTTCTGGAAAAAGGCTTGAGATTGCCTGAGCTTTTGGTGGATATACTTATTATATTAATCGATGGTATATCGATGACATATTTTGCGAACAAATCTAATAATTAATTTGAACTCTTGAACAAAAAAATATATATAATTGACTGAATTTGACTATATAACAAAATAGAAGTCAAAAAGACCTGCCTCAATTTTTAAGGTTGACGACAGGTTTTCTCTGTTATAATATGCTTGGGGGTTATATAAAGGGGACTCGGACCTGCACTTACTAATTAAAAGATATTGATAACCTCTTTGTATCTTCTCTTTTATCTTTATAATGTGATTTAACATATTTTGACTATAATAACTATCAAAAATGGAGTACCTATAAATATTGTTTAGGTTATGTCAGGCCATGCGAAAATATCTACTTCTGTAGAAATATATATTCATAATGATTTTAATGTCCAAAACAAGGCTGTAGATATATTAGATAAGATAATAAAAAAAAATCAAAAAGTTTTCGGCACCGGTAGACATATAAATAACAAAAAGACCTTCAATTAAGAAGGGCTTTAATCTTTTTCATATCAATGATTATAAATGGTACGCCTGAGAGGATTTGAACCTCTGACCTACGGATTAGAAGTCCGTTGCTCTATCCAGACTGAGCTACAGGCGCATATTATTAATGGAGCGGGAAACGGGGCTCGAACCCGCGACCCTCAGCTTGGAAGGCTGATGCTCTAGCCAACTGAGCTACTCCCGCTCACACGTTTTTTTCTTACAACAAATATTAGTATAACTTATATTTAGGCATTGGTCAAAATATTCAACTATTGATTATTACTCATTAAATGCTTTTAGAGAAGATTAAATACTTTATACTCTTAATATCTTGCTTTTAATACCTTTTTCATCTTTTCTAAAGCATATGCTCTATGGCTGATCTTATTTTTTAATTCTACTGACATTTCAGCAAATGTTTTATTATATTCTGGCACATAAAATAATGGATCATATCCAAAACCCCTATTACCTCTTCTTTCATCCAAGATATAACCTTTACAGTACCCGATAACCGTGAATTCCTCGTTTTTACGAGGATCTATAACTGCAACCACTGTAGTAAATTGAGCATATCTTTTTTCATATTCAACACCTTTTAGTAATTCTATAAGCTTTTCATTATTTTCCTCATATGTAGCATTTTTATGGGCAAATCGGGCAGAATGAATACCAGGTTCACCATTTAAGTAATCTACTTGAAGACCAGTATCATCCGCTAAAGTTAATAAGTTGGTCTTTTCAGCTCTATCTCTGGCTTTTTTAAGGGCGTTTTCTTTAAGACTTGCTCCATCTTCCACAACTTCATTGAGATTATCAAATTCTTCTAAAGTCACAAATTCAAAGTCCAGTTCCTTAAAATGATCTCTTATTTCTATTATCTTTCCCTTGTTTGAACTTGCAATCAATAATTTTCTTTTCATTTATGTTAGTCCTAAACATTGTTTTTGTTTCTCGATTAACTTGTTTATACCTTTTTCAGCCAGGTCGAGAAATTTATTCATCTCTTCTCTTGTGAACGTATCCTGTTCTGCGGTACCCTGTATTTCAATTATTTCACCTGATTCTTCCATCACTATATTCATATCAACCTGGGCATTAGCATCTTCTGGATAACATAGATCAAGTAAATACTCTCCCTTTACTATGCCAACACTGGTTGCTGCTGCAAAACCTTTCAGAGGGGATTCACTTATCATCTCTTTTTCTATCATATACTGTACTGCATCATATAAAGCAACAAAAGCACCAGTAATTGAAGCAGTTCTTGTGCCACCATCTGCCTGAATAACATCACAGTCAACCCAAATTGTCCTTTCCCCAATCATTTTCAAATCTATTACCGCTCTTAGCGAACGTCCAATAAGTCTTTGAATTTCTCTAGTCCTCCCACTTCTTTTACCCTTAGCAGCTTCTCTAATAGTTCTAGACTGCGTTGACCTGGGAAGCAAAGAATATTCAGCAGTTAACCAACCCTTGTTTTGGCCTCTTAAAAAATATGGTACACTATCTTCAACTGAAACTGTACATATTACTTTTGTATCACCTGTAGTTACAAGTACAGAACCTTCTGCATATTTGGTATAATTTCTTTGAAATTCGGTTTCTCTTATCTCATTATTATCGCGATCATCTATTCTGTTATTGCTCATAGTATTCCTCCTAATAATGTATCTTTATATCTGTGTCTTAATTTTACAGTAATTATAGTATAAAGTCAAAACAGTAAAAAAGACCCTATATAGGGCCTTTTTTACTTATAACATATCTTTTTTATTATACTAACCTTTTAACCGCTTTATGAATAGCTTCATATCCTGTACAGCGGCATAGATGACCGCCTAAAGCCTCTTTAATATCTTGATCATTAGGATATTTAGTTCTATTCAAAAGAGCTTTTACAGCCATCACAAAACCAGGGGTGCAAAAACCACATTGTACAGCATCTTCAGCCATAAAGACCTCTTTAATCTTTTCATAATCGCCTGTATTTTTGAGACCTTCTATTGTAACCACCTCTTTTTGATCAATCTCATGGGCAAGTATTATACAGCTGCGCACAGGAAGATCATCTAATAATACAGTGCAGGCTCCACATTCTCCATTGCCACAACCTTCTTTGGTTCCGGTCATATTTAATTCTTCTCTCAATAACTCTAAAAGACTCATCTGATAAGGAACTTCTATTTCATGTTTTTCATTGTTAATTATTGTATTTATTGTTTTAGCCATCGATATCATCTCCAATTTCACCAATATCGCGTAAGCATTTTTTGAGTAAGCTAACAACCATTTTCTTTTTATACTCTGGGCTTGCTCGTAAGCTTGTTGCTCTCGGTGATATACTCTCATCAACTATTTTCTGTATTTTTACAAATAAAGCTTTATTTAAATTCGATTGGCTCAATAACTCATCTACTTTGTTGTTATTGTAAGGAGTTCTAGCCACAGCACCAAAATAAGAGGTATATTGGGCTTTATCATCTTTTACCAAAGCCGCATTTACCAAAGCCAAATCCATTCCTTTTACCCTGCTTATTCTATGGTAACTGCTCTTTAAATCCGGTTTGTTTTTAATGATGATGGATTTTAACAACTCATTATTTAGTTTTACACTTCCGACATCATATAAAAATTCTTTAATAGGCATCCTTTTTACATCCCTTTTCCCCACAACTTCAACCTCAGCATTGAGAGCAAAAAGTACCACACCAAATTCAGCACCTGGAGAAGCATGAACGACATTACCACCAATTGTAGCTCTATTCCTTATTTCATAACACCCAAATTGACTTGCCGCCTGGTAGAGGGCATCAAATTCATCTTTGATTAACTTGCTCTCTTTGATTTCAGTTATAGTTGTTAAGGCCCCTATTTTAATTTCATTTTTATTTTTTTTAATACCTTTTAGTTTTTCTAAATCTTTAATGTCTACTAATAGTTCAGGTGATCTATCCGCTTCTCGTAATTTGACAAGCAGATCAGTACCTCCTGCAATGATTTTCACATCTTCATTTTGATCTAATAGTGTAAAAACCTGCTCTAAATTATTAGGTCTTTTATAAACAAAGGGATTAAACATATAAATCACCTTCTTTGTTCATATTCAAAAAGATTTTTTGGTTGCTTAAAGGAAGCTTGAACAATTCAATTCCTAAAGCATTACTAATTGCATTCCCAAAGGCAGGTGCAATACCGACCGTCCCATGTTCGGCAATACCTCTAGCTCCAAAAGGACCAATCGGTTCCGGGGTTTCAAAAAAGTATACATCAAAATCTGTATCATATAAATCGAGAGGAGTAGGGATCTTATAATCTGTAAAACTATTGTTTCTCATTTGTCCATCTTTTCCATATCTCAATTCTTCTGTTAATGCCCCGCCCATCTCCTGAACCATTCCTCCTATTACCTGGCCTCGGGCCAGTTTTGGGTTGATAACTTTACCGGCATCAATAGCCATCATCATATTTAATAATTTCAGTTCACCGGTTTCCTTATCGATCTCTACAACCACACCCTGAGCCCCAAATGTCCATTCAGCAGCGGCATTACCCTGGCCTGTTTTTGGATCGGTATAGGTTAAACCCTTGGGCATGTAAGTACCATAAGTTTGGACTGGTTCACCCTTTACTAGACCATTATCATGTAAATAACCAAAACAGATTTGATCAGTATTTACAAATAAATCTTCATTTTCCGATAAAACAATTTTATTTCCTCTATACTCGAGATCTTCTTTATTTACATCTAACACTAAAGATGCATTTTCTTTTAATTTATCAATGGCTTTTCTAACAGCATCCATGATGGCACGTCCTGCTTTCCAAGTTGTTGTGCTACCTATAGTCTGCCACCCATAAGGAGAATTATCAGTACTAATATCCTCTTTTATTTTCACCTTATCTAAGGGTAGTTTTAAAGCGGCAGAGGCAATCTGTTGCATAGCAGTTTTTGTGCCCTGCCCCATTTCAGAACCGCTGCATGCAATATCAACGGTTCCTTCTTCGTTAAATCTTAAGGTAGCAGATGCCGCGGAATTAGTGGGCATCACAGGAGACTTCATAATCGCTGCAATTCCCTTCCCATAAACCTTATGGGGTTTTTGGTTGATCTCTATTTCATCCAACCTCTCTCTTATCTTTTTATAACAGCCTAAAAGATCACCATTTTCCTTTTCAATTTTTTGACCCAGGGCATTAATTGAACCGGGCTTTAACATGTTTTTGATCCGTATTTCATCTTCATCTAAACCTAATTCATTAGCAATAATATGAATCTGCCTTTCTTTAGCCCAATGCACCTCAGGATGCCCATAGCCCCTGAATGCCCCGACCGGTGGTGTGTTGGTGTAAACCCCATATGAATCTACCTCTATATTGTCAATTTCATAGGGTCCTGTGCAATTGTGACCGGCCGCCGTTACAATATGCACCGAAGTTGAACCATAGGCCCCTGAACTAAAGTAGATTTTGGCCTTTTCACCCAGTATCTTGCCATCTTTTCTTACAGCTGTTTTCAATTCTACTTCAGCACCTCTGGCAATCAAAGATGCATTAAAAGCCTCTTCTCTCGTGAGTTTGAGTTTAACATATTTATTGGGTACAAATCTTGCAGCAAAAGCTGTTAATGGTTCTATCGAAACGTCTGACTTGCCGCCAAACCCCCCACCAAGATAACCTGATTTTACAATAATATCGGTTGCCTTCACTTTGAACATATCTGCAATCGCAGTCCTTACAAAAAAGGGCGATTGAGTGCTTGCATACATTATCATTTCCTGATCAGAAGTCCATTTTGCAATCGCCCCATGTGTTTCCATCTGTGTATGGGATCTTTGTGGGTAATCAAATCTATTTTCAATAACCTTATCTGCCTTTTTAAATGCTTTTTCTATATTGCCCTTTCTTAATTTGTAGTGTCTGAAGATATTGGAATTAGGATGATGATTAGTATCCAGATGTCTATTATATTGATCTTGATCTGGATGGATTAAGGGACTGTCCTCTTTGATAGCCTCTCTAGCTTTAACAGTATGGGGCAGTACATTATATTCAACCTTTATTGAATTTAGCGCCTTCTTGGCCTGCCATTTATCCTGTGCTAAAACTACTGCAACCGGTTCTCCTTCAAACCGAACTTTATCAACTGCTAAAGGATAATGATCTCCTATATCAATATTTATTATTTCATCTTTAATATCACGACCCGTGATTACCTTTTCAATACCTTCTAATTTTTGAACCTCATTAATATCTATGGCTAATATTTCTGCATGGGCATGCGGTGATCTAAGAACCAATGCATGCAGCATATTAGAAAAAGATATATCATCTATGAACTCGGCTTCTCCTGATATTTTCTTGTTTGCATCTATTCTATTTTCAACCTGTGGAATATCTACCATATGGCTCACCCTCTATATAATTTTGAATTTGATGAAGACTCAGCAATAATTTTGCCTTCTTTTATAACATATTTTCTATCAGGCTGGCGTCGAATAGCATCAGCAGTAGACTCAGCATTAAATATTACTAAATCAGCTAAATTGCCCTCTTTTATACCGTAATTATTAAGGCCCAATATCTTGGCTGCATTATAGGTAACCATATTGAACACCTCTTCTATTTCTTCCGGCAGGCTCATATGAGCCGCATGAGCTGCAATCAAACCAACCTCCATAAGGTCACACTGTCCAAAGGGATAAAATGTATCCTTAACACAATCCTGACCATAGCTGATATTCACACCTTTTGCTAAAAGCTCTTTAACCCTTGTTATGCCTCTTCTGATCGGTTGATCATCTAAACGACCCTGCAACATTAAATTTGTTACCGGATTTATTATAATGTGCAGGCCCGCCTCTTTTACCTTATCCATTACATATTCAGCATAATGATCATCATAAGCTGCTAGTGCACATGTATGACCGGCTGTAACTCTGCCTTTCCAGCCGTATTCAATCGTTTTATCAGCCAACATTTCTAAAGTACGGTAAAAGGGATCATCGGTTTCATCTATATGCATATCAATATCTGCATCATATTCTTTTGCTATTTCAAAAGCAATCTCTATATGTTTCATACTATCTTCTGGGTTTTTTTCATTTGCGGGCATTCCACCGACAATATCTGCACCATTTTCCATCGCTTCCCACATTAATTCTTCAGTACCAGGATCCTGAATAATACCTTCCTGAGGAAAAGATATAATTTCAATATCCATTATATCCGAATACTTTTTACGGGCTTCAACAACCCCTTTTAAGGATGTCAACCCAACAATAGTATCAATATCAACATGTGTCCTCATTCTTGTTGTTCCATTTTTGGCTGCCAGTTTTATAGCTTTACCTGCTCTTTCTACAATATCTTCGATAGTATAATTTTTCTTCTTTTCCCAGATAATTTCTATCGCTTCCTCTAATGTGCCTGTTTTATTAGGACGCACAACATCTGAGATAAATATCTTATCTAGATGGATATGAGGTTCAATAAAAGCAGGGGCAACAAAGTTGCCCTCTGCATCTATTATTTTTTCTGTCTCTATATCAATTTTATCAGCAATCTTTTTGATCTTGCCCTCATTTATTAAGATATCCTGTAATTTACCCTCTTGTTTTAAACGACAATTTTTGATTAATAGCTCCATTGTGTTATCTACCCCCTAAAATTTATGCTGTTTAATTGTCTATCTTTTCGGGCATTTGATCAATTCCAAGATTCTGAAATATATTTGAAACTATAGGCATTAATACTGCTGCAACTATAATACCATTAAGAGGAGGAACTCCTACACCGGTTCTGCTTCCAAGATATGCTGCTAGAACACCCAATAAGTATGCCAATACAGCACTCCATCGGACTCCCGGAAATTCTACGGTTTCCATTCTGGGTATCTTTGCCTTCCAGACAAAGAAATAATCACCTATTATTATACCTCCAAGAGGAGGTATAAAAATACCCAGTGCACTTAGATATACAATTAAAAAGTCATAAATTCCTGTTATAGCTAAAATAGTTGCAATGATAACCCCACCAACAACAAACGGCTTTTTATTATTTATATTAAACAGTTCTGCCCCTGCTACACCAAATGCATAAGCTGCATTATCATTGGTTGTCCAGAGATTTAAGGTTAAGAATACAATACCCCAGAAAATTAATCCCATACTATATAGTACTTCTACAAAATCAGAGATTTGATAAGAAATGGCACCTACTGCACCAAAAAATAACATAACTCCATTACCGAATAAAAATGCAATCAAAGCAGCCCAAAAAGCAACTTTAGCATTTTTCGCAAATCTTGTCCAGTTGGGAGCCTGTGTACCCCCACTCGCAAAGGTACCAACAATAACAGTGATCGCCGTTGCGAATGTCATAGTACCAGTTGGTTCGATGCCTGCAATTGCACTCCATCCACCTGCATCTCCTGCAGCTCTAAATGTTACCCAAATTCCTAGAATCAAAAGCAGTGGAACTGATATATAACTTAAGAGCTCCATTCCTTTATAACCATAGTATGCAGTTATTCCCATCATGAAACTGAATACAATCATCAATGGTATTAAATAAGCCTCCCAGCCTAATGCTTGGGTGAACATATGGGCCATGGTGGCCACCGCAACAGCATACCAGCCTATTTGAGTACCACCCAGCAAAATATCGGCCCACTTAGCACCAGCTTTACCCAAGGTATATTTACTTAACAATACTGTAGTTAAGCCTGTTCTAGCACCAATAATAGAAAGTACGGCAACATAAATTCCCAGTATTGCACTACCAAATAATAGTATCAAAAAGAAATCTGGCCAAAGTTTAAAAGAAACTCCTATTTCAGAACCTGCGAGCATAGTAGGTGTAAAGAAAGTAAAACCCAATAAAACTGCACTTATAGATATAATACTTACTCTTGCACTTTTAGGAACATGTTGTAAAGGATAATCGCGGTCAAATTCCAAATCTAGATCTTTTTTCTCAATACTCACGTTATTCCTCCTTTAAAAATGTTATAGACTTTATTAAAGTAAAAATTAATACAACTAGTTCTTACTGATACCTCCTTTCTTTATAATAATTTATTTAAAATAAATTAATATTCTGAAAAATCAATAAGATAATATTAGACGTTATATTAAGTTCATATTATGAAATATTCTTTGACTAGATGAACTTATATTTAACTTATTCTGCTTCTATAGAAAATATCCCTTTATGTTTAATAAATAAATTTTATCTGATCTTTTTGTGGATTATAAACAAAAAAAGAAACCCTTTTCGGATTTCTTTTGAAGATAAACTTATATTTTATTTTGAACTTTACTATTTATAGTATTCCCCTCTCAAAATTGCGCTCATCTCTTTCGATTTTTCTAGTAAAAAAGGTGCGCATTCTCTCATCTTTTCATCGGTAAACCTCATAATCGGTCCAACAACCGAAACCGAAGCCACAGGCCTACCATATTTATTTAAAACCGGTATTCCGACTGCGTTAATCAGCTCTTCAAACTCTTCTTTTTCGAAGTCATATCCCTTTTCTCTTATCTCATTAAATCTATCATTTAATTTTTCTCGGTCGATAACCGTCTTTTTCATATATTTTTTGAGACCTGAAATATCAAGTATCTTATCCACCTCATCTTCCTGTAGGTTTGCCAGTATAACCCTACCTGCTGCTGTACAGTATAGGGGAATCTCTCTACCAATCATCAGATAGGCTTTAATAATCTGATCTGATTCCTCTCCCAGTACACAGATCGCTTTATCATTTTCACGTACGAACATAGTGGTCGTCTCCTGACATCTTTCTACAATTTCTTTAATAATTGGTTTCAATGGCATCAAATAATTATACATGTTGCGATCTTTGATCCAGCCGTTAAATATCTCAGAACCGATGTTGTAGTTTTTTGTTCTTTGATTCTGGGTGATAAAGCCCTCCAGTTTCATTGTTTTTAACATATGATGAACTGTACTTCTATTATAGCCAAATTCCTCTACTAATTCATTTACTGAAACCTCTCCATTGGAAGACATAATGTATTTTAAAACTTTTAAACTTTTTTGAACAGACTTAATAATGCCATTTTTTTTCAACTTTATCCTCTCTCTTTTATAATAATATTTTAAATTCTTTTAATTATTGTTGACTTTGAAAATATTTAACTCCTCAAATTCTAAACCAGGGAGATTTAAATAATCGGTGCCCTTATTTAAAAACTCAAGCGATACTTTATTTAAATCACTGACATAAAATTCATGATCACTAAAATCGACAATGTCTTCATGTTTTCCGCTAATCAATCCTTTAACAGCCATTATATTCTTCGCTTTTTCTGCCATAGTTACGGCCGGGTTGATTAACTTAACGCCCTGACCCATTACTTTTTTGATAACAGGTATTAAATAGGGATAATGAGTACATCCCAAAATCAGGGTATCAACATCCTCTTTTTTTAATTCCATTAAATATTTTTCTGCAATTTTTAGAACTTCTGGACCCTTAAAGGCGCCTTTTTCAACCAGATTAACAAATTCTGGACAGGCTTTCGCATATATTTTTAAAGTACTATCTCCCTGTAATAAAGCTTCCTGATAAGCCTTACTTTTAATTGTCCCCTTAGTTCCTATAATACCTATCTTTTTATTTTTAGTAACTTCTCTTACTGACTGCAGAACACCATCAATGGTTCCAAATAAAGGTAGTTTTATTACATCCCTTATTTCCTTTAATAACATAGAGGTGGCTGTATTACAGGCCAAAATTATTGTTTTAACTTCCCTTGAATTCAAATAATCTATAATTTTATATACGTATTTTCTAACATCTTCTTTGGATTTTGGTCCATAAGGTAAATGAAGTGTATCACCATAGTATATAATTTTTTCTGCTGGCATAGTCTTCTTGATTTCTGTTGCAACTGTTAAACCTCCTACCCCAGAATCCAACATTCCAATTGCCTTCTTGTCTTTAATCATTTTTTCAACTCCTGTATCGATTATTACTTTATTGATTGAGATCTGGATTGGGTTCAAGTAGTGTGCTTAAATCCATATGGCCAACCAGGGTATTAACTTCTTCACCTTCTATTAAAAATTTGACTTTATTAATTTTTTCAAATTGACCCAAAGTATTGACTATAGAATAAACAGTTATTCTCTCACCCGCCGAACCACCCCAGTGATTTTTAACTATTTTATCATTAAAGTCGATAACTATAATATCGCCATCTTTAGATATATTTAAAACCTCTGTTCCGTCTGGAATAGTTTTCGTTAAATCGGAATCAGTGGGGCCTTCTATCAATTCGATAACAGCTTCGAGGTATAAATTTCTCCCTTTTATATCTCTCTTTTCTGATTTTAGGTTCATTGCATCATCGGTGCCAAAATATAAGTTGACTGTTTTTTCTTTAACAAATAGATTAGTATTAGATAAAAAGATGTAGGCTGCTGCTATTATCAAAACTGCTATTATCACTGTTATAATGAGCTTAAATATTTTTTTATTCATGTTTGCCCACCTCAATCCTTAAATTTATCAAAATAGTCCACTATACCCCGACTAATAGCTAAAGCCGAATTAGTAATAAACTCGTTATTTTTGAGTAATTTTTCTTCTGCAGGATTTGATAAAAATGCAACCTCAATTAATACAGCAGGCATTTTAGTATATTTGATTACATAAAGATGTTCTTTTTTGACTCCCCTATCAACCAAACATAATTCCCGAATTAGCTCTTTTTGTATTTTTTGGGCTAAAAGCAGACTATCACCTGACTTATTGGGTGCGATAAATGTCTCTGTACCTTCAGATGTATTTTTGGTTGAAGAGTTATTGTGTATGCTTATAAAAATTCTTGCTCCCTTTTCATTTGCAATTTCTACGCGTTTGTTGAGAGAAATAAAGGAATCATCTTCTCTTGTTAACAGCACTTTAAATCCCTGACTTTTTAATATACTGGCAAGCTTTTGGACAATCTGCAAATTGACAACCTTTTCCTGCAAATCATTTTTGCTGACAGCACCGGGATCAAATCCACCATGTCCTGCATCCAATACTATTAAATTATTTTCACTTAGTATTTCAGATTTTGCTAAGGCAATATTTATCTTACTATCAGGATTATCAGATATTACATTATGATTAAAATATTCACTCAGTTCAAATACAATCCTGGTTACTTCTTCATCCTCAAGCTCAAATCTACTCATTCTCATTTCTTTGATGAGACCCAAGGGTTCTGGTAATTCTATATCTTCAGGTGTGATTTCTTTACCATTAATATCTACTACTACCCTGTGGGGAAATGAGAACTTCTTAACCTCATAATCTACCTTACCGCTCAAATTTATATTAATATTGGTATATAGATTTTGATCTAACAGTTCGATATCATCAAATTTATTGGCCATTTTAATACTGTGGACATATACATCTTTACTATATTGTTCTTGTTCCCATTCATAAGCTGTGATTTCACTTAAGTCAGCCACAATTCTAACTACCTGGCTATCAAAACGTCCCACCCTTATTCTTTCTACAAGGTTTTCTTTAATATCTACTTCATCCTGCATATTTTCTTCTCTATAGGTATTAAAGAGATTGATAACAAGTCGAGCTGGGTCTTCTAATGTAAATAAATCCGGTTCAACAGGTGCATCGGTTTTAAACACAATCTGATGATTTTCATATGCAAGATCGAAAATTCGAGCACGTTGTACGGGGTTTAAAACTATCTTTTTACTATCCTGTTGCTGAACAATATTCAAATATTTTTCTTCCTTAAGGTCTAAAACAACCCTCAAGATAGTAGGCTCGAATTGAAATTGGCTGACCCTTACATTTTTTATCCATTCATTTTCATCAAGATTTTTTTCGAACTCACTTAACAAAAGGTCCGGTATATCTAATACCATCCTGCGCGGTTCTTCCAGAAATGAAACTTCAGGTTTATTAATGCTTCCATTTGCTTCAATTTCTAAAGAACCTTCCTTTTGCCAGTTGATAGAAGCAATTTGCGGCATAAAACGAATCAGTAAATTACCGTTTTCTTCACTTATTACTTCATCAGAGTTAATAGGAAGCGGATATTTGCTGGTTATAACAAGCTGTAACGTGGCCTGGTTTTCGATTCTTTTGTTTGTAAAATAATAGTTTTTATCTGATACATTATCTTTAAAATTTGCTTCTAAAGCAGCCTTTTCAATTTCAACGATTAACTTTTTGGGATCATCCGTTAACTTTAACCTGTAAGGTGCAATTTTATCCATCTTTAGGACTAATGACTGCCTGTTAGGACCCCAGGTTACCTCCTTTAAAAAGGATTGCGGTTTAAACAGATAATAGGAATTACTTATCTTGTCATATTCTATTAAAAACCCAAAAACATTCATGATTCCTGTAAAGGGTATATATGTATTATTATCCTTGATGACCATAGGTGATTCTGTTCGAATTGTAGTGCTATTTATCTGAATATATGGGCTCTCGACCATCATTTTGACTGTTTTATCCTCTTTGATGATGTTCAGGGTATTAATATCCCCCAGCCATTTCAATTCTGCCTCAAGGCTGTCAGCCAGAGCCAAAGATCTAACCAAAACAGCACCATTACTTCTTATCGGATCAAGTTTTTCGGTCATATTTTGGCCATTTATGTAAATATCGGGGATATTGGCTGCCAAAGTTGTTTGTGTAGCTATTAGTATAATTAAAAACAGTAAGATTATTATGAACTTTTTATTAGACATTACCATCATCCTCCAGCAAGGGAATTATTGTTCATTTAATAGTCATATCCATAGTTTTTATATTCAACATAATGCTCGCTTTTCCTGCCATTTCATATAAATTGTCAGTTTTAAAGAAATGAATTTGCACAAATATATTCTAATAATAATCAATATCATAATTATATAAATTGATTTCTGGAAAGCTTTCAATGTACTTTATTATTTTATTAATAACTTTTTCTAAATACCGCCTATCTCCTGTTATGGTCACCAAACCCAGTTTGGCATTTTTCCAGAGGTCTTTGTTATCAACCTCTGCAACTGCAACATTAAACCTATTTTTGCATTTATCTGTTAGGCTTTTAATCACCCTTCTTTTATCTTTTAAAGATTGGGCCATAGGTATCTGTAAATCGATAGTTATAACAGCTACAAACATAATCTCACCTTCTAAATTTCATTTTAATATATTTTTTGCAAACTATCTTTAATTTTATTAATAAAATTATTTCTTATATATTTCAAGAAAACAAGTCCATCTACCATAAAACTAAAGTTCTATTTAACTTGCTTTTTCAATGTGATAATAGCAAATAAACCCTACTTAGTCAATGAAGACAACCTTCCTAATATTAGAATCAATAACACATATAGGAAAATATCTATTTTAAAAAAGGGAAAATATTTTTAAAATATTTACTTATCTGATATTATTAAAAAAAGGATCTTCTTCATTTCAGTAGGTAAAAATTAAATAAAAAAGAAAGGAAATAAAATATGGATAATAATTCAACTGAAACTTACAAAATTGATAGAGTTAAAAATAATGAATCATCTCAAATAAATGACTTGATAATTAAAGAAACCCCACTCTTAGTTATTGTAAATCAAAACAAATTGGTCAATTTGATGGCTCTACCTGAAAAATTAAAAGAATTAACTATCGGCTGGCTGGCTTCAGAGGGTATTATTGAGAATATAAATGAAATAAAAAGTTTAAATCTATCTAAAGACAGAACAATTATCAATATAAAATTAAAAAAAGATATAGATTGTAGTCAGTTTAAAACTAGAACAATAACCTCTGGTTGTGCAAAAGGTAGTACTTTTAATAATAAGGAATATATAAAAGATCAAATAACAGATAGATCAATATCTATTAGATCAAATATGATCAATAAGTTGATGGTCAATATGCAAGAAAAATCCCTTTATTTTAATAAAACTGGCGGTACACACACCGCTGCTCTAGGAAATAAGAAAAAGTTGCTTTATGTAATTGAAGATATAGGAAGGCACAATACAATCGACAAAATTATAGGCAAATCCCTTCTTAAAAACCTAGATTTATCTGATAAAATTATTTTAACAAGTGGGCGGGTCTCTTCAGAAATTATAAATAAAGTATCCAGACAAAAGATCCCTATTTTGATCTCTCGTTCTGCACCAACTGCAAAAGCTATTGATTTAGCCCGTCAAAAAAATCTAACTCTAATCGGATTTACCCGGGGTAGTCGCTATAATATTTATAATGATCAAAAGCGAATTCTCTTTTGATCACCCTTGATATCTATATATTCAATCAACTCATTTTTTATTAGATCTTTAAAATTCAAATTAAGAGATTAATTTGAATAAAATACTTAAGAACTCATTATAAGCCTTCTTTTCTATCCATGGTTTATGACCACAATCTTTTAGTGAACCTCTCCCACTAAATTAAATAAAAGAATTAGAGGAAGCTTCTTTTGCTACAGTTTTAGCAACCTAAGTACTGCTGCATACTAGATAGCTTTAAGTGAAGTTTTGTATTTAAGTTTTGCACCTGTTAATAGCAGGCCTCACTTATTCGCTTACGTGCATTCACGACACCATTATCCATCACTGACTGTATCAGTTTTGGAATACATTTTAATTTTAAATATTTTCTTAAAATATTCAATAACTCCCTTGTATTCACTTAATTTAAACGACAGTTTTCTTAACTCACCTAAAGCCCCCGGGTCTCTATGTAATATCATAATATTAAGAAGCCTATCACCATGTATGATATATTTTTTTGACAATTACCAC
>JAGYMU010000119.1 GCA_018399995.1 Halanaerobiales bacterium | reverse complement strand
GTATATTGTTTCAGCGTTTACTGAGACAATAAAATATAATGAAACATATGCCAATAGCAGTTCAGGACAAACCCCAAAAGCCACAAATGCTCCTTCGGCCATATGTTCTTATTCTGGCATAAAGAAAGTTTTTTGACTATCCTGGTTAATCAGATTATGCTATAGCTAAATGTTATTTTTCAATTATAGACCCCCTTTATTAACTGCGAACTCTTCTTTTTCAAACTTGTTTTAAGGATCATATAATGATAAAATTAAAAAGTTTATAAATTGAATTATTTGGAGTATTAATGTAAATGTATCATAAAAAATCATCATCTGAAAATGATCAGCCTCATCCTAACTGTGGAAATAAAATAATAAAGAAGAGATTAGAGGGGGGAATAGAATTTCATAAACAACTAAATGGAAAAGCAAGAAAATATGGCATCAAAAAACCTTTTAAAGAATTTAGGATTGGATATGATTTCTTTAAAAAAATTAAAAAATGGATTTATAAAGAAAGATATATTGATAGAAAAAACAATGATTATGAAGAAAGTGTTATTGATACAGATACAGGCAAAGTAATACATAAGTGCAAAGAACCATTGTCAGAACATACATACCATGGTAGTGCAAAAAAAATTAAAAATAAAGGGAGTCATAAATGAAAAGAATTGCAATTGTTTTGGGTATTTTAATTTTACTATTT
Organism: Halanaerobiales bacterium; assembly: GCA_018399995.1. Classification (GTDB taxonomy): domain Bacteria; phylum Bacillota; class Halanaerobiia; order Halanaerobiales; family M55B127; genus M55B127. The sequence continues at coordinate 3,425 of JAGYMU010000119.1, read as the reverse complement.
TCTGTTAATAGTGTTTTTGTAAATGCAGAATCCCTTACTTCTGCTTCGGTTTACAATGGTGGTCAATATATCGAATGTCCTTTAGATTTAAGAATACAATATGTTGCAGGCATTTATGATATGTGGATATATCTCGTTCAAAAAAATAATCCACAGGATTACGAATTGATTATTAATAAAGTTGAAGGCATAACAATAAAACAATTGACAAAAATATTTGATAATTACTATGATAACCACCCAGAAAATTTGCATTATTCCTGTGCAAGTATATTTGATTATGTTTTTACGGACTTAATTATTTCTTTGTAATTACATAGGGTAAAATATTATTTAAAAACCTAATGCATCGTCTTCAGTATCAGCCTCTGATAAGCTTTTCCTTCATCAATTAAGTTTATCTGTAGGATGCTTAAAAGAAAAGCCACCAATATCATATGAAATTGTGAAGCCTTACCCTATTGATTTCCAGAATAGGTCTCCACCGTTTAATGATAATGGTCTGGTTTAACTTCATGCTTAAGTACCTCCTTTGGTAATGAAATTATACCAAAAAAGTTACTTGATTACTGAGCATGAACAATCGTCCCCTATGTTTCCCATGTTTTTAGTGTTATTTCAATTATAGTCTTTTATGATTTTACTATCTAACTTCCAAATATGCATGAAAAGCTTTGTGTATTTGATATCTATTGGGTATGTTTTCTATAGATACATAACGCTCTGAAAGTCTTAAAATTTTATTTAGTTCATTAATGTTATTACAAAATCTATATTTATTATGATTAATTTCAACACCTAGAAATGATAAAGTTATTAAATGCAATAAAGCATAATCATAACGGTCTTCAGTAATTCCACTTTTAGATAATATTTTAAGTATTTCACTTTTCTCTAGCGTAATTTTTCCTCCAACGAATTCAAATAGTATTTTCTCAAGTTCAGGTAATGATATTCCATTTTCTACTTGTATCACTTCAAAAACAAATTGAGAATATTGTTTTTCAGCCTCAATAATATCTTCTTCTTGTATACGATCATGCCCCCTGTTGATTGCTGCGCTCAGTGCTGCTTTTATAAAATAAACAAGATCTCTTGGCCTTGGTAAGACTACATCAAGTATATATTTTCTACTAGATTCATTTTTAACAGTTGGACAAAATACTTCTTTCCAAAGACTATCCAAGTCAATATTTTCTCGATTTGTTGCTAGTCGTTCTTCAACTATTCGCATTAGTACTTCCGGATCATCCCATAGCAACTTATCGCAGGTTATTTTATCAGGTTCTCTTGCATTTTTCATCACTCTCTCAAAAATATCACTTCTTAAAAATATAGTAATTGAAACCTTAACTGGCTTTCTCCAATAGTCTTTTTTTGCAAATTCTTTTGGAATATCTCTCGCAACATTTAGTAATCCAAAAAGAAAATCTGAAAGATAATTTATATCTTCCTTTTTATCCCATGCTTTATCTAAATTATCCATCAGCACTACCACACGATTCTTACTGGTTAAAATTTCACCAAGAAGCTTTCTTAAAATATTTAATATTCGGCTGTGCAATATTTCTGATATTGCAGTATGATATTCATATAAAGATTTGTACTCTTTATTAGAAGAAAGATTATATACCGCTCTTTCAAGTCTCACAGCAAATTCATCTAATAACATGCCCCCTTTTTCTTCCATCAATTCTTCTAATTTACTTTCAGGAGAATTCTTTTCTATATAAGGAAGTTGTTTAATTTTCTCATATGCAGTACGTGCAATTTCTGAATAAATAAGGAATTTCCATAATGCTTCAGATAGATAACCTTTTTGATCTTTTTCCTTTGTTAATTTACTCAAGCGAACAATTCCTTGAACATCATAACTAACAGGTTTTATTACACAAACTAAATTGCGCTTATCTTCTGATAATTTTTTTGCAGCCATATAAAGATTTGCTGTTTTTCCGGTGCCTTTTCTACCAACAACAACAACAGAATCCTGACCTTTTATCACTCTTAGAAATGCTTCAGTTTCTATAAAATATTCCTTCAATATTTCTTCTTCATTCTCAGCAATATATTCACCCACACTAAACCTTTTAAGGTCTGCAGATAGAGCAATTTTTTTAGCATATTCTCCAGATTTCTTCTTACTTTCTGAATATATTAAGGATACTTTTTGGAGCCAATTTTTTGCTATTTCAATACATTCTGTAGGAGTGTTGTAATGAAAAAGTATATCAGAATAATCAATTGGTGGTTGATAATCAGATTCAACAAGCATAAGTAAAGGCTTTTGCAATCCATGCGCTAATCCTGATACAAAAGAATATCTTGAGTTATGTAAATGATAACCATATCTCGATTCTCCAGATAGATGAACAATTATTCCTGGCGCACGCCACATATTTTCCACATACCATGTTAGTGTTTGTACTGCTGATTCTTTTGGGTCACTTAATGTTGTAGGCATATTAAACTGTCTAACAACCCGGCTTAGCTGTATAGAAGCTTCGGTCTCATACTGATTTTTAAGATATAGTAAACGTATTTCTTTTCCGGCTTGAAGGGCTGGCTCTATCGATTTTTTAAATATAGTATCATTTAAATCAAGCCATGGTTTTTCTTTATAAAAATTATCTATAATTGTGTATGTATTTGAGTATGCAGCATATCCAACTGTTGTTAGAATTCTTAGTTGATCAAAAAGCTTCTTTGATTCTTCAAAACTTGGATCAAAAATTAGCCAGACCCTTTTTTGTTTGCCTATAGCATATCCTAACTCAAAAAGAACATTCGGATTTAATTTAGTTAGATCTGCAATAAATAAATCACTTTCATCTATTTCTCTGCATATTACATCAATAATAAATTTTCCACTAATTGCACAATCTTCCCAAGTCTTAATATGACATTCCTCATTTTTATTAATTTCCTCTACTGCGCCCTTAATTGTTTCTGGTATTGAAGCAGGGATAGATGGATAAGCAAAAAAACATTTAATTCTTTTTTCCATATTTAATACCTACATACTTTTTTATTTATAATTATATATTTAATCTATTTGCTCTAATTTATCCAATTGCTCTATTTTCTCCAAATTGTTGGCGAGTTCTTTTAGGCTTTCCAGGCTGGATTTATCTCTAGAAATATCTCATCATAGGTAAATCTTTTAAAGCATTCTGATTCTCCTCACAGGTATATATTTGTAGGACTGCGATACGAAGAACCGTCCCCTGTATTGTGTTCTCGGTCAGCCTGTGAAGACCTAATCCTCTTCTTTTTCTTCTCAATAAATCATATCGAACAAATTTTGTGCTTTATTGACATCTAATTCTTTAAGAATCTTGTATTCATTTAACACTAAATTATTATCACCAATAAATAGGTAGCAGTTTCCCAACATATAATGTGCTTCTATATTATAAGGATCT
>JAGYMU010000118.1 GCA_018399995.1 Halanaerobiales bacterium | reverse complement strand
AGACGAACACCCAAAAGATGTACATAGTCCAAAATGGTTTCAACATTATCAAGTAACACAAGAACAATATGATGAATGGGAAAACTGGGCTATTGATGCAATAGCTAAAGACAAAAACTTAGGTTATAATTATGTAAAAAATAATTGGGGGTTTATATCGTTAGATGCGGCTCCAATGATAAAAGAGAAAAAATCATGAATAAAATAACTGTTACAGCATATAAAGTAATTAAAAATGAAGATGATACTACTAGTCTTATAGAGATGACTGCTGTAGCCTCATCACAATATGCGGCAGAGAAAGTAAAAGAAGAGTGGATAAAATTAGGTTATTGTAATATTACAGTCAGGTATATAAAAAACTTATTTTGCTCATAAATAAGTAGTTTTAAGTTAATCTCAAAGGGGAGGGTTATAGCAACCTTCCCCTTACTTTTATATGTATAGATTTTTTTTAATTGGTGATTAATAGTTAGGAGTTTGTTTATGTTGTTCAAATAATTCAAAGAATCGTGCAAGTTGATTTCCACCATATGCCCATTGTATAGTATAATACATTAAAGGTGTCGGGTCATTAGTTGCATTTTCTCCAAATAAAATATCACTAGATTCGTCTAATGTATTATTAAAAGTTTTTACAAAATCTGATACAATCTTTGTTAATGGTATAGGATTTTCTAATAGTCTTTGAAATTCTTTAGGATTCCACATAAACATTAATTCTGAATTTGTTTTAGACATACTTTTATGTAATGTTCGTAAAATATAATTAGACATATATCTAGGTTTTTCATCTTCTCCATCTCCCCCAAGAAACGCTAAAAATCCTAAAAACGCTATGATAGTTCTCATTTCTGCAAGCATAGCTTTTAATTGTCCGTTACGTGTTTTAATAAATTCATCAAAAGAAACTTTACCTTGTAAATGTGGATTATCAATAACAGTATGCTGGATAAATCTTCTATAAGCACGATCAACACTGCCTCTAACTTTAATAACTTCACCAGAAGCAGTTTTATAATCTTGTCCTCCAAGCATACCTGCATTATGTGCAAGTCCGAATGTTAATAAATCTATTATAGCTCTACCAATATTAGGTAAGAATATTTTAGTAATAAAGTCAGCTATTTTAATTCCATTATCTTTTTCAGATTGGGTCAATTCAAATTCATTAAATGCTGCTCTATATCTACCCCAACGTACTGCCTGTATTCTATCATCATAATTTAGTTTTCCTAACCGTTCTCTAGCAATACCTGGCATCCATGTTTTAAATTGCATCATAAGTCCTAATACCATATTAACATTAACTTGGCTAATATCTTCATGCGATAATGAACCAATAATATTAGTAGTAGTACCTTTAACAGCGTTTCTAAAAGCAAGATAAGCTTCTTCAGTCATATTATCAAAAACCCATTCACCGGTTTTTTCATCTAACCTAGCTTCTTCATACAATGATTTAATACCTTTAGTATCAATATCTGACCTATTTAATCTAACTAATTTACCTTCTTTATTAATACCCCAATTTAATAACATAGAATTAGTAACTAAATTTACTATCCATTCATCGGCTTTTCTTAAAGGTACAAATAAAGTTCTAACATCTCCTATCTTTTTTACCCTTTTAATAGAAGCCTTAAAAGCCATTCTATCTATAGGATCTTCTGCATAAGTAGTAAAATGTCTTCCTAATGCTATAAATTTAGTATTTTCTTTCCTAAAATTATTTTGGGCTTGTCTAAGATGTTTACTTTCATAACTAATACCTTTTTTACCTTCAAATACTTGTGCTGTTCTACCTGCTAAATAAGCACCTATAGCAGGAATTGCAGCAAAAGCAAGTGCTTTTTTAGAATAATAATCTTTTAAACGAAGTATAAATTGAGTAGTATTAAATTTATCTGTTAAACTATTTTCTTTATATTTAATACCATATAAATAATAATCTGTAAGTTTTTCTAATAGTTGTAATTCTTCTGTGGCTATACCAGCCTTAGTAGCTACTTTATTAAATATACCTTTAACCTTACGACCTCCTGGAGTAGCAATCTCTGTGCCTTGCACCTCAGTAGATGGGTCTGCCATATATTCTTTTAATGACATAATAGTTCCTTCAATATCATTCATAGATTGGTAATTATATGCCATTTTAGCAAATAATAATAAACTAGATCCCAAATCATAAGACTTACGAGTATTATCAACTTCGCCTTCTGAATTACGTAATCTATTCACAAATAATATAGGTATATGTTTTTGAATTTCCCCGTTGGCATCCCTCTCTCCTAAGTAAATGTCTTCTTCACGATGTTTAAAAGAGTCTAATATTTCCCTAAAAGAGCCTTTCATATTAAATCCTTCTCTACCTATAAATTCTAACATTTCTTTTCTAATGTTAGGAATAAAATTAGGAGGTAAATCATAATAACGATTAATACCAAGAGCTTTTCTAAATTCTTTATTTTTTTCAGTATAAAAATTATAAAACTCTAATAAAGGTTTGTTTTTTTGTAAATATAAAAATTCATCGGAAACATATTTTTCAGCAACTTCTTTTTTTACTCTAAGCCTTCCTCTATTATAACTATTAAGCCATGCAGCATTAGAAACTAATAAGTTATTCTGAGATTCCCATTTTTTTACATCTCTAAGAGCCGCTTTTATATCCCCTTCATGACTATATTTACGTTTTTGAGTATAATTTTTTAATCTCTCATTATAATTTTCTTTAAAAGCCTTTACATCAGGAATTTCAAATATTGATTTTAATAATTCGGCACCTTCTTCTACGGGTAATGTTTTAGCTTTATTAACTAATTCCCAAAATTCTGGACTAAGCTTACTTACTAAATTACCTGTATCGAAATTGATCATTTTTTCAAAAGCTGCTGTTCGGCTAATGCCTTGAGATTTAGCCCACTTAAAAACTTCTTCTTGTTTATTCATCAATTCCTTACTAATATCGGTAACTTGGTTTCGAGTATATTGTATTTTATTTTGAATAAGTTCCCAAGCTGCTTGAAATATAGGATGATCTATTTCTGATATTCTGTTAAATGTACGACTAAAAAAATCTAAAGTAGGTAGCGCACCTAATGAACCATCTGCTTGCTTATATTTATCAGGAACAATATCAATAACTCTTCTATCTCTCTCTTGTTTTAGATAACTATATGCATAATTTAAGTCAGTAGCGACTTTGCTTACTTGACTATGTAGTTTATTATATAGTTTTTCATTACGTTCTTGTAAATCTCTAAAATATATAGATGTATTATCTATTATATCCTTATATACAGAAAGTTCTCCAAACAATTCATGCATATCAGAATCTGTTAAATATCTTGGATTATTTTTACCGTCAATAGTTTCAGGCTCCTTAAGTCTTGATTGAGTTTCTTTAATTAATTTATAAGAAGTTAGAAGAATATCAGATATTTCTCCATCTACAATAGTAGTTTGAATTGATTTACGTAAGTTAGCTACTTTGGCCTTAAGACGCTCTCTTTCTTCATCAGGTAATTTACTCTTTTGTAATCTTTTATTTAATTTACTAATAAGATTATATTGTTTTTCCAACAATTTGTTTAATCCTTCATATTTAGTAGCTTCCCCACGCATAGGAATCTGATCTAAATATTCACTCGTATCTTTACCGGCTTCTATAAGACTAAATTGATTAGTTAGATAATCATTCTTTTCTATCTGGTCTTTAGGTTTTGGTCTTAATTTAATATGAATAGGTACTAATCTATTTTGAATCACATTAGTCACTCCAAATCTTTCTGTTAATATTCTAGCATATTCAGACATACTCAATTCATAATCTTGAATACTATTATAACCAAGTAATTCATCTGTTAGTTCTAAACCATTGGCAATACCACTCCACGAATGTTTAGTTTTAAAATCATATATAGCTGCAGTTTTATCAGAAAAAACAGCAAGTAAATCTATCGCCCCGCCTCTATTACTAACAGTATCTAATACTTTCTGTTCTACTTTAATAGTAGCTTTCTGTTTAGGATCTATATTTCTTTGGACATTATTTATCTGATTAATCATAGAATCAGACAATTTATCTAATACATTATAATACTTACCAATAATAGGAAAATCTCCTCTAGCAGCTTCAGTTCTAATAGCATCAACATTACCTACATTATTATATT
>JAGYMU010000117.1 GCA_018399995.1 Halanaerobiales bacterium | reverse complement strand
AGCTGAATACCTCTTAACATTTGAAGTACCATATGTTTGCGATTATGTAGATGTAGGATTAGGCGGGGATGTATCTCAGACGATTCTTGAAGTGTATGGCTCTTTTTGGGATGAAAGTCAAAGTCCGGCGATGGAACGTACTACTACTACTACTACTACTAACACTGATTGCACGGTGTTGGGCTGGGCGCTTGTACCCGAACGGGCGGAGGCTCTGTTTACTCAAGAGGGTTCGGTGATTACGGGACGAATACCCGTCAACGTTGGTGGGACGATATACGATGTTGTGGCGGTGAAAGGCAACGTGAATGGAACAGTGCGAAGTTTTAAGGTATTATCTAACGACAACGGAACAGTGAAATTAATATTTGAACGATAAGAGAATATATCAAAAGAAAGATATTACAATTTATATAATAAGTAGTTGACATTTTGTTAAAAATATGGTATAATATACATAGGTGATAAAAATGTTAGGAATAACCTATTATAATCGGCAGTATTATGGGTATCAGATTTTAATTTCTATTATACAGGACTTTAAAACAGTATTTGAAGAGGTTAATTTTTTAGATATAAGTTTAAAAAAAGATTTTTTACAAACAGGTTGGAGTGAAATATAATGCTTACTAAGACATTAAGCCCAATAGAAATTACTTATAAAGATACAAGACGATATAAATTTATACCGCAAATAAAAAATGCTAGTGGTGATTGGGAAACAGTTACGCCTGAAACAACCTTCGCTCAATTAGAAGATAGAAATAATTCTGGCGTTTCATTACAAGATTTAGTTGTTATAAATTTAGGGGACAATGAATACGCAGTTGATTTTTATGCGGATGATTCTATATTTGATGAAACACCGAGTGAGCAGGTAATTGAACCTAATAAGGAATTTTATTTATGTTTTTATTGGACTTACGATGCAAGTGGTACAACCATTAACAAATCTAAAAGATTACTTTTAAAAGTAGTCAACATAACATAGAAGCGAGGTGATTTAGTATGGAAAATTGGCTTCCAATGATTATTCAACTGTTAGCAACTGGAGCTATTGCATTAGGTATTATAACGTGGTTTAATAAACTTATCAAGAATATTAAAGATGATGTTATGACTTATGCAATGAAGCTTGATAGAATTATGGAAAAATATTTAGGGGATGAGAATGCTGATAAAGTACTTGATTCTGCATCAGGCCTTTTAAAGACATTCCAGGATGCTGTGGTAAAAATGAAAGAAACGGATTCCTTTCAAGAATCCTCCGACGGCGATAATAAGTAAGATGTTTCTTAAAGAGTTTTTATCTCAGATTGAAAATCCTAAGAAAGATGAACGAAGTTTAGAAGAAAAAATAGATATTGATAATATGAAAGATGATATGGGATTTAGCGATAAATTTGATTTTTAAACCGTGTATTAAATTACACGGTTTTTTATTTGATTGTTACACTATGTTTATTGACAAATTCTTGTAAATATGGTATAATTAGTTGAAAATCAAAATTGAAAGGATGATTAGTATGCAAGTATTTAAAAAAATGAAAGATAAAAGAGAAGAGATGGATGGTCTTTTTAATAAATTATATCAATTAAATAAGGAAAAAGAAAATATTGAAAAAGAGATTAATGGTATAAGAAATAAAATATTAGAATTGAATCCTTTAAATGGGCGAAAAAGTGAAACTATTAGTCAGCAGGATAAGAAGTTTGTATTTAAGCAAAATTATTCTTCCTTAAGATTTGATGATAAGAAAAAAGCATTAGAGGAATTCGATAAAGATATGTTAGAAAAGTATTTTAAATTGGATGTTAAACCCAAGACTAATATTGAAAAAGCTCCCGAAAAGATAAAGAAATTTTATCAAGATCATTTAATAGAACGAAAACCTACATCTATATCTTTTAAAATTGAGGAATTGCAAGATGAGTCAGAATGAATTTATAAAAATTCCAATAGGCGACATTAATTTTTTTATGAATAGAAAAGGTGTTAAAAAATTTTGGATAGATTGTGTCCCTTTAACAGCTATAAGGTCTGCAAATAGGGATTTATTTATAGATTATAACGAGCACCCTAATTATGTGGATTTTATAGAGCCGCACGGTAAATTAAAATTGACGGGGTTTAAAAGTAAATGGTTGCATAAGTTGTATGAAAAAATGTATGTTTATATACCTGGTATGCATCACATAACATGGTCTGATATGAATATCGTACACCTTGATTATGATATACAATTAAAATACCATAAATTTAATTTTAGAGATGTAGAATTAAAAGCCTTTGTTGCTGTATCAGATGTTGTTAATGTAGGTATATCCCTTTATGATAGAGTAATGCTTCAACATATGTTCTTAATTAGACGTATAGGTAGGAATCAAGATGAAGCGGTTTTATCTGGTGCAGGATTGCCTGATCCAATACCTACAAGAATGTGGAAATTTACAATATATGAAGACATGTATGAAGATTTAAAGAAACGAAGAGAGTATATATTTGAAAGGCGTAGAAAAGAACGTATTCATACACATAGTGTTCTTCCAGAATCAAATAATATAATGGCAGAATGGGTGCATAATTTAATTTCACCTGAAATTGGTACATACGACTTTACTAAATATATTGTTAATTATCGGGCTATGTTTATGCACCCAGATATTTATAGGTGGTTTAGAGATTGTTTATGGTTAACACCTACATTAATGAAAGTGTACTCAGCTAATAAAAATAAATTATATAGAGGGAAGTTAAAAGTAGATTTAAATCGGATTTTAATAAAAAGGTGATAGGTTATGATGGAATATAGCCCTTTTAGAGTATGGGATAAATGTAAAGATAAAATGGTATATCAAGATAAATTTAATCTTTTAGCCTTACAAGGTAATTCGTATTGGAAAATAAAAGTGGGATTTGATAATGTTGAGCTTATGGAAACTAATCAAAATTGCGCTATTCCTTTATTTAATACTAATGTTTTACAATATAACTATAAACCTATATATGAATACGATATAGTTAGAAGAGATTGGTATAGTTTTAAAGATAATATAATATTTGATCAACAATATGGTATTATCTTTAATAAACAAAATTGGCGTATAAAATTAGAAAATGGGATAGAACTTAATCTATCCCAAAAGGAGGAAGGACTTGATTATCGAGTCAAAATTTATGTGGTGGGCAATTATTTTGAAGGTTATTTAAAACAAAATATAGTACCTGCAAAATATATAACTTGGGATTATGAATCCCCGCCTTTACTATTTAAAAATATCTTAGAGAATACGCCTTGAGCTCCTTGACCTTCAGCAGAAATTGTTAATTTGTCTTTTCTTGACATTAGCTCTTTTATTTCTTTAAGTATTCTAACTTGTGCTTCTATCATTTTTGTTATTTCAGGGTTGTATCCTACACCTGCAATTTTAGTTTGATATTGAAGATTAAGGAGATTTTCTCTCCCCATTTCCATTAATTCACGCATATGGTTTACCAAATCTTCATTATCTTTTAAAGATATATTTGATTTTTTATCTAATACACATTCATTACTATTTTCATCATAGAATGGGCATTCATCTTTTAAAGGGCAATCCGAGCATTTTCTTGTAATTGATTTTCTAAGGTCTTGTTGTGTAATTTTATCTAATGATTTAGCCATAATTTAAACTCCTTTAATTTAAGTTTTACAGTATATTATAACATATTTTACATGATTTGTCAAGTTTTGACTTGACTTTTCCTTATAATTATGGTATAATATCACTGTAAAAATCGTAGAAAGGATGATAGAAATGGAAGATGTTATGAAAGTATCAAAAGTTACAGATGTGAGAAGACTTGCAAGTGCTATAGTTCAGAAATGGGATAGTGATGGAGAAGTTAGATTATCATGTATTGGGGCGGCTGCTGTTAATCAAGCTGTTAAAGCTGTGGGTAGAGCAAATGCACAATTTGATGCAAGAGGGCAGGAATTAAGTTTTGTACCCTCTTTTAAAATTGTAACAATTGATAATGATGATTCTGAAAGAACGGCTATTATACTAATTGCACGTGTGAATAATAAGTAGAGGAGGGACTATGATTCAAGACAGCGTGTCATTAAGCGTACCAATAAAATTTGGCGGTATTATGGAAACATTTTTCATAAAAATAACAACGGAGAGAGAGGTCTTGGATGATTTATCGATATTAAATGCAATAGAAA
>JAGYMU010000116.1 GCA_018399995.1 Halanaerobiales bacterium | reverse complement strand
CAGGTAGCAATAATCGTCAAAAAACACTTACAAGAGTTGGGTTACAAGATTCCAGAGGATATCTCTATAGTTGGATTTGACAATTCAAAACAGGCCAATTTAGAAAATATAACATCTGTTGCTCACCCCAAAGAAAAGGTGGGAGAAAAAGCAGCAAAGATTACACTGGAACGAATTAATAATGGTACATTTGAATGCAGTGAGAATATAGTTTTCAGACCCAAGCTGGTAAAAAGAAATTCTGTAAGAAGTATATGAAAGGGGTGAAACATTGGATAAATTTAAAAACTATCAGGTATGGTTTTTCACTGGCAGCCAAAAATTATATGGGGAAGAAGTCTTAAAACAGGTCAAAGAAAATTCAAAAAAGATAGTGAAAGGGTTAAATGAAAACAGCGAAATACCTGTTGAAATTAAGTTTAAATCCGTTTTAACCAGTTCAGATAAAATCAAACAGTCCTTTCAAGAAGCAAACAGTAATGAAAGTTGTATAGGAGTAATAACCTGGATGCATACTTTTTCGCCAGCAAAAATGTGGATTAATGGTTTAAAGATTCTTGACAAACCACTGGCCCACCTTCATACTCAATATAATAAAGAAATACCCTGGGCTGACATAGATATGAATTTTATGAATACCAATCAATCTGCCCATGGTGGGAGAGAATATGGTCACATAGTTTCCCGCCTAAAATTAAAGAGAAAGATTATAGTAGGGTACTGGCAAGACACAGAGGTTATTGAAGAATTAAAGATATGGATCAGAGCTGCTGCAGCCTGGCATGATTCCCAGAGTGCTAAATTCGCCCGTTTCGGAGATAATATGAACTATGTAGCCGTTACTGAAGGAGACAAAGTGGAAGCAGAAATCAAATTTGGATATTCGGTAAACGGATATGGAATCGAGGAACTAGTCAAATATGTAAAAGAAGTTAATCCTAAAGATATTGACAAAGAATATAGACATCTTAAAGATATATACAAGATCAAACAAAAGTTAAACGAAAAAACCGTTCATGCCATTAAAGATGCTGTACAGATTGAACTCGGAATGAGAACTTTTCTCGAAGATGGTGATTTTAAAGGATTTACGACAAATTTTGAAACATTACACGGACTTAAACAGTTGCCTGGCCTTGCCGTCCAGAGGTTAATGAAAGACGGTTATGGCTTTGGAGCTGAAGGAGACTGGAAGACCGCCGCCCTGGTACGGGCGATGAAGGTCATGTCCAAAGGACTTGAAGGTGGTACTTCTTTTATGGAACATTATACCTACCACTTTGAAGAAGGAAATATGCAGGTTCTGGGAGCACATATGCTGGAAGTTTGTGAATCGATTGCTGCCAATACACCCTCCCTGGAAGTTCATCCACTAAATATTGGTAATAAAAGCGATCCGGCCAGGCTTGTTTTTGATAGTAAAGCTGGTAGTGCTATTAACGCTTCTATTGTTGATATGGGTGAAAGGTTCAGAATGATAGTTAACAATGTTAAAGCGCTTAAACCAGATAAGTCTCTACCCAAATTACCAGTAGCACGTGTTATCTGGAAACCAAAGCCGGACTTAAAAACTGCAGTTAAAGCCTGGATATATGGTGGTGGAGCTCACCATACCGGATTTAGTCTGGCAGTTGACGAACGTTATATGAGAGATTTCGCAGAAATTGCCGGGATAGAATACCTGCAAATCGATGAAAATACAGATTTTGCTGAATTTAAAAAGGACTTAAAGTTAAATGAAGTATATTACAAAATCAATGATTAATGGTTTAACTGTTATAAATTCAGGAATAGCAATTTTCTTCATTTATAAATACTGCTGGTTTATGACTTTAACCCCAGCAGTATTTCATTTTGATATTTAGCTAATAATTGTAAAAGGTAATATAACAAATATTAAATATGAAATAAGGAGCATTAAAATGAATCATAGAGACCGTGTATTAATGGCTTTAGACCATAAAGAACCCGATAGATGCCCTATGCAGATTAGTTTTACTCCTGAATTTGCAGAAAGGTTGAAAAATGAGATCGATATAAAAAATAATAAAGAATATCATAACCCACATGGTGGAGGTAATGATTATCTTCTCGAAAGATATATTGGTGAGGATATGCTTTTGACCTCAGTAGGCTGGGCAAATTCATATTACCAACAGGAAGGGACATATAAGGATGAATGGGGCGTAAAATGGAAATCGGTAAATTACAACACTAAATATGGGAAGGGAAGATATACCGAAATCGTAGGTCACCCCCTGGCTGATGGGGAAAACGTAGACAACTATAATAGTCCAGACCCCCACCGCTCTTCTCTATATGAAGATCCGAAGAGAGTTATTGAATTTTATAAAAGCCAATACTATATAGTAGGTGTAACCGTTACTACTATATTTGAATGTGCCTGGGCTCTAAGAGGTTTAGAAAGGCTGATGATGGACTTTATTGAAAAACCTGATCTAGCCAATGAAATTTTGAAAATTCCTTTTAACTACCACCTGACAGCTGCAAAAAAGTTGGTAAAGTTAGGTGTAGACATGATATGGATAGGGGATGATATGGGTGCTCAAAATTCAATGCTTATCTCACCTGAACTCTGGCGTAAGTTCTTTAAGCCCAAAATGGCGAGATTTATTTCAGAATTAAAGAATATAAATCCTGAAGTCAAGGTGGCCTATCATTCTGATGGTGTTATCTACCCCATCATTCCTGATTTAATTGAAATAGGCCTGGATGTATTAAATCCAGTTCAACCCCAAGCGATGGATCCTGTAAAGTTAAAAGATATGTATGGTGATAAACTCTGTTTCTGGGGTACCATAGATGAACAGTATACCCTGCCTTTTGGAACTCCAAGCGATGTAAAATCAGAAGTAATAGAGAGGATTGAGAGCGTTGGAAAAAACGGGGGTTTAATTATCGGTCCCACGCACCACGTACAACTTGATACTCCACTGGAAAATTTCTGGAATTTGGTGGATTCAATCAAAAACAAGAGTTATTAATTAAAAAGCTTTGTTAAAACTGATTTTTATTGAAGAGAAATATCTTTTTAAATGGGGGTTATACATATGTTTCCCGGATATCTAACTATAATGCCCAAGGTAATTCCACTAATTATTCTTTTGATAATAGGTTATATATTCAAAAAACGGAATTTTTTGAATAAAAATACGATATCAGAGATTAAAAACTTCATCTTAAATATCACTCTTCCTGCCCTTTTGTTTACGGCATTTTTAGATATTGAATTCAGAAGGGAATACCTGGTAATAATTATACTGGTTATTCTGATTAATCTGTTTATGCTTTTTATAGGCAAAAAGGTTAGCCCATTTCTAAGAGAAGAGGACCCATATCTAAAACTGATGTTCACCGGTTTTGAAATGGGCATGATCGGAATACCTCTTTTTACTGCAATCTATGGGGCTGAAAATGTAAAATATATCGGTATTATTGATATCGGCCATGAGATATTCATCTGGTTTATACTATTGGGTATCCTTTTTAAATTAAGACAGGAGAGTAAAAAAGTAAATTCATACCAACTGTTTAAGTCATTTATTTCATCTCCTGTGATTATTGCTATCTTGCTGGGAATAGTTGCCAACATAACAGGTTTAGGAGCTGTAAGGGAAAACAGCTATCTAGTCCTATCATTTATGAAAACCGTTGAAATGATCGCTGGTCTAACCGTTCCCCTAATTTTAATCATTATCGGTTATGAAATGGAATTTAAAACACATAATGTAGCCCTCCCAGTTAAGATAATATCTTTAAGGCTTGTTATCTTGATTCCATTGGCCCTACTTATAAACAGGTTGGTTTTTACACAATGGTTAAATCTAAAAAGTATCTATAATATAGCACTTATGACTATGCTAATAATGCCACCCCCTTTTATTATCCCCCTTTTTATCAAAGATGGGGATCTAAGCTCACGTAAATACATATATAATACACTTTCATTAAGCACCCTGGTTTCAATAGCAATATTTATCTTAACAGTCTTGATTTATATAGATTAAAAATATAATAAACCAACCTGATACAGTTGGACTAGCTCAATCATAAAAATTTATTATATTTTAAACTAAATACTCTAGTAATATCCATACTGTTTTACAACCCATCAGAGTTTTTGGTTAAATAGATTCATAGTATTGGCCACATTTCAAAATATTATCTAACTAACAAAGCTGAAAGTTCAGCTTTGTTTTGACT
>JAGYMU010000115.1 GCA_018399995.1 Halanaerobiales bacterium | reverse complement strand
AAGTGCTCGGCTGGGAACCTGAATACAGCTTTAAAGAAGGATTAAAGCAGACCGTGGAATATTACAGTCAGCGATAAAAATACATAACGAAGACAAAATACCACCATCTGGATTAACTTCCAGGTGGTTTTTTTATTGCAACAAAATGCTCACTTAGTTGCGTTAGAGATTTTTCGAATGCAATAATAGGGAATTTTAGTTTGCAACTTTCGGGAATACTACTTTGCAATTCTCGGTAATTATATTATGCAACAAATAGTATAAGTATTATGAGT
This sequence comes from Halanaerobiales bacterium, assembly GCA_018399995.1. Lineage (GTDB taxonomy): Bacteria > Bacillota > Halanaerobiia > Halanaerobiales > M55B127 > M55B127. The sequence continues at coordinate 4,067 of JAGYMU010000115.1, read as the reverse complement.
CAACTCAATGGTATAAAAAAAAGTTTTTAGTTTTGCTGAAGAATGTGGTTTAATGATTCCCAATGAGTATTTATAGTTAGTGATGTTTTAAAGCTTATTTCTTTAAAATTAGAACATTATACTTTACATTTAAAGAATAATGTATTAAAATTAAAGAAAAGAGAAGTTCATATACAAATAATTATTATTAATAATGAGGAATATATTGCTTTAAAAACATAACGTAATTCTTTAAAAATAAAGAAGTATGAGAAATTTAAAAAGGTGTGATGATAGTGGTTGGATATAAAGAGCTAGCCCAATATGGTGTTTTTTCTATTGAAGAGGTAAAAAAAATAACAAATAATAATGCTAAAACAGCATACTCTCTTCTTGAGCGATTAATGAAGAAAGATTTGGTGAGGAAAATCAGAAAAAATATCTATTCTTGTGTTAATCCAGCGACAGGTCAAGTAATTGCATCTCGTTATCAAATTGCTTGTGCTGTTACAGATACAGCATATATCTCACATCATAGTGCCTTTGAATTTTATGGTTTAGCAAATCAAGTTTATTATGAAGTATATATATCTTCTGAGACAAAATTTAGAGATTTTGAATTTGAAAATATAGTATATAAATATGTTATTTCAAAATCAAAAATGGGAGTTGTAGAGCCTAAAAATACTTCTGGTGTTAGAGTAACTGATTTAGAAAGAACGGTAATAGACAATATAAAAGATTTTAAAAAAATAGGAGGATTTGAAGAATTATTAAATTGTCTTGAAAATGTAAATTACCTTAATGAAAGTAAGTTGAAATCTTATTTAGAAATGTATGATATACAGGTTCTTTATCAAAAGACAGGATATTTACTTTTTCATTATAAAGAAAGAATGCAATTATCGGATGATTTTTTTGAATATTGTAAAAGCAATATTGGAAAAAGCACACGTTATTTGCTGGAAAAAAGTAATGATGAAAATTACTATAATAATGAGTGGAAACTAGTCGTTCCGAGTAATTTATTTTCTGTAACAAATCAAAGCGGTGATGAACTTGTTTAATTACAGTGAAGTTTTTCTAGGAAGAAAAGCTGAAAAAATGGGATTTATTAGGGATACTTTAGAAAAAGTTTTAAGATTAGCAGATATTTTGGAATATTTTAATACAAATCCATTACTTCAGGAAAGTCTTGCTTTAAAAGGGGGAACTGCCATAAATTTAACTATTTTTAATTTGCCTCGATTATCAGTTGACATTGATTTAGACTATCTGAAAACTGATAGTCGTGATGTAATGCTTAAAAATAGAGAAAAGATAAATACTATTATTGATAGATTTATGGTTTCACAAGGTTATAAAAAAAGTCCTAAAAGCAAAACACCTTATAGCCTTGATTCCTGGGTTTATAAATATACCAATGCAGGTGGAAATCTTGATAATATTAAACTTGAAATTAATTATTCTCTGCGTGCTCACATACTTTGTGCAGAAGAACGACCAATTATAACTGAATATTTTTCTAGTGATTATCAAATAAAATCTTTAGCTCCAATTGAGATTTATGCAAGTAAGATTAATGCATTATTAAATAGGGCTGCTGCAAGAGATTTATATGATATAAGAAATATGATTAAATTTGGATTATTTGGTGAGAGAGAGGAAATAATATTAAAGAAAAGTGTAATTTTTTATGCGGCTATTTCTTCAAAGAAAATTAATAAAAAATTTGATACTAATGTAATTGACTCTATAACTAAGCATAAAATAAGAACAGATTTGCTACCTGTTATAAGAAAAAACATTGATTTTGATTTAAATGCTTCAAAAAAAATTGTAAAAGAATATATTGCGGATTTGATGAGTTTAAGTAAAAATGAAGTTGAGTTTCTGGAACGTTTTGAAAATAATCAATATGCTCCAGAATTATTATTTGATAATCAAGATATTTTGGCTAGAATCAAAGCGCATCCTATGGCTTTGTGGAAGACTAAATATTGTAAATAATAATCTAGATAATCCGTATGATTTTCTTATTTTATATGATAAGTTAAGGAAGAGCATAGAAATGTTGTGAATACGGTAAGATACATGATATAGATATAAATGCAAGCAAAAATACATTAAGTGAAGGATTAAAAATAAAGAAGGCAATCTAGAGTATATACCGTAGGGTTAACAGGGTTTTGAGTATGTGAAGATTGTGGGTTACTAATTCTAAGAAGCAGGAATCCTTGTGGGCTTGACCTGAGAAGAGTCAAACTGTGTTTTCAATAAAAAATGGGGAAATTATTGAAAATTATCTTGATGAAGAAATTTGGGAAGAGGATTTTAAGAATCGGAGGTGAAGCAATATGGAAAATTGCTTGATGTGCAAAGGTGATTTAGAAAAAGGGAATGTAAATCATATTGTTGATCTTGATAATTTTATTATTATTATCAAAAATGTTCCTGCTAAAGTTTGTAAGCAATGTGGTGAATATTATTTAGAGCATAAAGTTGCTTTAGAAATTGAAAAGATTATTGATAATTATAGAGAAAGTGCTGCTGAATTGACATCCTCCCCGCCCATCAAAATAAGTGAGGCCTTCTCGGCTAAATTATGTAAGCATATATCATATAATTTTTAAACAAAAATTGTAAATTATTAACCATATTTCTATTGAACTAAGAGCTCACATAAAGTATAATTTAGATAGACTATTCAACTGGAGTGGTACTTATGATAACAGCATTAATTATGGCCGGAGGAGAAGGCACAAGATTCTGGCCTTTAAGTAGAAAAGATAATCCAAAACAGTTTTTAAAATTAAATGATGAACAGAAAACAATGCTGCAGCAGACAGTAGAACGAATTGCTCAGCTGGTTCCCTATGAACAGATATTTATTGCCACTAATGACAGCTATCAACAGGCAATCAAAGACCAGCTGACAGAAGTACCTGAAGATAATATAATTATTGAACCGTTAAAGAGAAATACAGCTCCTTCGATCGGTCTTTCTTCAGTTATTATAGAAGAAAAGTATCCGGGTTCAACAATGCTTGTTTTGCCTGCAGATCATTTGATCAAAGATCAAAATAATTTTTTAGATATTCTCAAAAAAGCTATCATGACAGCAGCTACAGGTAAAAATTTAGTTACGATTGGAATCGAGCCTACCCATCCGGAAACAGGTTACGGTTATATTCATTTTGGTGATAAATTACATACAATTGATGGTGACAGTGTCTTCAAGGTAGAAAACTTTACTGAAAAACCAGATTTAGATACAGCTGCTGAGTTTCTAAAAGATGGAAGCTATCTCTGGAACAGTGGAATGTTTATCTGGAATCTTAACTCTATTCTTGCCAATATAGAAGAACACCTGCCCAAACTTCATCTTTCCTTAGAAAAAATAAGGGAGGCATTAAATACTGAGCAGCAGGCAGAAATAATCAAAGAAGAATTTGAGAAGATGGAAAGTATTTCTATTGACTATGGAATTATGGAAAAAGCAGATGATATTTTTGTAATCCCAGGTTCTTTTGGCTGGGATGATCTCGGCAGCTGGCCAGCTTTAGAGAGAATTAAAAAAGTGGATGAGCAGGGGAATGTTGTTGTTGGTAAACACTATGGAATTGATACAAAGAACTCAATTATCCACAGTACAGATAAGGTGATTACTACCATCGGGCTTGATAATATAGTAATTGTAAATACTGATGATGCAGTGTTGATCTGTGATAAAAAGCGGGCTCAGGAAGTAAAAAGAATTAGGGAGATACTCTCAGAAGAAGGATTAGATGATTATCTCTAGATATTATATCTGAAAACTGCTTATTTATCTTAAAAAAATCGTATTTAATAAAAATATGGAAAATATTACTTGATAATTCACAACAATATGATATATAATATTCGTATATGGAGAATACGGAGGAAGGCAGGTGAAACAGATGTCAGAAGCAGAAATATTAGCGATAATTATGGATCGCTTTGATGAAATAGATGCACGCTTTGATGAAATAGATGCACGCTTTGATGGAATAGATGCACGCTTTGATGGAATAGATGCACGCTTTGATGGAATAGATGTACGTTTT
>JAGYMU010000114.1 GCA_018399995.1 Halanaerobiales bacterium | reverse complement strand
ATTTTAAAAACACATCTCACAAAAAACTTTTTATTATTTTTTATTATATATAATAATTTTTTAATTGGCAATTTATTTTACATGAATTAGCACTTTTTTTATAAAATATTACATTATTTATGCCTTATATTATTATTTTGATGGTAAAGCTGGTTTAATCGAGCTTTATATCTCCTCCCAGGAAACTTTTTTATAAAGTCCATCCCCCTGAGTTGTAAATTGGCTTAATGCATCATGGTCATAAGTAATATTTGAATTTGCTTTTAAATTAACTTCTCTAGCTATAAGAGAACCATTTATATTTGCTTTATTATGAAGTACAATAGACCCAACTGATTGACCATTAGGCATAATTGATTGAATTATTCCATCTGCTGTAAAATGTTCATCTTTTGCCTTATGGATAATATCACCTTGAGCAACCATTGCAAGAGCAGTAATTCTATCAGTTGGATCAAGGTAGTCTTCAGTTCTCTCGTGAATTATTTTTGAACCATTCTTGAGTTCAACTTTTCCTTCAACAACAATAGCTCCATTTTTTATATAAATTTCATCACCATTTCCCAAAACAAAATCATTTTCTATATAATAAATACCACTAATTGGATTTTCCTCTGTTCCCCAATAAGAATTATCACTATATGATGATAAAACTTGTCCATCAGCTAATGCACGATTATAAAGTTCTTCATAATCAATAGTGGGAATTTCTTTATAATCGCTATTTGTATTACTACTATTGACTTGATTCTCATCTCCAGTAGCTGTTGCGTTTCCAGTATAATATTCACTAAACTTTGATCCTGGATTTTCAATCTTATCATTTGAATGTATATCTCCATCGATAGTAGCATAACCCCCTGTTCCGCCTTGCAGTAAAATGACATTGTCCCCTAAAACAGCATACTCATATAGGGTTTTTGTTGTAAAGAATATTTCAGCAACTACTTCTATTTTCCTAGATGCAGAATTATATTTTTCTTTTTCTATAAATCCAGTTGAAACTATTTTAATCCTATCCCATTTATTTGTTGGAGGGATTGCAGTAGGATCATTAACTCCAATATCCTCTACTGTAACCTTATAACCTTCATCCAGTGTTTCCTCTTTCAAAGGATCATCATCAGTCCAGCGATAATAAAGATCAAAACCACTTATTTTATACGGTGAATTTAAATTAAATAATGTTTGCTCAACACCTGCTTCTGCCAAATAAAATGCTTTACTTGAAGCTCTTTGCAAAGTTGATAGTTTTGTGTCATTATTAGTCATTGCCAGCAATGCAACCCCAAAAGACACTAAAAGAAATACAAATATTAATACTGTCAGTAAAGCCATTCCAGATTCTTTTTTTATATTTATATTTTCAAAAATTTTTATCATTTTTTAATACCTCAAATTATTGTTTTTTTAAATAAATATTAACAACTAGATTTTTATATGTATTTACGAAAAATTCCTCAACCTAACCTCTGTTTTGAGACTAATATCAGCTTTTTCATCTTCGTCATTATCAATTTCTAATATTATATTTATTTTTGAAACTAAGATTTCATCTAAAGGGCTTACTTCAATTCCGTTGCTATCAAAATATTGGAATTCTAATTTTTTAACATTTTCAATTAAAATATTACTATTACCACCAGTTATTCTTTTTAACTGGTTATTGTCACCACCAACACTATATGAAACAATATAAGAAGAAGGAGTATTTTCATCAAAATCAGTTATACTAAAACTAATCGTATTTGCATCAGAAATTGAATCTTTTATCTGGCTAGCACTTCTAATTTCTTTCACCATATAATCCAAAGCTTGCCTAGCCTCTCTCTGGGCTTTTAGTTGGTAATTTGCCGAAATCCAAGAACGCACCCCTCCACTAAAAACTCCTACTAATCCTAATATTAAAATTGAAATAATGGCTACCACCACCATTAATTCTATTAAAGTAAAACCTTTTTTATTAATAATACAACCTCGTTAATTTTAAGTATTAATATTTATTGGATCAAATTCAGAACCATCATCAGAAATAAATATAAATTCATACTCTTCATTAGTCATGTTTTTTGTAAAGTATAAATACACCGTAAAATTTCCCTCGCTTAAGTTAGTATCAATAATATCTATTAAGGAGCCAGAATCAGCAGGACCATTATACACAATATCATTATTCTCAGAAGTTGGCATTCTTATTTGAGACAATTCACTATTCGTGCTTTTCCATGTTATTTTCATTTTACCTATATTTACACTTCCACCTGAAACATTAAATTCAAAAGACACATCCTCTTTATTAGATGAGTAGGTGTCATTGTATTTTATTTCAATATCTTGCTCTTCCTTAATTTCTAGTTCTATTGATTTTGAATTAATACCTTCACCCGAAGCGTTAATAGTAAATTTTCCAGTATTATTAGATAAAGCAGTAAAATTAGTACATTTTTCACTTTCATCATAGAAATTTAACTCATTATCAGAAAAATTTCCATACCCTTCCGGATTCAGGGAAAGATAAACATTTCCATAATAATCTTCACCGATACCTTGATTATTAATAATATTGATACATACATTAATAGTTTCCCCAAGATTAATTATATCTTTATCTGGTGTTATATCTATAAATTTTGGATAAACTGTGTAAATTAACAATAATCCATCATTACTAATATTCCCAGAACTAGCTTCAATCCTTGATGTTCCTGGCATTTCAGTTGAATAAAAAAGTATTTCTGCTTTTCCATTGATAGCAATTGCTGGATTCTCTCCTCGCAATTCTCCAATATCATCCCCTTCAATTATTGAAAAGTAAATTAGGTCATTAGCATCTGTCACTGTCTTACCATTTGAATCGATAATTTCTGCAATAATTTTAGTAGACGATTGGCCGTCTGCTAATATTGTATTACTTGGATCTGCATACATCTTTATCGCTATTGCTTCATTAAGGACATTAAACTCCATACTATCATTTTGTAGAATGTTTTCAGGATCTGAAGCTGTAATTAATACTGGTTCTTCACTAAAATAAGAAGGACTATAAAAAATTGTTTTTGTTTTTTCACTATTAAAAACTATACTGTTAATAATATTATCCTCAGTTTCATCGTAAATAAAGCCATTATCGTTTGGGCTGATTTCCAAATTTACAGTTCCACTATAGTCTATTTTATTTCCAAAACTATCTAAAATACTAATATCAATCCTTGCGCTCTCATTCCTGTATATTGTTGTAGTTCCAGAACTAATTGATATTTTTTCAGGACCACCATAAATTACAATTTCTATTGTGTCCCCTATCAAGCCATCAGAGTTCACAAATACCTTAGAAATACCAGGATTATTAGATGATTTTACTGTTATTGTGGCAACACCTTCATTATAATTATCATCATTTGTTGTCAGTGTTTTTGTTTTGGAACCATCTAGGAAAGTGATATCTCCTTCTATGGTAAATGTAAGCTCTTTTTCAGTTATATCCACTATCTCTCCAGCTGCATCTAAAACTTTTGCTGTCAATGTAGATGTGCTATTGCCATCTGAAGGGATATCTGTTGGATCAGCTTGTAAATCTATTTCTACCTCACCGTAGCTAATAAAAAGTTTTAATGTATCATCATTTAAACCTTCAGCTGATGCTTTAATTATTACTTCGCCTTCATCCTGTCCTGCAACAAAATCTATTTCTGCTTTCCCATTTGAAGTGGGCACAGGATTTGTACCTGAAAAATTACCTAAATAGTTTCCATCTTCAATACTAAATTGGATAATACCTTCCCAGTCATTAATAGTATTATTGTTTCTATCCTTGACTAGTGCTGTTATTCTTGCAACCCCTTGTGGAAGTTCTGGATCGTTTGGATCATTTGGCACTATATTGTAATATGGATCGGAATATACAACCAATGAAATTGCTTCTGACACATCACTAACTGTTGGCAAATAATATACTTTAGTTCTTACATCAACATACTTTTTATCACTATCCCAACTTATTTGTACATTTACTTCTTTTAAATTTGTGTCTATATTATTTACAATTACTGATTTGAAATACTTTGTACCCTCAATTTGTTCCTTGCTTTCAGGATTGATTTTTTCAAATGGCTTATTAACAATGTCTTCAAGTACTTTTTGAGCATAATTTACTGCAACAGTTCTATCTTTCGATTCAGCCATACTCCTAAATCCAGTCCCAAAAGCTTGAAATATACCAAAAGCAGCCAACGCCAAAATAGCAACTGCGACCATGAGTTCGATAAGTGAAAAACCTTTTTGGTTTCGGAATAATTTTTTATTTAATTTTTGTAACATTGGGAAAACCTCCCTTAAACTGTATCGAGTATTCAGTATCGAGTATCGCGTTAAAATCACTAAATGCATAAGAATAAATACAATTCCGCTAGTA
>JAGYMU010000113.1 GCA_018399995.1 Halanaerobiales bacterium | reverse complement strand
TAAGATAAGATGCGTCAATGTTTTGCGAATAATAGAAAAGAGGGTTTCAGAAAACATATCAAGATAAAAAATTCACCTCCAGGCCTCTAAAAAGAATAAAAAAATGAGGCAAAAATAGGAAAGAACCCTCTGCAAACCCTTATCCAATAAGGGTTTTAAAGTTGGAGGTGAAACATAAAAACTTATACTCTGGAAAGCCTTGAAAAATAAGGGTTTCAGAGTTTTCTGAAAGTATGTTATACAATAAAATAAAGGAGGTGTTTTCTATTTTAATTCAGAGATTTAGTGAAATTGAGGGAGAATATTTTCCTTCAAAAAGATTGACTAAAGTTTTAGTAGGCCCAAAAAGTAATTTGAAAGCAAATAATTTTGTCATGGGTTCTGTAAAAATCGATCCAAATGGTTCAATACCAAAACATTGTCATGATAATGAAGAGATTTACATTATACTTAGGGGGAATGGTAGAATGGTAGTCGAGGGAGAGAGTAAAATTGTTGAAGCGGAAAGTGTGGTGTATATTCCGCCAAATAAGGAGCATTATCTTGAAAATAATACTGACGAACCACTTGAGATGATGTTTGTATATTCACCTGCGACCATCGTTGACCATTGGGAGAAAGAGAGAAGAGGAGAGCTAAGCTAAAAATAATTAACATGTAAAGAGCCTTATCATGTAAACAGTCAAAATGACATTATGAAATAATAACACCAAATGTAAAAAATAATGCCATAACGTCTGTTAATGAAAAATATTACTTATTTGATATCCTAAAAAACATAGATATAGAATGCCAAATCCTGAAATGATTTATATATAATTTCTTATCATAATTATAGCCGGATGGTTAGAGTGAATGAAATTAGATAGGCATGGGATCTGAAAGCAAAGCAGTTCGGAAGGCTTCGGGCTTTGAGTTATGGGAAAGAGCTTTACTAATTATTGCCTTAGGCAAACTCAATCTAACCAAAATGATCTCCAATAAAATAACTTTAGAACAATGGCATCAAACTTTCTGCGACTTGGAAGCAAAAAAAGAGATTAAAGTAATTGTCTATCCAAATCCAGATATTTATGGATTTTAGTAGGGAGAATAAACCATGAAATATCATTACAAGCCACATGAGCTATTAAAAAGAAAAATACCCTCAGATCTTGGACTTGAATATACATTTGTTCAACGCATAGAATTAGATAATAGTATTAGAATTGAAACAAAATCTGAAGAAGCTTGTTTAGTTGTCTTAAAGGGAGAAGTTATTTTTTCTTCATCAAACCAAGCTGGTCGACTTCGATTTAAAGATATGCTATATATTCCTAGAAATAGTAAAATCTCTATTACTTCAAAAAATGCTATATTAATGTATTATGAAGCCCCTTCAAATATAGATTCCTCAGTCACTCATATAAAATTTTTGGGAAATCAGAAAACAATACAAAGCGACATGTGTGGCATTTTATTGATGAAGATTTTCAATGTTCTAGACTTATGATGGGATTATGCGAAGGTAGCATTGGAGGATGGGCTGTTTGGCCTCCTCACGAACATGCAAAAGAAAAAGAAGAAGTGTATGTCTATTTTAATATGGGCAAAGCCTTTGCTGTTCAGTGTATATATGATGATATGGATAATCCATATGCAGTGGAGATGGTAAAAGATGGTGATCTTATAACAATACCAAAAGGATATCATCCGAATGTTTGCTGTCCTGGAGGTAAAATTTCTTATATATATTGTATGGTTGCGAAAGAAGCAGGAAAAAGAGATTTTATGGACCTCCATTTTCAAAAAATATATGGAGAAAATTTCTAAGAAAACAAAGGAGTCTAATAAATGAAATTTGCTCAAAGTTCTGCCGTTTATTTTAATTATTCTTTGCCATATGCTATTGAAGATCTTGGCAAACTTGGTTATGATGGCGTAGAAATATGGGGCGGAAGGCCACATATGTATAAAAATGACCTTGACTTTGAAATAAACCAGATCAAAGACATGTTAAAAAAATTTAATATGGATATATGTAATTTTATTCCGGCTCAATTTCGTTATCCTTCAATTTTATGCTCGCAAAATGAGATTGTCCGGAAAGATAGCATAAATTACATTAAATCTGCCATAGATAATGCAAAAAAACTGGGCTCTCCCTCAGTTAGTTTATGTCCAGGGATGGTTCTTTTTGATCAAGAAATTAATACAGGTTGGGAAAATCTCATAAAAAGTTTTAAAGAACTTGAAGAATATGCCAAAGATAAGAATATTTTACTATTTATTGAGCCTGCTCATCGTTTTGAAACTAATCTGATTTTAACAATTGAAGATTGTCTTAGAATGCTAGAAATTTTAGATTCAGACATTTTTGGAATTTTAATTGATACTGGACATTGTTATTTAAATGGTGAGGATTTTGAAGAGATTCTTCCAAAATGTAAAGGCTATCCACTTCATTTTCATATTGATGATAACTTTGGAGATTCAGATTCACATTTAATTCCTGGGGAAGGTTCTATCAATTTTAAAGAATTAGTTAGAGCGTTACAAAGTATTGATTATAAAGGTTATGTCTCGGCTGAACTTGGAAGTTCATATATTATGGATTCACATAATGCATGCAAAAAAACTCTTAAAAAATTAAAAGAAATTTTTTAATCCAGTGAGCACTCCCTACCTGGAGAGTTGAGGTTGAGAGCTCTTTCCTATTTATCTATTCTTTTTTTTGATAGAATAAAGGGTATGAAATTATACAAAGCAACTTATACTATATCGTCTGGTTTGCCCTATCTCATTGGAAGATATTCCTAAAGGAATTTAAAGGATATCTAAAGATAAAGTGCTTGGAAATAAAACGAAATTATACAGTAAGAGGATATCTGGGATAAAGCTTATTTTTGTATCCACTGTGGGGATCAAGGAGAAAATGATCAGAGTATATATGCAAATATAATAAGAGGAAGAATAAGAACAGGATAAATAAGGATTGAATTTTAAGAGCAGCATTTTTGTGAAGGCGTGGATGTAAATATTGTAAGAAAGGAAAAAGAATGATTAATATGATTTCTAACAAAGTAGTGCTTATTACTGGCGGAACCAGAGGTATTGGTTTTGGAATTGCCAAGATAATGGCAGAGCAAGGCTGTGCTTTAGCCATTATGTCTCGCTCTTCCGAAGAAAAGATATCTGATAATCTTGATAAATTAAGATCGATTGGTTCTCCTGTTTTGTATTATTCTGGAAATCTGAATAGTTCTGATTCTAGAAAAACATTTTGTGATATTAGTTTAAAAAGATTTGGCCGAATTGATTTCTTGGTGAACAATGCTGGTGTAGCACCTAAAGAAAGAAAAGATATTCTTGAGATGACCGAAAATAGCTATGGTTTTGTAATGGATATTAATTTAAAAGGGACATTTTTTTTAACCCAACGCGTAGCAAATATTATGATTGAAAATTTGAAAAAGGGAATAAAAAATAAACCCAAAATCATTAATATTTCATCTGTTAATACATATACCGCTTCTATAAATCGTGGTGAATATTGTATTTCTAAAGCAGGAATTAGCATGATAACCAAATTGTTTGCTGTTCGTCTAGCTGAGTGGGGCATAGATGTTTATGAAATAAGACCAGGAATTATCCAAACAGATATGACAAATGTGGTAAAAGATAAATATGAAAAAATGATTAGAGGAGGTATAACTCCAATCAAACGTTGGGGGTATCCAGAGGATGTTGCAAAGGCTGTTAGGGCAGTTTGTTCTGGTGATTTTGATTTTTCGACAGGCGAGGTTATCAATATTGATGGTGGTTTTCATTTGAGGAGATTATAATGCAAGAGAAGCTTGTTACCATTCAAGGTTTTAAAATTAGAGTTATATTCCTGAATACTGCAATTATTGGTTCAGGTGCAGCTGGTTTAAATACTGCTGATCGTTTATTTTCTTTTGGTCAGCAAGATATAGCAATAATTACAGAAGGTCTTAAAAAAGGAACCTCTCGTAATACTGGGTCTGATAAGCAAACGTATTACAAATTGAATCTATTTGGAGACCAAAAAGATTCAATAGAAGATATGGCATTGAACCTTTTTCAGGGAGGTTGTATGGATGGAGACATAGCCCTGGTGGAAGCCGCCTTATCTCCCTGGTGTTTTCTACACCTAGTTGATATTGGAGTTTCATTTCCGCATAACCAGTATGGTGAGTTTATTGGATATAAGACAGATTACGATCTCAGACAACGAGCAACGTCAGCTGGTCCTTTGACATCAAAGCTTATGACAGAAAAACTAGAGAGACAAGTACTCGATAAAGGCATCAAGATTTATGATGGATTTCAGGTTATTGAACTTCTCACAGATATGAAAAAAACTCGAGTAATTGGTTGTATAGCATTAAATTTAAATGAATTACATCACCCTGACCAGCGCTT
>JAGYMU010000112.1 GCA_018399995.1 Halanaerobiales bacterium | reverse complement strand
CTCATTACAATTATAGCAGTAAGATTTCATTTCTTTTTTCTCCTTCATATACCTCGCCCCCTTAATAAACTAGCTATTTCTATCTATAGATATGGATAATTGATTTTCCACTCCTTTGGGTGAAAAGACATACATATTACCCTTTTTTTTAGTTTAATCTTAATATAAATCTCTAAACTTTCTCTAGTATCAGGCACTTCAAACATCTGTCCAAAAAACCAAAATCCCCCTCTAAATCTGTCATCAATATCTTGTTCTGTTTTCGAGTAGTTTGTTATATTAAGTTTTAATAATTCTTCACATATCATTTCGTCAGTTAAATTATATTCATTCATAAAATTATGTGTTTTATCTTCAACAGTATGTTTTAAAACTATATAAATGTTCTTTGTCGATTCCCTCAACCTTCTATGTACTTCTTCAATAAATCTCTCTACTTCCTCCTGTGTTTTAATCATTGATCATTTATCAACTCCCATTCGTTGAATATCTAATTAAATTATACACTATCATAAAATGGAAGTCAATAAAATAGTGTCAATTGATACTTTTTATTATAACCATTTTTTTTATTCTTATACACTAACAAATTCAGATATATGCGATATGTTTATTTGGGACGATGTATTCAAAATAGTCAATCCTTCTTTCAACTGTTTTAAAACTAATAAGTCTTTCAAAAATCTCTGTATTCTTGATTGTCGGATGTATACAGGATATACTTTGAGACAAAAGTGCAATCTGCTTCCTAGGAGCCTTGGACAAAAGTCTGGTTACATAATATGTATATAATGGTACACAGTTACATGAACTGCTAATCTCGAAAAACCTTGAAAAATCAATGTTTTTTAAAAATTTGTATAGAAAAAGTGCTCAGTTTATGGTAAAATATTTTTGAACAAAACAACCAAAAAAGAGCACTTTTAAAAACGCTATAAATATTCTACCATATTGATAGCAAAATAAAAAGTAGTTTTGAAAAAAAAAGGTGCTCTTTTGACAGGTTGAATAAAAAGACAGGAGAGATAACATGTCACTACGAGTACCACAGATAAAAAATCAGATGTACGTTTTTCCGGAGTTATTGGAGGAAAAGGTTGAAAAAGGTCCCCATACCGCACGATTTTATTTGTATCTTGCCGGTATACTGGATTTAGAGTTGTACAGGAGAGAAATCATGGGAACGACGCCTTATAGCAGGCCTACACTAATAGCAGTAATTCTTTATTCAATGAATGAGGGGTATTTTTCCTCAAAAGGCATAGTGAAATATGCGAAAGACAGCATTGGAGTCCATTGGATACTGAATGGAATGAAGATGCCAAGCTATAAAACGGTAGAGCGAGTAATAAATTCTCTTTTGGATGAGATAGATAATTTTTTTACACAGATATTATTAATCTGTAAGGATTTATCTTTAATAGGAAAAGAGCGTATGTACATAGATGGGGTTAAAATAAAGGCGAATGCCTCCAAGCATAAGGCTATGAGCTATGGTTATTTAACAAAGAAAATAAAAAATGGTAAAAATGAACTTGAATTATTATTTACTGAACTAAAAGACAGTATTGATGGATTTGAAGATTTGACGGATGAAGAGATGGAAAAATTGATTAATAGGGAAGCCAAAAAAGTACATAATATATTACAAAAGAATCATCAAAAAGCCCTTGATATCAAGGGAAAACAGGTTTTCAACATAGATTTAAATGAATCCGAGGAAGTAAATAAAATTGATTACAATGAATTAAACGCAAAATCTAAAATTTTAAAAAATACAAGTGAGGAAAAGCATGACGAAACAATGGAAACACTTAATAATATAGCATTTATCGAAAATAGGGTCAATAAAATGGAAAATGCGGAAGTAGAATTGGAGAGTAAATGGAAAAAGGAAAACGGAGACAAAAAAATACCAGATAAGAAACAAATTAACTTCACTGATCCCGATTCGTGCATAATGGTCACAAAGCATCATGGAGTACAGCAGTGCTACAATCATTTTGCACTGGTGGATGACAAAGCACATATAATTCTGGGTACACACACGAGTAACAATTCTTCAGACCAATTGGGATTGATTCCAACCATAGAAAATACGGGAAATCTATACGGCAGCCTTGAAGGTTTTCAACTGGGTGCGGACGCTGGATTCTTTTCAGCTAACAATATTTTATATACTAAAGAAAAAGGCATTGATTTCTATGCGTCCTATCCGGAAGCCAACAGTACGTACGCGAAAGACAAATTCAAATACGATAATTTAACTGATACATATACGTGTCCGGAAGGGCATATTTTAACTGTGCAAAAGCAGTTGAAGGATGATAAAATACAGCTATATAGCAATGAAAAGGCATGTGTGTCCTGCCCGAATTCCAGCACTTGCACAAAGGCAAAAGATGGAATTAGAAGGATAGAAAGAGATATGGAAAATGACAGTATTAGAGAGGAAGCAAAGGAAAAAGCGAATAGCGAAGAGGGCAAGAAAATTCTAAGGCTGAGGAAAAGCATTCCTGAACCGGTATGGGGTAACATTCAAATTCAGGATGGACTTGTACAGATGCATTACCGGGGGTTGGAAAAATCTTCACTTGAATTCAAATTGCACAGTGTTATGCATAATATAAGGAAAATTATAAAAGTTTATTTCTATAGCAAGTCATATCAGGAAATTATCCACAGTTCGGAATGGATTTATCCACAGACAGGTTGATAAAAATTCACAGGAAAGGAGGGTGATAACAGATGAATTACAAATAAATACCATCTGATTCAAAAAGCATACAGGATGCTTATTTTGGTGTGCATAAATTACGATACTCAATACGATTATCCATTAGATAGTATTATTACTAGTAATTAACATATTATTTGAAAATACTTTTGTCCAAGGCTCCTAGGCCTATATCTACAGCAGGAATGGTGGCCTATAGTACAGTAGAGGATGTTAAAGAAACCTTGGAGATAATGATGCCTGGAGGCGGCAATTGTTTATCACCTACTCATTCGCTGCAGGACAATTCACCTGTTGAGAATGTTGTTGCCAATATGGTTGACAATATTTATCCTAATATGATATTATTACAAATAATCAAATCCTGTTACTAGGAATTTTGACATAGAATGGAGGCGGTGTGTATGAATGTATAAGAATATCCTTGCAAAAACCACTGGTCGTGATACCTTACCATTGTACTACGGTAGTCGGTTTCACAAGAACTATAAGCATGATGGTAGCACAGGATCAGGATTTGTTCAACCGGAAAATATTTGGGAAATGAAAGAAGTCTATTATGAGAAAGATAGTATTGTTTGTTTTAGTTATGGTCATTATGAGTTCTTATTGTGCTGTAGGACTTGCAGCAGATAAAGTTGAAGGGAATGATATTGCAAGCGATATAGAAGAAGCTAAGGCAGAAGAAATTCAAGATATTGATTTGAATATTATAACAAAATCAGAATACGACAAAATGGATGAAAAACAGAAAGACGCATATTTAACTAGATATTGCGCGGCTATAGAAGATAGCATTAACAACCAATTAAAGGAAATACACGAGAGTTTTATTAATAAGCTTAACAATCAAAAAGAATTTGAGGAAGCAGCTGAATTAGCGGATTTTTCTAAGGATTACAAAGTTATTCTTGACCTTAATGATAAAAAAATCAGGTCAAAATTGGAACAGTCTTTGGCTGAACCAGTAGTTTTTAAAAACATAACTCCTATTGCATATTCCAGTAAAGGCATATATTTAGAAGAAACATCAGAAGGCTATTTTGCATATATGGGAAGAACAGTTACTCATAGTCTATATTCAAAAGTTTATTCTACAAGTGGCACTTATAATGGAGAAGATATCAAAACCTATGATGTATCTCAATATATATATTCATGGAGTGGTAATTCTACTTATCAAGACAGGGTTGATTATGCATGGAGTGGGGTAGTCCAATATGACGCTAGAACGTTTTATATTGGTAATTACACTTATGACACAGGATGGCCTGAACATTATTATTCTGGATCTTTTGAAAAGAATGAATCTACTATAAATCTATCTCCTGGTTGCGAATATTCTAATATGGGTGGTGCGTCGGCTGGCGTTCATGCTAAAGCAGTATTTAGTAATGGAAGTGCAGTTAGATATGATGATTTAGATATTAGCTGGGGGAAAGTAGTTTGGATTTATTGATAAGTTTAAGATTAAAGGGTGTGAGAATGCAGTGAATAATAAATGGATGAAAATAGTACTTGCCTTAATATTCGTAATTATTATTATACTAGTTTTGGTAATTAGTCTCGGCAAACCAAATGAAAAAATAATTACCGATATATTGGTGGATAATGGTATGACGATTAATGGTTCGGACTCTAATATCATACACCCACCCACAAATCATGAACCTGATCATGTTAGTATTCTCATTGACAGAGAAGATATAGTAAGATTTGAAATAATTGAATCAGGTT
>JAGYMU010000111.1 GCA_018399995.1 Halanaerobiales bacterium | reverse complement strand
TTGCAAAGATTCAGATATTTCATTAAAATCTACCATAATATATCCTCCTATTACTAATATAATATAATTTCACTTAATTTTATCTAACAAAATATAATTATAATATATTATGATTGCGCTCTTAGGTAATATCTTGCTTTTTATTAAATATTACCATCTTATTTCTTATTTAAAATACGACTAAAAATTATAAAAAAAATAGCATAATGAAATCAGAAATTAAGTTAACCTATTATTTGTTATTTATATTAAAACTAATCTTAAGAGGATGATAGAAAAGCTTTCTAAAATTAATCAGCTTACTAAATCTAACCTGGATTTTTTGTATAGATACATTATATTTATTATATTCTTTATTAACCAAAAATAAGATTAGGAATAAATAGAACTAATTGTGGGAAGCTTATTAATAATATATCTGTGATTATATATCCTATAAAGAATGGCAATGATTCCTTAACAGTATCCTCAGGAGGACATTCCATTATAGACGATACTGTATATAACGCAACTCCAAGAGGGGGTGTCATTATTCCCATTGTAACATTAATCATCATAACTACACCAAAATGCACAGGGTCAATCCCTACCCTGGTAACAACAGGAAGCAATATAGGTGTTAAAAGTAAAGCGATTACGGTAGTTTCAACAAACATACCTGCTACTACAAGAAAAGCAATAATTATCCATAGGAGAAAAATAGGGTTTGAACTTATACTCATAAGAATAGTAGCAATTTTTTGGGATACTCTATCGTATACAATGCCATAGCCAACAATTCCAGAAAAAGCAATAATAATCATAATTGCACCAATATCCATAGCACTATCTCTTAATGTCTTTTTGAATGATGTCCATGTAAGCTCTTTATAAATGAAAAAACCAACAAAAACAGCATAAACCGCTGCAAAAGCACCAGCCTCGGAAGGCGTAAAAACTCCAAATCTTATCCCAACAATTAGTATAATCGGGAAAATAAGAGCCCAAATACTCTCTTTAAGGGCAATAAGCACTTCTTTTAAAGTAGCAGACTTTTCTCTTGCTGGCATATATCCACGCCTTTTTGAAGATATCGATACAACTATCATCAAGGAAATCATCATAATAATACCGGGAATAATCCCACCAGCAAAAAGTCTTCCTATCGATACTTCGCCAATTGCACCATAAATTACAAAACCCATACTTGGAGGAATTGTCGAAGTTATTAATGCTGACCATCCATTAACTGAAGCACTGTATCCTTTTGAATATCCCTTTTTAAGCATTTCCGGTCCCAGAATCCTTGTCTCCATTGCTGCATCCGCAGTAGATGAACCTGATACACCACCCATCATCGTGCTAAGAACAATACTGATTTGAGCTATATTACCGTACATATGTCCGGTAAGTACATCTGAAAGTTTTATAAGTTTCTTGGTAATTCCTGTGTTATTCATCAAGTTCCCGGCAAATATAAACAGGGGAATTGCTAGTAATGTAAAAAACTGAGTTGAGGCTACTACTCTTTGAACAACTATGGAAAAAGGTATCTCCGGTGTCATAATAAAAAATACTACCCCAGAAACAGCTATAGCAAAAGCCACCGGCATACCAAAAGCAAGTAGAAATAAAAATATAATCAGTACAACTAGCATATAATTATCCTTTCTCTTTGTTCTTATTTCTTACTGTGTTATAGAGCTTTATACTGGTTGATACTATCATTAAAAAGGATCCTGCTGGGACGCTAACCGTAGCCCAGGAATAACTTATTCCCAATGTCCAGAATAATCGTTTTGAGCTTTCTATTGACAACGGTATACCATACCATACTAAGGATAATAAAAATGCAATTATAATAACCTGCCAAAGAATATAAAGTGTTTTTTGTATATTCGGTGATAATTTCTTGATGATCAAATCTACTTTTACCAGACCGGTATTTCTGAGAGCTACATCGGCTCCCAGAAATACCGTCCACGCAAATAATAACATAGAAACATCAATAGCCCAGTTAATAGGAAATTTTAAGCTTCGGCATACTGCCGACGAAAAGACTAAAACCATTAAAGTTCCTAAAAATATTTGAACCAGTAATCCTTCAAATTTACAAAATTTGTTATAAAATATTTTTACTTTTTCCATCTTACAGCTAATCACTATAAATAAAATATTTTTATTCTATTTCTGCGTAAATTCTTTCTCTTAATTCCTTAAATCCTAACACATCATAAGCTTTATCTGCTGCTTCCTTGAATGCTTCTAGATTAACCTCTACAATTTCCATTCCTTCTTCAACCATTTTTGCCTCAAATTCATCAGT
Source organism: Halanaerobiales bacterium (assembly GCA_018399995.1). Taxonomy (GTDB): domain Bacteria; phylum Bacillota; class Halanaerobiia; order Halanaerobiales; family M55B127; genus M55B127. The sequence continues at coordinate 2,293 of JAGYMU010000111.1, read as the reverse complement.
AACCTCTATAACATATTGTGCATTCTCAGCACCAACAGCCTCTGTTTCTTCTAGTAAAATTTTTTGATACTCTTCAGGTAATTCTTTAAACCATTTTTCTCCAACGATAATAGCAGTTATAAGATGAAAATGTGATGTTTTATCTACGTATTTTACAACCTCATACAGCCTTGCTGGATACGAAGCGGTGTGTTGACCTTCAGCACCATCAATTGCTTTTTGTTGTACAGCTTGGTAAACTTCGGTCCAAGCCATTGAAACAGGAATTGCCCCCATGGCTTTGATGGATTCGGACCAAACTGGTGCACCAGGTGTTCTAATTCTCAAACCATTGAGATCAGCAGGTTCTTTTATAGGTTTATTTGTCAAAAAATGCCTCGGTCCATCATACCAATTAAAGGAAAGAACCCTGATATTATTTTCCTCAGCGAGCTCTCTTTCCCACTCTTTAAATGTTTCAGTTTGAGTGACTTTTAATACATAATCATAACTATCTGTAAAATAGGGCATTCCAATAATACCTATATCTTTTACATAATTACTCATTCTACCACCATCAGTAAGTACTGCCACATTTGCTCCTTGGATAGCCTGCTCGATCACGTCTTCATCATAACCAAGCTGAGCACTTGGATAAACTTCAATGAGCAGTTTCCCATCAGTTCTTTCACCAACTCTTCTTGCCCATTCTTTAAATCCAACAACATTCGGAGCTGTTTCATTCAACTGTGTTGACATTTTAAGTGTATAAACTTTATCTGCGGCATATGAAAAACTTGTTAGGACAATCATAATCACTAAAAATAGCATCATTAATGAAAATATTTTTCTCATTTATTTTTTCTCTCCATTTTATTTTTCTAACATAAAAATTAACATCTTCGAATTAGATAACTTCCTATTAAAACCATAATCAAGAAAATTTTTATTTACTTATTTATCACATTTTGTCTATTTATTTACGCTTCACCTCCTTTATAAAGGCTTGGATATTATTAGTTGAAGCACCTGGAGGCATACCTCCACCGCAAGACATAATGATACGTGATGTATCTGTCATTGTATTCAATTGTGACCTTACCGAAGCTCGTACTTCTTCAGGAGTTCCATTTGCCAGAACATCCCGAGGAGGTATATTGCCCACCAGGACAATATCGGGTCCACAAAAATCACGCATTTTATTCATGTCTGTATCTATCCCAAAATTTAACATATTTACACCGATTTCAGATAAAAAAGGAGCCGAGACAATACATGGTGCATCATTATGGAAGAATCTTATTTTAACAGGAAATTGGGTAAAAATTTGTTTGAGACTGGGATAGGCAAATTCTATAAAATCTTCCTTGCCTATGAATCCAACAATATCGTCTAATATCATAATACCATTCATGGTTGGAAATGTATTAAGCTGATATTCCAGCCAGTCACAAATGAAATCTGTTACAACTTTTAAAACGGCATGTGCTTTTTCAGGTTGAAGTTTAAAAAGTAACAGAAATTCAGTGGCACCAAGTAGATAGCTTGCAATATTAAGTGGACCTCTAGAAATGGCAAATGGATAGAAATGCCCAGTTTTTTGTACCCTATTTTGCATAATTTTCAATCGATTGATCATAAAAGGAAGCAGGCCATCAGTAGAGGGATTGGGCTTGATTAATTTTTCAAAATTAGAATTTTCAAATGAAAGATTTTTTACATTAGGAAAATTGTTATGCGAAAAAATGCATTTAGCTCCGAAAGCTGAGGGCTCAGTGCACATTCCATATTCAGACCAAAACCCCGGGAAAAATATTACATCAGAGAAAACATCTAGTGCTTTTTGATTTGCCTTAAACCATTGTTCATCACTGGTATAATAATCAATAATAGGAATATCATACCATCCAGGTAACCATGTACTATCCATAATAAATCCAATTTCACACCTACTGCTAGTACCATCAACAACACCACATAATAATTTAAACTGGTCTTCAGTCATTTAGAACTCCTATATTCATTGTTTTTATTTATAGTAATCCTATACCTAAGTTTCATTTAGAACCTTGAAAAACTGTTGATAAATCAGTATAAAGAGATTATGAAAACATGTCCTCGCTGCGGCAGTAAAAAATTCTGGTCTCTTTCTACCGATCAGATACGTTGTAGTAAATGTGGACTAACCAGAAAACTATCTAAAAATCTTTGGTGTAAGGCTAGAGTTTGACTTTAATGGCAAGGCTAGTTAGTAGATTATTTTTTTTAAGGTTTTACAGCTCATCGATTACGTTTTCATCTTCCTTACAGTAAC
>JAGYMU010000110.1 GCA_018399995.1 Halanaerobiales bacterium | reverse complement strand
CTTTTGGGAGCCTATCGTATTCTTTTTGTAAATGTTTCCCGATACTATTGTAATCATCCTGAGTTAGCCAAAGACAAAAACCAGGACCCCAATCGTGATCCCGTGAGATTTCATCATCAAAACCATAACATTCTGATCCTTCCCCTACTAACCCTGCAGCAATACGATGTATATAATTTGGGAATTTATCCTGGAGCATCTTTAAGCCGATTTCAAAAAAATATTTTTCTGATAAATCTAGGCCATTCATCTTTACTCTCTAAAAATTTATTTTCATAAAAAAATATATCTAATAAAGTAAATTTTGTTATGGTTTACAATTAATACAAATTTTAGAACATTTTTATAGTTTTTAATATAAAAATATTCTTGGTTAACTAGAACTCTTTATTAACTAATTTTTTTATAACAGCATGATAATTCTCTGGTATTTGGTCGTTAAACTCTTCCTGCAAATTTAAAGAATCTATCCAGCTTAAAACTTCCTTAGTTGCTTTAGACATTACTGGATCTACATCTAATGATTTAAGCGTAGTTATTACTTCTTCCATCTCATGAATTCTTCGCCTTGTATGTGTTACAGTTCCGCAAACCCATCTATTCATTTTTTTATCAAATGATAATTTTTCCATCGTGTTTTTAATACTACCATAAATCAAATCAGATACACCTGCCTTGTTTGCAGCAATCATTGTTTCAATAAGCAATACAGACAATCCTTTCCCAAAGGTACTCCTGATCATTTTGACCTTCGAAGCGCTTCCCACACCACCTTCTATAATAGTTAAATTCATACCATATACTGCCATTCTATTATAGAATTCTTCTACACTTCCTCCGCTTATTATAATTGGAACTTTATGGCGATAAGAAGGAATCTGACCCATTACTGCAGCATCTATAAAATTAACTCCTGATTTTTTAATTTCTTCATATATTTTATTTTTTGTTACAGATGAAACAGCATTAATATCTACGTAAATATGTCTTCTTGTCAAATATGGTGATATTAATTTAGCAACTTCAATAGCAGAATCAGAAGTAACGGCAGAAATAATGATATCACAGTTCTCTGTAAGTTCATTCATATCCGCACATAATACAACATTACTCTTCTTGGCTTTTTCTCTAATTTTCTTATCATTATGAGATCTGGAATATGCAAAAATATTTTTAATATTTACTGTGGAAAAACCTAAACTCATTTCATATGCTGCTTCACCAAAACCTATAAAACCTAAGTGCAGATTTTTATTATTTATCTCCAACTTGATGACCCCTTATAAACTTATATTTTTAGAATTTGATCAGTTATAAATTTAGTTATTTCTAACCGATCTAAAAATATCGCTTTCACAAACCATGCTAACAGGATTAAAGTAAAAAATTATTTTCATGACTAATTTATTTATTTGAAGGTAATTTTATTTTAAAGTGTCCACAGCTCTCCAAATTATTACAACTCAATCAATATCCATTCCTATTAACTTACCTATCTTGGCATAACTTTTAGCTAATTTATATTCCGGCATTTGTTGAAATTTTATTGGGAGTCCTCTATTATTTTCTGCAAGGTTTATCAAAGCGTACACTAGATTATTCACTTTATTAATTGGGGAACTAAAGATCAATTCATCATTTTGAGCGATTGCTCTTTTCCTATCACCCATACAAGGTATGCTAACCTGAAATCGATTATTTTTTATGGTTGGTACAATAGAATAAACACAAGCAGCATGACCAGAGAGTCTGCAATTTACATCATTTCCATCAATCCAATTAATTGCGATTAATAGCTGTGTTAACTGAGCAGGATTACAATATAGTATGATTAAATCTGGTTCAAAAGTAGTCTTGATTAAAGGAGCAAATGTAATTCCTTTATATTCACCAAATTCAAAATGAGGAAATGACTGAGCCCAATTTTTTCCAGCTTCTATATTTTGAGCAGTCCCTGGAAAACGGTTATTTCCTTCTAGGAAATATTGAGGAGCTTCAGCTAATCCAAGACCAATAACTGGTTCGAAACACCACATATCCTCTTTAAACATCGTTAATGATACACCTTCCCTTCTAGAAATAGCAAAAGCTTGACATAATGAGAGATGATAACCTAGATCCTTTTTAGGTCTTTTAATATTGTTTGGTGCATCTTTCTCGTATTTTAAGAGTTTTATTGCTAAAGCATATGTTTCTAAATTTAAATGTGCTTGAATTTTATAACCATATTCATGAAAAATATTAAGCTCTGTCATTATAATTCTTCTCCCTTTAAAATAAACTAAAAACTCGACTAAATCAAAGTGAAATATCTAATTCATAAATTGTAAATAGAAAACTGTGAGGATTTCAAAAATAACGATGGGTTAAAATGTTAAACATATTTCTTTAATTTATTTTATTAATTCAACAAATATTATTTATCTACCCATGTCCATTCTGAAATCTAAATTAGAATTATTTCTCAATAGATCGTTATAATATTATCGATAATATTATTCAATTAATTTAATTAATGTTATTGATTCAGAAACTTTTTATGATAATTTTATAGAGAAACATTTGTTTTCCAGTTGCCCTAATACCAAATAGAGAGATAAATATTAAAATATATTAATGTAGTCTATAAAATTCAATGTTTTTTGCCAAACATACAAATTCATCTCATTTAAGCCTTATAAATAAACTACGACGGCAAAACTTCTTCTTTGTTTATTATGCTATGTACAACACTATATGAATTATATTAGTATCTCTGGCTACTTGCAGTTAAATAATTAAGCCAAAATGATAATTCCAAGTTAAGTCAATAAAAATAACCTTAAGCAAAATCTTAAGTCTGCTAAATTATAAAAACAAAAACACAATAGCTATATTTTCATTTCTTTTGTAATTTTGCAAGACAGATACCTACCAGCAACCTAACTCTGTAGATATCTGTCTTGTGGTTAATAAGTCTTCTTCTTTATATAAATACCCTGATATATATTTTATATATCTTCATTTTTACTCAGCTTTAATTCTAGAATAGTCCATCCAATGAGATATAGCAAACTGATTAATTAAATATTGTGCTGTGTTCTTTCAATAACAGCATCCTGCACAAATTTATCCAATTCATTAAAGTGAGCATTATAACCAGAAACTCTAACTACTAGATCTGGGTATTTTTCGGGGTGTTTCTGGGCATCCTTCAATGTTTTTGAATCAACGATATTGTATTGAACCATGTCTAAGCCTAAATTCATCGTTGCTGTAACATAATCATAAAACTTCTCTAATCCCTTTTCTCCAGCTATACTGGAAGGTGATAATTTTTGATTAAAGATATTAGCTTTTTGCTTGGTTGCATCTATCTTTGAGGCAGAGACAATGGCAGCCATAGGTCCATTTTTGTCATAACCAGCGTGGGGGTTAATTCCTCCATCGGCAAGGGGATCACCAAATTTTCTACCATTTGGCATTGCCCCAGTCTTATCTGCCAATAACCACATACGGGTTACAACTAATCCGGAAGGCATGGGGCTTGCATTATTGACATCTTTTACTTTACTCATTTCATCGGCAATCATCGTATACGTTCTTTTAGCAACTTCATCTGCATAATCATCATTATTACCGAACTTTGGTGCGTTTATGAATTCCTGACGCATTTCTTCATAACCCTTCCAGTCAGCTTTAAGCGCCTTAAGTAGCTCTTCCATGGTATACTTCTTATCATCAAAGACAAGTTTCTTTAAGGAAATTAAGGAATCAACTGCATCAACTTTTCCTGGATCATTTGCCCAGGGCATTCCTTTTTCTGGAGTATCCGTGATATCTCTGCAAGCCTTCAGAGAACGCCTAAACAAACATGAAAGAAACGGCCTTTTGATCATTAAATTGGCATAATGCTCACCGATTGTTTTTACTCTTAAAGCCACTTGCAAGGAATAGGCATATTGTTTTCTAAAAGCTTCAAATACCTCATCAAAACTGGTAAATTTAGTTGGATCTCCAGTCTTAAGACCAACCTGCTGGCCAACTCGTGGAGAAAATACAGGTTCTACACCATTATGCAAAGTTAATTCTAACCATTTAGCTGGAGTTGTGCCAATAGCATCTCTTCGAGCTCGACCTTGATTAATGGTTGGAGCAGGTGATATACAACCTACGACAGACCAACTACGAGCTTCTTCCAAGCTAAAACCATAATGATTCATTAAACCCTCAATTACAATTGGATCATTTTTAACTGAGGGCTGGCCTAATCCATTTCTCACTACTTCGAGACATCTTTTAAAGATTTTAGGACTAATTTTAGGATGCCATCTAAATTTAAAATCTGGATGATTTAATTTTAACTCGTCAATAGCATCTAAAATTAGTAATGTTGCTTCACTACTAGCATCTGTACCATCTTCTGGTTTTACACCAGCTATTGTATAAGTTGCAAGAAAGTTTGCTCCTTGTAAGGACGTACGACGCCATAACGGGAGTGGGCGTCCTAATTCATCCACATTGATAAGTAAGTTTTCCATTATTTCTAAGGCTTTTTCTCTAGGAAGAATCTTATCCTTTACAACATCTTTTTCATACCAATTCTGGAAAGTAACATCCAGTCTCATCGATGTACCATGACTCAGGCTTTCTATGATTTGAGTAGCTAAAGTAGTAAACCAATAACTTTGAACAGCTTCCCAAAAAGTTCGAGCAGGATTGGCTGGAACCCAC
>JAGYMU010000011.1 GCA_018399995.1 Halanaerobiales bacterium | reverse complement strand
TGCAGCTCATATAAATACCTATATTATGACAGGTGACCATGCTATTACTGCAGAAGCTATCGGTAAAAAGATAAATCTCGTAAAAGAAGATGAGGATATTAGGGTAATTACAGGACATGATTTTGAAGATATAAGTGATGAAGAGCTTAAGAACATAATGGATGAAAATGAAAGCCTGATCTTTTCACGAGTTTCACCTGAGCATAAATTGCGTATAGTTAAAATTCTAAAAAATCAGCAGAAGATAGTCGCAGTAACCGGAGATGGTGTAAATGATGCTCCAGCTTTAAAGAGTGCCCATATTGGTGTAGCGATGGGAGGTATGGGAACTGATGTCTCAAAACAGGCAGCAGAATTGATTCTCCTTGATGATAGTTTTCCCACCCTTGTATATGCTATCGAAGAGGGCCGCACTATATATAATAATCTGAAGAAAACTGTTATTGCTTCTTTAACCAGTAATGGCGGGGAACTTGCGGTTGTTTTATTGGGACTGCTTGGGGTATCACTCTTTAATTTCCCTGTTCCCATCTTAGCAATACAAATACTGGCTATCGACCTTTTAGCAGAGATATTACCACTGACGGCTTTTACTTTTGATCTAGGTTCAAAAGATATTATGACATCACCACCTAGAGCTAAGGATGAGCACATTGTAAATAAGCGTACTTTTTCTGAGCTTGCTCTATTTGGTGTTTTAATGGGTGGCTTGGCCTTTTTAAACTTCTATTTATTTAATGGAAGGATGGGTAGTTTAGATTTAACCGTTTCCCATCCCCTTTACGGTAGGGCAACAACAATAACTTATTTAACAATTGCCTTTACACAGCTAACAAATATCATGTCCAGAAGATATGAAAAGGTCAGTTTATTCAATAAAAATTTCTTTTCCAACAAAAAGATGTTGTATTCAGTGCTTATCTCTATGTTGATGATAATTACAGCAATTTATACCCCAGTTATCAATCAGTATCTTGGTTTTGCTGTAATTACACTGCTCGATTGGATTTATGTAATTGGTGCTGCAGTCGTCTTTTTAAGTGCACATGAATTATTGAAGTTTTATAAGCGAAGACAAAACTAATAAAATGAGGAGGTAATAATATGAATGTAAAGAAAAAAGGTGAAGTATACAAATGTCAGGTCTGTGGAAATGTGGTTGAGGTTATTGAAGCAGGTGGTGGAGAGTTAATCTGTTGTGGTGAACCGATGGATCTACAAAAATAAAGCAAAAACAGCCCCACTGTAAAATTGGGGCTGAAATTATCTTTAATTTATCAAAAAAGTAAAGCTAAGTACTTTTTATGAAAAAATATTAATTATATTATATAATAAGAGTAAGGGGAATAAAAAATGACAATAAAAAATGAAACGTTAAAAATGAAGAATTGGGCGGTAGTAGGTGCGACTGATAAAAAGGATAAATATGGTTATAAGATTGTAAAAACTTTGGATGAAAACGGCTATAATGTATTTCCGATAAACCCCTCTTTAGATGAAATCGATGGGATAAAGACATATGACAATCTATCAAGTGTTGAAAAAGAGATCGATGTAGTTGATATGGTTGTAAATCCTCAGATCGGTAAATTAATAATGAAGGAGATTACTGAACTCAATATTAAATATGTTTGGCTGCAGCCGGGTACACGTAGTGATGAAATAAGAAAATATGCTGAAGAAAATGATATCAAACTCGTAGAAAGCTGTATCTATGCAACACTGCAGTAGCAAAAAAATTTATAGGGGGGAAGAGGTTTGTCTAAATATATATTGGCTATTGATCAGGGCACAACAAGTACTAGGGCATTATTGTATGATAAGAAGGGTAAAATTGTTAAAAAAGCAAAAAAAGAATTTACTCAATACTATCCAAAGCCGGGTTGGGTAGAACATGATCCTGAAGAAATTTGGAATTCAACCCTGGGTGTTATTAATAATGCTGTCAAAAAGTCAAATATTGAGTTCTCACAAATAGATTCGATAGGTATCACTAACCAGAGGGAAACCGTCATTATGTGGGATAAAAATACAGGTGAACCAATCTATAATGCTATTGTCTGGCAGTGCCGAAGGAGTTCAGATATTTGCAAAAAATTAAAAGAAAAGGGCTATGAAGATACTTTTAGAAAAAAAACAGGCCTACTTTTAGACCCTTATTTTTCTGGAACAAAAATCAAATGGATTTTAGACAACATAAAAGATGCACGTAAAAAAGCTGAAAATAAAGAAATAATATTTGGTACAATTGACACCTATTTAATTTGGAAGTTAACTAATGGTAATGTTCATGTAACAGATTATTCGAATGCCTCCAGGACCTTATTATATAATATTCATGAGCTAAAATGGGATAATAAGCTGTTAAACATCTTAGATATACCCCATCAAATACTGCCGGAAGTTAAGTCTTCCAGCGAGATCTATGGATCTACCGATAAAAATATATTTTTTGGAGAAAATATTCCTATTGCGGGAATTGCTGGTGACCAGCAGGCAGCTACCTTTGCCCAGGGCTGTTATAATCAGGGAATGACCAAGATAACCTTTGGGACTGGAGCTTTTCTGTTGATGAATACGGGCCAAACACCTGTTTATTCAGAAAATGGACTACTAACAACTATCGCCTGGGGCCAAGATGGGAAAATAACCTATGCTTTAGAAGGCAGTATATTTAATGCTGGGTCAGCCATTCAGTGGTTGAGGGATGAACTTTGTTTATTAAATGACGCAGCTGACTCGGAATATTTTTCATCAAAGGTTAAAGATTCTGATGGTGTGTATTTCGTACCGGCTTTTACCGGACTTGGTGCCCCTTACTGGAATCCAAAAACGAGAGGAACTATAGTAGGTTTGAGTAGAGGCAGCAGCAAAAATCATTTAATAAGAGCTACCCTGGAGTCCTTAATTTATCAGAGTAAAGATTTGATTACAGCAATGTTAGAGGATTCAGGCTTGAAATTAAAGGAAGTTAAAGTAGATGGAGGGGCTGCAGTTAATAATCTATTGATGCAGTTTTTAGCCGATATGACCAATACAAAAGTAGAAAGGCCTGTTAATACTGAAACTACTGTGACAGGGGCTGCATATTTGGCCGGACTTGCTACAAATTTCTGGCATAATCTAGATGAGATAAGAAAAAAAAGAAAAGTAGATCGGGTATTTATGGCCGACATGAAAGAAAAAGACAGAAAGAAGAGATATAAAGGATGGAAAAAAGCGGTTAAAACAGCCCTTTATTGGGCAGAGAATTAAATCAACATCATTTGATATAGTTATAATTAATTTATATTTAGATAATCTAAAATATTTTCAATCATTAATTTATAAAAATGTTTTCTTTATAATAATATTTTACCGGAAATAAAGAAGAATCAATTATTTGCAATTTATATTTCAAGGGGGTTAAGGAAATGTCCAGTTTAAAAAGATTTAAAGTTATTTTGATTTTTTCATTGGTATTTGTAATAGTGATATTGGCTGGACTCGTTGCTCAGGCGGAAAGGGTTGCAGTGATTGGTTTTGAATCAAAAGGATTAGCCTGGACAAAAGATAAGAATTTAGAAAAAGATATAATAGAATGGATTACCAACCAGTATACAGATAAATTAGCCCAAAAAGAAATTGTTACTGTTGTTGCACGGTCAAGAGTGAGTGAAGCCCTATCACAGTTAGATTATACTAAAGGTGAACCAATTGATTTATCTGCCGCTTCTCAAATTGGTAGATTATTGGATAGTAATCTCTTAATAATTGGAAATATAGATAAATTGGAAGTTACAAAATCAGCCGAATTATCTGTAGGGCCTTTAACTTTTTCAGGCATTGAAGTTGATGTGAAGTTAACTGGACGTCTATTTGATATAATTTCTGGTAGTGTCCTAACAAATTACACAGGCAGAGGTCAGGCTACAGAAACTCGTGTAGAGATACAAGATGTAGTGGGTGACTATTTTTCCGATGATGATTTTGCTAATACTTCAATAGGAAGTGCAATAACTTCAGCAGTTGATGAGTTAATAAGAGATACAGTCGAAAAAAAAGAAAGTTTTTCTAAGGTTGCAAAATTACCAAAATTAAAACCAATTGAAGCAGAAGTGGTAGCAAAAATCGGTCAGAGTCTGGTTATTGATAAAGGTTTTAAAGATGGTTTAAAAGAAGAACAAAAAGGGAAATTAATCCGTAAATTAGAAATTGAAGACAGAGAAGAACCGCTTGAAATAACACTGGCTGAAGTCAAGTTAACAACAGTAGATGAAAAAACCTCTTTAATTAGTGTTGAAAAACCAGATGAGACACCAGAAGTTGGTGATATTGCAAGATTCGAACTTGCTGATGGTAGTATCAAAAAAGTTATACCTGACCTTGAAGAACCCCCGGATAATGTTATTAAAGAGATTGAAACCCCGGAATTCACAATTTATATTGAACATGTGAACAAAGACGGTAATTTAGTGACAGTTCACGGTACTGCTGAAGCAAAAAAAGAAGCAGAACTTAATCTATTTTTCCCAGAAGAAGATTATAACTATTATGACAACAAGGGAAGAAGGGTGGTTACAGATAACACCGAGGTCAGTATTGGCTCAATAACCAGTAAAACTAGTGGTTATCATCACAGAATCGCAAATCTTACAGAAACGATATTAAAAAATTATCCGCAGAGTATCAGCTGGACTTTTGGTAATGTACCTGAGGATGCTGACCATTTAGCAAGAGTTCAGCTTTATTTAAGTACTAAATCTGCCGGTCAAATAGAAATAACCTTAGAAGGACTCAGTTTGATAAATGAATTTTAGCGAGATAAAATTGTGTCTTATCAAAACTGTGATAAAATACAGGGCTTATTCATCAGATTTAATTGGAAGGTAATTAATACATTAATTATTTATATATCTGAATTGAAACACATAAAATATCTATTTTGAGGAAGGTATTACTATGGTGTGTAAGTGGTATCAAGTTTGTCCCATGAAAAGATATTATGAAAAGGGAAGGTTAGCAAAGAAATGGATAGATAATTATTGTAAGGGTGATAATAAGTCCTGTGTACGCTATCAAATGGAAGAAAGGGGAGAACCTCACCCGGACTGGATGCTGCCTGATGGAACTTTAGATAAATCTCTGAGAGATAAATGATATTAAGTTAAGAGACTTGTGAGATTAATCATCTAAAAAGAGGAATTTATTAAAGAATATGGAATTATAAAAATAGAGTCTATAAATATATTAATAAATCCTTTAAAAGAAAATTTAATATGTTAGGTTAGAGTTAAGAGAACCTATTTAATGTAAACCTAGGGATAACTGTAGGTAAAATTATGCATTAAATAGGTTTTTTTAATTATCTTTATATAAAAAACTAATAGATGTAATTGATAACCTAAAATCACTGCTGAGGAGAATTTAAATGAATAAAATTAAAGAAACAAAACTTTTTATTTTTGATATGGACGGTACAATATATCTGGGTAATGAATTAATTGATGGAGTAGTAAAACTGCTCAACACCTTAAGTAAAAGAGCTATTGATTATATATTTTTAACCAATAATTCTTCGAAAAACTCTGAGGATTACAAAATAAAACTTGCTAATTTAGGTATACAAACCGAGCTAAAAAAAATTGTCAATGCCGGAGAGGTTACTGCTGATTATATTAAAAATAATAAAAAAACAGATCAAAATAGGGTATATGTGGTAGGTACTCAATCTTTAAAAAAGGTTTTTGAAAATTATGGGTTTGAGGTTGTAAATAGCAGAAAGAATGTTGATTTTTTAGTACTGGGTTTTGATACAACTTTAACCTATCAAAAACTATGGGATGCCCATTATTTGATCAATAATGGTGTTCAGTACTTTGCAACTAATCCTGATCGGGTTTGCCCTTTAGAAAAAGGCAGGTCAATGCCGGACTGTGGAGCTATTGCAAGTCTATTGAAAACCTCAAGTGGACAGATGCCAAAGGTTATAGGTAAGCCCAATGTAGAGATGATAAATTATATTTCAGAGAGATTTGCTGTAAACAAAAGTTATATCACTATGGTGGGTGACCGATTATATACAGATATTAAGATGGCCGAAGATAGTAAAATAAATAGTATTTTGGTTTTAAGTGGAGAGACTAAAAGATCTGATTTAAAAAATCCGACTATAAAACCAGATTTTGTTTTAAAGAATATTGCAGAATTGAACTATTTACTTAAGGGGTGAAAAAGGTGGATATAAAGATTATCGCACACCGGGGTTCAGCAAATAAGACGCCTGAAAATACAAAAGCATCCTTTGTACAGGCAAAAGAAGATGGGGCCAATGGGGTTGAATTTGATGTTCATTTAACCAAAGATGAAGAGGCAGTTGTAATCCACGACCCAAAAATAGATAGGGTCTCAAATGGTAAGGGCTTTATCAAAGATTATACCTTAAAAGAACTTAAAAAAATTGACTTTGGTAGTTATTATGGAAAAAAATTTAAAGGTGAGAAGATACTAACGTTATCAGAGGCCTTACAGATAACCAAGGACTTTTCTTTAATAAATATTGAAATAAAAAAAGGATATAACATAAATCAGGGCATAGAAAAAAAAGTAATTGAAGCCGTAAAAAAATATGATTTAGAAGAGAAAACAATAATATCTTCCTATAATCACGAATCATTAGTAATTACAAAAAATATAAATAGTAATCTTAAAATTGCCCCCCTGTTTTTTGCAAAACCCTATCAAGTAGTCCAATATCTAAAGAACTTGAATACTCAATATATACATCCTTATTATCTAATGGTTAATCAAGAATTAGTGGATGAACTTCACAAAAATGATATAAAGTTAAACGTCTATACAGTTGATAACCTAAAAGACATCAAATTGATGGCTCACTATGGGGTTGACGGTATAATAACCAACCAAACAAAAAAAGCCTTAAATCTTTTAAAATAGATAAAAAAGACTGAGGAGATGGTATAATGCGCATTATTATAATTGGAGCAGGTGTGATCGGAACTGCAATTGCGAGAGAACTTTCTAGATATGAGACTGATGTTGTCTTATTAGAAAAAACTGCAGATGTTGCCAATGGAACCAGCAAGGCAAATTCTGGAATTATACATGCAGGCTATAATGCTGATTTTAATACTTTGAAGGGCAAACTAAATGTGAAATCTAACCCAGTTTTTGATAAGCTTTGTGCAGATTTAAAGGTACCTTTTAAGAGAATAGGTTCTTTTGTAGTTGGTTTTAATGAACAGGATCTAAAAGAACTAAAGAAAAAGAAAGAAAATGGTGAAAAGAATGGTTTAAATAATCTTGAGATAATAGGAAGAAAGCAGCTTATTTCTCAGGAACCTAATATAAATAAAAATGCAAAATATGCTCTTTATGCCCCGGAGGCAGCCATCATTTCTCCCTATGAATTAACGATTGCATATGCAGATAATGCAGTAATAAACGGGGCTCAGGTTGTATTAAACACTGAGGTTTATGACCTATATTTTGAGGATGGCAAAATAAGTGGGGTGAAAACAAATCAAGGAGAGATAAAGGCAGATCTAGTAATTAATGCTGCCGGGTTGTATTCCGATAAAATTGCCGGGATGGCAAACGACGAATTTAAAATCAACCCACGTAAAGGGGAGTACCATCTTTTTGATAAAGAATATGGTGATATCGTTAACCATATTCTTTTTCCAATGCCGGCTAAAAATTCAAAAGGTATATTAGTATTACCGACTGTACATGGTAATATATTAATTGGTCCCAATGCATATGATACTAATGATAAGGACGAACTTTCTACTACAAATAAGGGGTTAGATGAGATCTTGAAAGGTGCAAGAAGGCTTATACCCGAAATCCCAGAAAAGGGTATTATAACGTCATTTTCTGGTTTAAGAGCCGCTTTAGATTCGGGAGACTTTCATATAGATTTCTCTAAAAACAAAGGAGGTTTGATAAATATAATTGGGATTCAGTCCCCTGGTCTTAGTTCAACTCCGGCTATTTCTGAAATGGTTGTTCAGATGGTTAAAGACTACAGCAATAGTGAAAAATATAATTTGAAATTAAAAAAAGACTTTAAACAAGAAAACCCCAAACTGCCTCATTACTATGAATATGAAGAAAAAGAGAAAGTAGATGAATGGCAGAAAATTGTAAAAGAAAATGAAGATTACGGTGAGATAATCTGCCGCTGTGAACATGTCAGCCGAGGTGAAATAATTGATGCTATTAATTCACCGGTACCTGCCCAAACAATAGATGGAATTAAAAGAAGAACGAGGGCAAGTTCAGGACGATGCCAGGCTGGTTTTTGTGGTCCACGCCTTCTGAAAATATTATCAGATCAACTGGATATAGATCCCTTGCAGGTGAGCAAAAAAGGCAGTGGTTCTCAGATATTAAAAGCAAGATCAAAGCAACTTATTTTAGAGAAAACAAAACAGGATAAGAAGGCAGGTGATCAGTAATTGAAAAATTACAAAATAATTGTTATCGGTGCAGGGCCGGCCGGTTTAGCTGCTGCTCTACAGGCTTCAAAAGATGGTATTGATGATATACTAGTACTAGAAAGAGATAAATATATGGGTGGGATATTACCTCAGTGTATACATAACGGCTTTGGTCTAGAATATTTTGACCAGGAGTTAACAGGTCCTGAATATGCTGATAAGTTTATTAAAGATATAGATAAGAACAATATAAAGGTTTTGACAGAAACAATGGTCTTAAATATTAATCAGGATAAAATAATTACCGCTTTAAATAAAAGTAATGGTGTTTTGAAGATGAAAGCAAACACAATTATTCTGGCAATGGGCTGTCGGGAAAGGACAAGAGAAAACATTCAGATTCCGGGTGATAGGCCGGCTGGAATCCTTTCGGCTGGAACTGCCCAAAGATATACTAATATTGAAGGATTTATACCTGGAAAAGAAGTTATTATTCTCGGTTCTGGTGATATAGGCCTAATAATGGCCCGCAGGATGAAATTGGAGGGGGCAAATGTAAAGGCAGTTTTAGAGATCATGCCCTTTTCTTCGGGTCTGGTTAGAAACAAGGTGCAGTGTCTGGATGATTTTGATATTCCTTTAAAACTTAAACATACCATTACCCGTATCGAGGGCAAAAAGAGGTTAAAAAGAGTAGAGATTTCAAAGGTTGATAAGGATTTCAATCTTGTTGAAGGTACTCAAAAATGGATTGATTGTGATACTTTGCTTTTATCTGTGGGTCTAATCCCCGAAAATGAACTAAGTAAGGCCATGAATCTCAAATTACATCCTGTAACAGGAGGGGTCTATGTAAATGAAAATAGAGAAACTGAACTTAAAGGGGTTTATGCCTGTGGCAATGTGCTGCATGTTCATGATTTGGTTGATTGGGTATCTGAAGAAGCGGAAATTGCCGGTAGGTCTGCGGCAGAATATCTAAATGGAAACCAAGAGAAAAGAAATCAGCCTATTAAGATAACACCAGAAAAAAATGTAACATATACAGTCCCGCAGAAAATTGAATATAAGTTTAAAGATAAAAAGTTTATAAAAATTTTTTTAAGAGTAGAAAAACCTATGGAAAATGTGAAGATAGTGTTTAGCCATAATGAAAAAAGTATACTCAGTTATGATAAGAAAATAGTTATGCCGGGTGAAATGGTTACTGTGAACCTTCCGGCTGCTTTAATAAAAAATGATATGGAGGAAATAAAGCTTTCTATTGTTGAAAAAGTAGGTGAAAAAAATGGAAGAACATGATATAATATGTACTGGTTGCCCGAAAGGATGTCGAGTTACCGTTACAGTTGAAAAAGACGAAATAACTGATATTAAGGGTTTCGAATGTCCTACAGGTAAAGAGTATGCGATTAATGAGTATAAAAACCCTACCAGAATTCTTCCTACAACGGTTCGAGTTAAAGAAGGAGAATTTCCATTAGTACCTGTTAAAACAGCCAAACCTATACCTAAAAGTCTACTTTTAGAAGCTATGAAAGTTATAGCTGAAAAAGAAGTTATAGCGCCAATTAAAATAGGAGATACTGTAATTGAAAATATATTAGATACCAGTGTAAATATTGTAGCAACAAGAAATATTGAAAAAAAATAAGTTTGAGAGTGAGGTATTTTCTATTTATGCAAAGAATCAAAGAATTATTTGAAGAATTTCCAGTTATTGCGGGAATCAGTGAAGATACAAAGCTAGACAAGGCTCTTTTCAGTAAAATTAAATCTGTATTTTTATTAAATGCTAAACTGAACAAACTTAATAGTTATAAATCAAAGTGTGAGGAACAAGAAAAACAGTTATTTTTACACCTTGATTTGATGAGAGGAATGAGGTCTGATAAAGAAGCAATTAGTTATCTGGCTTCTAATAATCTTTGTGATGGAATTATCACTACCCATAAAAACTTAATAGAACACAGCCAAAAAGAAGGTTTTTATACTATTCAGAGGATTTTTGTACTGGATTCGGGTACAATCAAAAACGGGATAAATAGCCTAAAGAAAATAAGGCCTGATGCTGTTGAAATACTACCTGGTCTAATGGCACCTTTTTTTCTTGATCAAATCAACTATAAGATGGATATACCTTTTATTGCTGGTGGTTTGATTAGAACAAAAGATCAGGTTAATAAACTTTTAGATAAAGGCATTATGGCAGTTAGTACGAGTGAAGATAAGTTATGGTATTAATTTTCAACAAGAAAGGGTAAGTAATTACTTATCCTTTCTTTTTTACATTTTATAAAAGGGTTTCATTAAATTTTAAAGAATATATATAAGGAATTCTTTATTTTTCATCATAATTATAACAGGGGGTTTATATTATAATAATGGATTACTTTAAGAGAACAAAGATTAAGGATATTTTGCAAAAAGATATAGAGTCATACCAAGATGTTAAAGTGTTAGGTTGGGTAAAAACAAAAAGAGTTTCAAAAAATATTGCCTTTTTAGAACTAAATGATGGTTCAACAGTAAAAAACCTGCAAATAGTTATACTTAACCCTTCAGACTTTGCATTAGAAGAGATAAACAGAGGAGCAAGTCTTAAAATTAAAGGTTATTTAGAAGATGTTCCAAACAGAGAACAAAGTATTGAAATGAAAGCAGAAAAAATTGATATAATTGGGACCGCTCCAGATAATTATATACTGCAGAAAAAGGAACATAGTTTTGAATTTTTAAGAGAAATTGCTCACTTAAGACCAAGAACCAAAACATTTAGTACGGTTAATAGGTTTAGAAATAAAATTTCTTATGCTATTCATAAGTACTATCAAGAAAAAGGGTTTCAATATATTCATTCACCTATAATTACTGCAAGTGATGCAGAAGGTGCAGGAGAAATGTTTAAGGTAACAACCCTTGATTTTGAAAATTTACCAAAAAATGATCAAGGTGAAGTAAATTATCAAGAAGATTTTTTCGGTGAACAAACTGGTTTAACTGTAAGTGGTCAGCTGGAAGCAGAGGTTATGGCAACAGCCTTAGGAGATGTTTATACATTTGGTCCTACCTTTAGAGCAGAGAATTCCAACACCTCGCGTCATGCTTCAGAATTTTGGATGATCGAACCTGAGATGGCTTTCTGTAATCTAGAAGAGATGATGGATTTAATAGAAGATTTTATAAAATATCTCTTTGAATATGCCATTGAAGAGGCAGAAGAAGAAATGGAGTTTTTTGATCAAAATATTGAAAAGGGAAGAAAAGAAACTTTGCAAAAGATAATAAACGCTACCTTTGCCCGGATTACATATACTGAAGCAGTCAATATCTTAAAAAAAGCTGATCAATCATTTGAATTTCCAGTTGAATGGGGTATGGATTTACAGACTGAGCATGAGCGGTATCTAACAGAAAAACATTTTAAGAAACCGGTTTTAGTTACAGATTATCCTTTGGGGATAAAGGCTTTTTATATGAGAGCAAATGATGATAATCAAACTGTTGCTGCTGTTGATTGTCTGGTACCTGAAGTTGGTGAAATAATCGGGGGCAGCCAGAGGGAAGAGAGATATGATGTATTAAAAAAGAGAATGGAAGAAGAAAATATGAATATAGATAAATACGAATGGTTTTTGGAATTAAGGAAGTTCGGTACGGTTCCTCATTCTGGTTTTGGATTAGGTTTTGAAAGGATACTTATGTATATATCTGGAATTAAAAATATCAGGGATATAATACCTTTTCCCCGCACACCGGGTAACGCAAGGTTTTAAGTTTGAAACTAGAATATAATTTTTAAAATTGTGTTAATTATCTAGTTGTTTTAAACCCGGTTATTTAAAATAAGATGAAGGGATCAAAATGAAAAAATATATAGACTATATGAAAACAGAGCTCGGAGTATTGCAATTAACAATTAAAGATGATAAGTTAATATCAATTAGATATTTAACTAATCAAAATAAAAACGACATAGAAATTCAATATTTAAAAAAGACTGAATTGATAAAAGAACAGCTTAAAAAATATTTATCGGGAAAGAGAAAAAAATTTACAGTTCCTTTCAAGATAGAAGGTTCCCGTCTGCAAAAAGATGTTTATACTAATCTATTAGAAGTAAAATACGGTCAAACTATTTCATATAAAGAGCTGGCCAAAAAAAGTGGTTATCCAAAAGCTTATCGGGCAGTTGGCACTGCCCTCAGTAAAAATAAGATCCCTATCATTATTCCCTGCCACCGTGTAATAAGATCAGATGGAGCTATGGGTAATTATACGGGAGGCCGGTGGATAAAAAAAATATTACTTGAGCTGGAAGGCTGTGAATTTAATTAAAAAAATCAACAACTTCCTTAAATAGCCTTTCTTTTTCAGGTCCATAGCTGATAACATGAGGTGATTTGTTTAGTATTGTAATATCTTTATCTTCAGATTTAACATTTTCATAGATCTTAAGGGCAGATTTAAGAGGAACCAGTTCGTCTTTTTTAGAATGTATAATTTTAATTTTTGTATTTACCTTTTTGATCTTGCGGCGGCATTCAAACATTAACTTATGAAGTTCAGCTAACTGGGCAGTATATTCATACCGATTATAATTATTGTATAGATCGATCAGGTCAGGATCTTTTATAGAACTATCGATTTTTGGGTTGTAGTCGATGACCGGTTTTATATATTTTAAGATATGGCTGAACAACATTTTCTTATTTCTTGCATAAAGGGCCGGTGAAATTAATACTAAGCTTTTTATGCTAAAGTGAATAGATGATAGTAATGCGATTAAGGCTCCCATTGAGAGGCCTATTAAATGAATGTTATTAAAGTCTTTTTCCATGTTGATAATTAAATCATATATAGATCTGAGCCAGTCACGTCGACCAGTCTTTCTAAAATCCTTAGAATCAGTACCATGACCTGGTAAACGCGGAATGACGATAGAAAAATTATACTTATCGTTTAGAAGTTTCCCCAGTTCATCAAACTCTCTGGGAGTACCTGTGTAACCGTGTATAAGTATTATAAGGTGATCAGAAGAACCTTCTAATTTGACCGGGTGGGCCAGCGGATTTAGCTGTGGTTTGTGATTAATTATATCAAACATCATTTCCCCTCCTGACATAATTACATTATTAATATCATATGTTCGTTAAAATTATAAAGAATCCTTTTAAAATATAAAAAAACTTGGTGTTTAATTATGCAGAAGAAAAATTTAAGCTTTAAGCAGGCGATTATACCCGTAATTTCGATGGCCTTTTTTTTAATCATATCTGTTATAGTATTCAATATACCTATTCATATTCCCCTTTTAATGGAACTGTTTTTTACAATATTTCTAGCTCTTTACTGGGGATATAAGTTCAGTAATTTAGAAAAAATGATGTTTTCCAGTTTTGCGAAAATAGGTAATGTTTTGATTATATTAATGTTGATCGGTATGATTATTGGGATCTGGATTGAAAGCGGAACTGTGCCTACCATGATCTATTATGGGCTTAAATTTCTTCGGCCTCAATACTTTTATGTAATAAGTTTTATTTTTGCTTCTTTTGTTTCTATTTCTATTGGAACTGCCTTTGGGACGGTCAGCACTGTAGGTCTAGCTTTAATCAGTATTGCGCAAGGCATGGGTATTTCCCTACCACTGGCAGCCGGTTCAATAATCTCCGGAGCCTATGTGGGTGATAGAATGTCACCCCTATCTTCAATTGCGATCATAACAGCCCACAGTGCAGGAAGTGATTTGCATAAGATGATAAAAGAAATGTTAAAGACCTTTTGGGTTCCTTATGCACTATCAATAATTATCTATTTTATACTGGGTTTCAGCTATAATGGCTTCACCTATGATACAGCTGAGATCAGTATTTTATTAAATGGTTTGGTTGGAAATTATTTGATCTCAATCTTGATGCTGATTCCTCCCTTGTTGGTTATAATCCTGGCAGTTAAAAAAATATCAACTATCCTTAATCTAATGGTCAATCTCTTATTAAGCTCCCTTATAGCATTTTTTTTCAGTGGTCTATCGATTGAAGCTATTTTAAATACTATCTATAAAGGTGCTATGGGTAATACAGAGCTTGAACTGTTAAATGAGCTTTTAACAAGGGGTGGTTTAGAAAGTATGTTTGAACTGATAGCCCTGATCATATTAGCTGTTGTTTTAGGAGGGTTATTGGAAAGGTTGGGTATATTAAATACTATTTTAAATAAAATTATCAAGGCTATTCACAACGAGAGTCAGCTTATTTCAGTAACGATGATTTCTTCTTTCATATCAGCTGTATTAAGCTGTAATCAACTCCTGGCAGTATTTTTGCCGGGTAAGATGCTGGCTGAAAAATATGATGAGTTAAAGGTACCACGCAGTATATTGGGAAGGTCTTTGGGCGATTCAGGACTTATCTTATCACCCTTAATTCCCTGGAATATTAACGCCCTAATGATGGTTGGCATCCTGGGGGTTCCAACCCTTAAGTACTTTAAATATACGTTTTTTCCAATCCTGGTTCCCATCACAGGATTAATACTGGCTAATTTAATAAAAAGAGGAGGAAAAAAGGATGAATAAAAGTTTAAAGGATATTGTGGACAGTTATCAAAAAGATACTGTAAAAACTTTACAAAAATTAATTCAGATAAAAAGTGTAGAAGCTAAAGCAAAAAAAGGCATGCCTTTTGGAGAAGGTATAGATCAAACTCTCAATGAGTTTTTAAAAACTGCCGAACAGCTGGGCTTAAAGACAAAAAATGTAGATGGTTATGCTGGTCATGTGGAAATAGGTGAGGGAGATGAATTGCTGGCTGTACTATGTCATCTGGATGTTGTTCCCGAGGGTTCGAATTGGAAGTATCCCCCCTATGCAGCTGAGATCCATGATAATAAGATGTACGGGCGAGGAACAATTGATGACAAGGGTCCGGCCGTAGCTTCACTTTATGCCCTAAAGGCCGTAAAAGAAAGCGAAGTAAAACTAAATAAACGGGTGCGCCTGATTGTTGGTACAGATGAAGAAAGCGGTTGGGAGGGTCTTAAGTATTATTTTAAAAAAGAAGAACAGCCGGATATTGCTTTTAGTCCAGACGCTGGATATCCAGTAATCCACGCTGAAAAGGGAATTTTAATATTTGATTTAAATTATGAACTTAATGAAGAGGAAAGAGTTGTTGACAACCGCTCTAATTTCAAATATGAAGTACTGTCTTTAAAAGGTGGCAATGCCCCTAATATGGTGCCTGATAGTTGTGAACTCTTAATGCGAACAGAGCACGGTAAAACCCTTGAAAAAAAATTAAATAAATTTCAAAATGAAAATGATCTTGAAATAGAGATGGAAAGTTTAAACAAAACAAGGTTTAAATTGATCAGTAGTGGTGTATCTGCTCATGGTAGTCGACCTGATAAGGGAGTTAATGCAATTTCAATTATGATCAAATTTTTAGAAAAGTTAGACAGGATAAACGTGGGTGGATTTGTAGATTTCTATAATAATAAGATCGGTATGAACTATTATGGAGAAAATATAGGCTGTGATTTTTCAGATCAGGTTTCAGGAAAATTGGTTTTTAATGTCGGACAAATAAAATATAAAAAAGGTTTAATTAAAACTACCATTAATATCCGATATCCTGTTACAATGAAAAAAGAAGATGTAGTAGAGGCTATTAAGGATTCAATTGATAAATATGATGTGTATCTCGAGATGAAAAATTTTCAAAAACCACTTCATGTGCCCAAAGATGACCCTCTGGTTCAGACTTTAATGAAGGTTTATAGAGAGATTTCAGGTGATAATAAAAGTAAACCGATCGCTATTGGAGGAGGAACTTATGCCAGGGCAGTTAAAAAGGGAGTTGCTTTTGGAGCACTTTTCCCCGGTGAAGAAGAACTGGCTCATCAAAAAGATGAATATATTAATCTAGATAGCCTGCATAAAAACACTCTGATTATCGCTTCTGCAATCCAAGAATTGGCTCAAGCTTAATAGGAGGGATCTGGATGTTAGTTAAATTTAATAATTTTCCCGAAGTAAAGGTGGGAAACTATACAGATCAATCGGCCGGTACAGGCTGTACTGTGGTCTTGTTTGAACAACCCCTTACAGGTTCTGTTAGTGTAAGAGGGGGTGGCCCGGGTAGTAGAGAACTGGCCCTGCTCGATCCTTCAACAAATATGAATCAAATTAATGCAGTCTTATTAACAGGAGGCAGTGCCTTCGGATTAGCTGCTGCTGAAGGAGTAATGAAGTACTTAGAAGAAAAAGATATAGGTTATCAAACCGATATCGCTAAGATACCTATTGTGCCTTCAGCTGTAATCTATGATTTAAATTATAAGCACCCTCAGATCAGACCGGGTAGTAACGAAGGATACTTCGCATCTACTGCAGCTGAAAGCGAATTCGAGATAGGCTCAAAAGGTGTCGGGACAGGGGCTAACTGTGGCAAACTGATTGGTATGGACAAATCTTCAAAATCAGGGCTGGGTTATGCAGAAAATAACTTAGAAAAGATTAAGGTTTCTGTTTTGACAGTTTGCAATGCAGTGGGCAATATAATAGATCCAAAGAATGGCAAAATTGTGGCTGGCATCCAGGGAGAAGATGGTTATATATCCCATCAGTCTGTAATCAATGAAAATATGGAAGGTTTATTAAAGACAAATACAACCCTAGGTGTTGTAATTACAAATGTCAGGTTGAATAAAGCTGAGTTGAAAAAGATAGCTGATATGGCCCATGATGGACTGGCCAGAACAGTAAATCCTGTTCATACAATGTATGATGGTGATACAATTTTTGTATTTACAACCAATCAGGTGCAAGCAGATTTAAATATAACAGGGATTTTAACCGCAGATGCATTCTCAGATTCAATTTTAAATGGAGTTGTTGCTGTACAGAGAGAAGAGGAGGTAAGTAGTCAAAATGACTTATAAAAATGCGAAATCACTTATAAGCTTTTTAAAAAGTGGACTGACACCCTTTCATGTAACCGATAATATAACAAATATTTTAAAAGAAAATGGTTTTAAGGCTTTAGATATTAAAGAAAACTTTCAGGTTGAAGCCCATAAAAAGTACTATGTTATTAAAAATGATTCAGCTGTAATTGCTTTTACCACAGGTGATCTTAAAGCATTAAAAAATGGGTTCAAAATTATCGGCGCTCATACTGACAGCCCCTCAATCAAGATTAAACCACAACCCGAATTTAAAGATGAAGAAAAATACCTGCGGTTAAATACAGAGGTTTATGGTGGCCCTATTTTAAATACCTGGTTTGACAGACCTTTAACTTTAGCCGGTAGAATCAGTTGTTTAAAAGAGGGAGAAATAAAAAATATAAATATCAACTTTGCAAGACCCCTAATGATCATTCCTAATTTAGCCATTCACCTCAATAGAAAGGTTAATGAAGGGCAAAAAATAGATAAACAAAAAGAACTACTGCCTTTTATCATGACTGTAGATAATGATCAAAAAAAGGAGGACTATCTGCTCAAACTGATAGCAGAAAAGTTAGTTCTAAAGAAAGAACAAATTTTGGATTTCGACCTTTATTTAAGAGATGTAGAAGAACCTAAAATTATGGGAAGTAAAGAGGAATTTTTAAGTGCAGGACAGATTGATGACCTGGGTATGGTACATGCAGGGCTGCAGGCTTTTTTAAAAAGTAGTGATAACAAATTTAAATTGCTGGCATTGTTTGATAATGAGGAGATTGGCAGCCATACAGAGGTGGGAGCAGATTCACCTCTACTCAATAATTTATTGGAAAGGATTATATATGGCCTAGATGGAGGTAGAGAAGACTATCTGCAAATTATTGAGAATAGTTTTATGGTGTCCGCTGATATGGCTCACGCTTTTCACCCAGCTTATGCTGATAAACATGACCCAACCAATAAGCCAATCATCAATTCTGGTTTGGTTATTAAGGTAAGCAGTAACCGCAGTTATACAACAAATAGTTATTCAGGGGCCTATATAAAAAAATTATGCTTTGAAAATGATATTGAATATCAAATTTTTGTTAATAATTCCAATCAAAAGGGTGGATCTACAATAGGTCCTCTTAATGTCAGACAGCTGGGCATAGAATCAGTTGATATTGGTAACCCTATTTTATCGATGCATTCAATTAGGGAATTATATGGATTAGATGATCATGAATCAGCTATACAATTAATGACGGCTTTTTACAATGATTAAATGATTAGAGGAGGAAATTTTCAATGGAGTATATATTTGATAAAACAATTGATAGAACCGGAAGTAATTCTATAAAATGGGATTTGACCGAAAATATTTTTGGTAAAGAAGATTGTCTGCCGCTCTGGGTAGCGGATTCTGATTGGGAGACCGCCCCTGAGATTAAAGAAGCCCTAAAAAAGCGATTAGACCACGGGGTTTTTGGTTATACCTTCCCTTCTAAAGAACTATCTGAAATTATCATAAACTGGATAAAAAAGCATTATAACTGGCAGATTAAAAAGGAATGGATAGTTTATTCAAGTGGAGTAGTTCCTTCTATCAATATTGCAATACGTGCTTTCAGTGTTCCAGGTGATGGTGTTATTATCCAGCCCCCGGTTTATTATCCTTTTAGCTCAACAATTAAAAATATAGGACGACAGATTGTCAATAACCAGCTGATTAATCAAGACAATTATTACAAAATTGATTTTAAAGGTTTAAAAAGTATTTTATCACCGGATAGTGAAGAGGGCTGTAAAAGGACTGAACTATTTCTGTTTTGTAACCCACATAATCCGGTCGGACGGGTCTGGAATAAAAAGGAGCTGTCTGAGATTAATCAAGTTGTATTAGAAAATGACATGCTATTAATTTCAGATGAAATTCATGCAGACTTTATTTTTGCAGACAACCAACATATTCCAGCAGCCAGTTTGTCCCAAGAAATTGAGATGCAGAGCATTACTTTAATGGCTCCTTCTAAGACCTTCAATATAGCAGGACTGAAGACATCTTTTGCTATTATTCCCAATCAAAAGATAAAAAAGAAATTTATTAATGTGAAAAATCACCTGGTTGGTGCAGGAAATATATTTGGATTAATGGCAATGCAGGCAGCCTATAATAAGGGAGAACAATGGTTAAGAGCACAATTAAAGTATCTTAAAGAAAACATTGATTATACAGCTGATTATTTAGATAAAAATATGCCGGAGATAAAATATTATAAACCGGAGGGAACTTACTTATTTTGGCTGGATTTTCGAGATGTAAATAAATATTCTGAGGATGTTAATGATAAACTAGTTAAAGAATTTAACATTGCCCTAGAACCGGGTAATTGGTTCGGAGACGGTGGTGAAGGTTTTTTGAGAATGAACTTAGCCACCCCCAAAAAAAATATCAAAAAGGCTTTAAAGGGCATAGAAAAGTATCTTGACAAATACAACCGCTAAATGGAGTGAAAAAATGAGTGATGTAATTGTAATTGGTGGTGGTCCAGCCGGTATGATGGCTGCTGGAACTGCTGCTGAGCGAAAAAGAGAAGTAATACTATTTGAAAAAAATAAAAAGTTGGGGAAAAAATTATATATAACTGGAAAGGGCAGATGTAATTTAACTAATAAATCTGATGTCAAAAATCTGCTTGATCATGTAGTTAACAACAGCAGTTTTTTATACAGTGCTTTTTATACGATGGACAGTCAGCGTCTGATAACTTTTTTTGAAGATCTGGGATTAAAAACAAAAGTAGAAAGAGGCAGGCGTGTTTTCCCTGAATCGGATAAAGCCAGTGATGTCAATAAGGTATTAAAAAATTATTTAAGGCAAAATGAAGTTAAAATAATTCATAAAGAAATTATAGATATTATAAGTAAAAATAATAAGGTTGTTAAAGTGTTAACAGCTGATCAACAAGAGTATAAATGTAATTCACTTATTTTGGCAGCCGGCGGATCTACTTACCAGGCTACCGGATCTACAGGACAGGCCTATGAGATGGCAGAAAAACAGGGACATGAGATCAAAGAACTCTATCCTTCATTGGTTGGGCTTGACCTTTATGAAAGCTATGAGACAAAACATCTAGAGGGTCTCAGCTTAAAATTGGTTAAGATAAAGATAAAAACTAGTTCAAATGAAGTCCTTTATCAAAATTTCGGTGATCTAATCTTTACAGATACAGGTGTTTCTGGTCCGATTATTTTATCAGCCAGTTCTCACTTTAAAAAAATTAAAGATAAAAACTATATTCTTTCAATTGATTTAAAACCAGGACTGGACAAAAATAAGCTGGATAAAAGACTCCAGAGAGATTTTAATAGATATGCCAATAAAGACTTTAAAAATTCCTTAGATGATCTGCTGCCCCAAAAAATAATTCCGATATTTTTGAAGAGAATAGGCATAGATCTCAGAAAAAAAGTAAATCAAATTACACAAGAGGAGAGGCAGAAGATTATCAGCCTTTTTAAACAGTTCAACTTTACTATTAGAGATTACAGTGCTTTTGATCAAGCAATAATAACGAGTGGTGGTGTTAATGTAGATCAAATTAATCCTCAAACCATGGAATCAAAAATTATCGAAGGGCTATACTTTGCGGGGGAGATAATAGATGTAGATGCCTTAACAGGGGGTTATAATCTTCAGATTGCTTTTTCAACAGGTTATTTAGCAGGTCTTAATTGTTAAATATTTGCAAAAAAAACAAGGTTCCCATTTGGGAACCTTTATTTGATATCACATGTTTTAAATAATTAAGTTATAATATTACTGGAACTCTGTTCGGATTCATTTTCCTGTTCAGCCTGACCGGAGATATATCCATTGATAATCTTGTTTATGGAATTCATTACTTCATTAAATTTCTTTTGACTTTCAATATAAGTATTAATGGAAGGATTTTGTTCCATTTTTAATTGTAGGCTCTGTAACTTTTTTTGATGTTTTTCATTAATTTCCTTCCCATTATTACGGGCCATCTGTACCTGCTTGTTTATATTTTCATATTCTTTTAAAAGTGATGTAGCCTTTTCATCGTCATATAAAGCACTTTCTTTTCTTTTAAGTTCAGCATATTCCTGTGAGTTTACGAGTTCTTCTCCTAATTCTTTCGCTTTCTTAATAACTGACATTAATTTAATTCACCTCTTATTTTATAATTATCAACAGTTATTAATCTTAACATTAGAAAGTTGATATGTCAAATATTACATGTTTTCAATAAAGAACAATTTAAAGTTTAAAGGTAAATTTTGATCCTTCACCGACTGTGCTTTCTATATTGATTTCTCCATTATGTTTTTGAATTATATCCTTCACAATAGCAAGGCCTAAACCGCTGCCTTCTTGAACTTTACGAGTACGTGCAGAATCAATTTTATAGAACCTCTTCCAGATATTTTCTAACTCATCTTCCGGTATGCCAATTCCGTTATCTATGATAGAAAATCTAACACTGTAATCACTATCTTCTATATTTTTTACTTTTATGGTTATTTCAGAACCAACTTTGGAATAGTTAATAGCATTTTCTATCAGGTTAATCAATACTTCATGTATCTTATTTCTATCAATTTCTATATCTAATAAATAATCATCTATTACTTTATTGATCTTTATGTTTTTATCTCTAATTTTGGTTTCCAAAGACTTTAACGCTGCTTTAATAAGAAATTCAGGTGATGTCTGTTTTAAATTTAATGATTCTTTTTCTGTATCTAATTTTGATAATACTAATAAATTTGATAAAACTCTTTCTAGATGTTCTGTATCCGTATACATTATATTTAAATATTCATCTATATCGTCTTTGTTTAGATCCTGTTCGATAAGAATTTCTAAAAAACCTTTAATAGAGGTTAGGGGAGCCCGAAACTCATGAGATACATCAGCAACAAACTGTTTTTGCATCTTTTCAAGTGATTTTTGTTTTTTTAATGTTCTATTAATCTGTCTAGCGGCATAATTATAAGTGTTAGCAAGGTGGTTAATCTCTTCAGTACTGCTATCGGGCAGTTTGACTTCTTCTACCTTACCGTCTGAACTTTTTAAGGCTGCTTTTTTTATACTATCTATCGGTTTTGTGATTCTTTCAGAGAAGGAATAACTTAAAAAAACAGAAGCAATCAAAGCCACTAAAAATGAGTAGAGGATGAGTTTCATAATATTGTTAACAGTTGTAGCGGTATTACCGAGTGGAGTCTGGATTAAAATAGCGCCCTTAACCTGACTTGCATCATCAGTGTTCTTTGCCTCAACTATTTTTATATTATTATCCTCAGTTTTTTTAAGGGGAATTGCCATAAATAAGAGCTTATATTCCGGCCCCATTATCTTTTTACTAAATGTATTACCAGACAGAACATGGTTTAATTCTTCAGGTTCTAATGAAAGATTAGCCTGTATAGAGGAAACATTTAATAACATTTTACCATTTTCATCGATTAAGCCGATTTCCATATTGGTAGAACGTGCGATGGTGACTATTTTAGTCCTGGTGCTGCCCAGGCTTATTTCATCTGTCATTAATATATTTTCTTCTTCGAGATTTTCACTTACAAGAGAGGCAACCCTTCGACCATTATTGGTTGCTTCCCATTCCTTTAAGCCATAATAATAATTTTGGACCAGATAACCAAACATTATTCCTATAACTGCAAGTGAGATAAATATAATAATCATATGAGATACCATCAAGCGGCCAAATATGCTGTTTATATTAAACATTTTTCTGATCATAGTTATTTCCCTTCCGACTGGAAAATTTGTAACCAACACCCCAAACAGTTTTAATAGGTTGATGAGGGATATCAGCATCGGATAATTTCTTTCTTATTCTTTTTATATGTTCATCTATAGTCCTGGTTTCAGTTAAATTCCTGAAACCCCATATATTCTCTAGCAGTTGACCTCTTGTAAAAACTTGTTCTTCGTTTGCAGCCAGATAGAATAATAGTTTAAATTCTTTAGGTGCCAACTTAATGTTGTATCCGTTAATGCTAACAAGGTATGTATCTTTATCAATTTTAAGGTTGATATTATCAAATTTAATTATATTCCGATCTTTCTTAGCAGTTCTTTCATATCTTCTCAGTACAGCTTTTATCCTGGCGGTTAATTCTCTAGGGCTAAAGGGTTTTGTAACATAATCGTCAGCACCAATTTCAAGTCCTAAGACTTTGTCAGTTTCTTCAGTTTTAGCTGTAAGGATTATAATAGGTAGATTTTTCTTTTCCTTTTTTATTTCTTTACATACTTCCCATCCATCTTTTTTGGGAAGCATTATATCTAATAAGATAAGATCATAATCATTTTCAAGAGCTTCTTTTAGGCCTGATTCACCATCTGTTTTTAAAAGAAGTGTGTTATCCTCATAGGGTTTTAACATAGCTTTGATAACTGCAAATATATGTTTGTCATCTTCAATAACAAGTATCCTCTTATTAAATAAATCCATCATATCACCAACTTTGTTTTCTATTATATTAATAATTCAATAATTGTTTCCTCTTACCTTTTAATTTACAGATTCTTTACATTTACTTTATGATATATTTAGAAATATTGTATTTAATAATAGTATAGAGTGTTATTATTACATTAATAGACAAATGAAAAAAAGAAAGGAGGGAAATAATGATTTTTAATTCCAGTTATAATGATAAACTTTTGGAAAAAGAAGCGAGAAATGCATTAGAAGAGAAACCGACATTAAGAGGGCTTTCGATCATAAATGTAACGGCTAATAATGGTGTGGTAAATATATTTGGTACTGTAAGATCAGAAAAATTAAAAAAAGATATTGAAGAAACGATAATAAAAAAGTATGAAGTTCATAATATAGAATACAAAGAGATAAAAAATGACCTATCAATATAAAAAGACCAAAAAGGCAACCTTTATTTAAAGGTTGCCTTTGTAACTTAGTTTAGATTTCTCTTAAGGTCATCCCTGCTGATACTTATGATATGTTTGGTGGGTAACCAATTTTTGTTGTTTAAGGTAAAGAGGGCATAATATAATATCAATACCCAGCTGTACATAAATAAGGGGAAGAAAATGACATATTTATATGAATTAAAAGATATACCATCTAAAAAGTAGACAGCGGACGGTATCAGATAAGGCATTATCGGCATAACAAAACCAAGTGTTCTTATATTACTAACCAAGAAATTTAAAAGCGGTGAACTAAAAGAAGCTGGAAATGTTAGCCTTAAAATTGTTACGATAAAATAGAACATCAAATATGGTTGTTGTATTAACCTCATCGCAGAATCTATTTTTACAACACTCATTTCTTTGACACCATCTGTAAGCATTTTAGGTATATATCTAATTAATACTGATAACTGTCCTCTACCCCAGCGTAATCTCTGCTTACAGCTTGCATAAAATGAGATCGGTTTTTCATCAAAAATTTTAGTTTCTCTGGCAAAAGTAGTTTTAGTATCTTTTAAAAGAGCCTGAATGGAATATTCAAGATCTTCTGTTAATGTGACTGTATTCCAACCAATTCTTTTAAGTGATTTTTCTGAGATACACATTCCGGTACCCATTAGGACACTTGATAGGCCTACATTGTATCTGGAAAGGAGATTGAACCTGTCGTTAATCCAGAACATCATAGAAAAAGTCGCAGTAACCCAGTTATCGGAAGGATTTTTAGAATCTACATAAGCCTGAATAATTTTTTCTCCATCAAGAAGGCGTGTGTTCATAGCTTTCAAAAAGTTTTCTTTAACAAGATTATCTGCATCAAAAACCGCTACAGCATCATATTCAGAACTACCCTCTAAAAAGCCCAGGTTTTTAAAAGCGTATCTTAAAGCATATCCCTTACCTTTTTCGTTTTTATTAAATCTGATTAAAACTTCTGCTTCGTGTTTTTCTGCTTTTGCTGCAGTATTATCTTCGCAATTATCAGCGATGACATATATATCATAAAGATCTTTAGGATAATCTAAATTATTCAAATTATTGATTAATTTACCGATCACCTTTTCCTCATTATGGGCAGGAATTATAACAGCAAAATTACTATCAGGTTTTTTAAATTCTGTATTTTTTTTGGTTTTAAAACCCAATAATACAAATAATAAAAAGTAGAGAGAGTACCCAATTAAAAGAATATCAATTACATAGTTAAAGATTATTAGCATAAATTTCAACTCCTCTGATAAAATGCTATCAGAGAAAGTCAAAGTCATTATAAATAAATTGTAAAAATTCTGCAAATATATGTTAAAATAATAATAAACTTGTTTGTATTAAGCGTGATTATGAAGGAAAGGATAATTAATTTTTAATGAGTAGTTCATATTTCTTTATTTTTGATATGATGTCTTTTTACTTCAGGATAGATTAGATCTTTTGTAAAGATATATTTGTAAAATAGATACCTAAGGATAATAAAAACCACTGTTATGGCCATTGTTGTATACATCGACATTGTAAAGTTTTGCATACCAGCCTGGGTAGAATGCCATGGGAAAATAAGGTTTCCACTGTACCATGCCTCGGGGTTTAAAACAGAGTATAGACCATCTATAATATCTGGTGAAACGGCACCGAAAACAGCTATTATTCTCAGCTGGGAATATTTACTTGTATATCTTCTATTGTTATATATAAATACCCAAAGGAGTATTATAGTTGCAATAAATTGAAATATCAAAAAGGGGAGGGCATTTGAGAGTTCATTCATATTAAACCAGTTTACAACATAATCATTTTCTAAATAGTCCAATATTATATGGCTACTAAAACCTATACCAAACGCAAAAACACTATTGTTGATTATCTGGTTATGAAAATATGCAGATATGGTACCAAGCATATCTCCGACAATAACATGTTTTATCATATCACTCATTATAATCTTCTCCTCAAATTTTTTACTGTTTTTTCATTTTATTTTATAATAAACATCCTTTATAACAGCATTAAGCTCTCCTCCTATAATAAGTATTACAGAAGAAAAATATAACCAGAGCATCAGGATTATAATAGCTGATAGAGAACCATAGATTAAAGAAAAGTTAGCAATGTAATTGATAAAGATAGAAAATAGATATGATAATACGATCCATCCGAGGACTGTAAATATGGTGCCTGGTATTACTTTAATGAATTTCTGTTTTTTATTAGGCAAAAACATATATAATGTGGCAATGATTAAAATAAGGGTTATTGGTAGGGCAACCAATTTGATAAAACCAATTAAGTTGATAAATTTCTGACTGATCATAATATACTGGCGAATAAAGTTTAAAAATTCTCTGCCTATATTAGTAATAGTCAAAAGAAAGGCGATTCCTATAATTATAAAAATGGTATAAAGGATATCTATAAACTTTACAATAAAAAAATTTCTCGTCTCTCTTACCTCATAGGCCATATTCAAAGATTTCATCAAAGCACGAATCCCACGTGAAGAAGCCCATAATGCACCAATAAGTGACAAAGATAGGACACTAAAATCTTTAACAATAATATTTTTTTTGATAAAATTTATAACCAATTCATGAGCTTCTTCAGGGAAGAAGAGATCTAAAGTAACTATTATCAACTCAGTATCAAGGGAGAATCTGCCTAAAAAAGAAAATAGAATGATCAAAAAAGGAAAGAGGGATAGTGTTAAAAAAAAAGCCATCAGGGCAGCATATGCAGAAATATCATGGTTTTTATATCTCTGGATAAGATTCTTTATAATAATAGATGATTTTTCTTTTATTGTTATTTTTCTTATCATATAATAACCACCCTGCTTTAAAACATTTTCTAAAGTTCAGCCATTTTCTCTAAGACATATTCTATATCTTCTTCGGTGTTATGCCAGCCTATAGAAAATCTGAGGGTACCATCAGGAAATGTACCGATTGTCTGATGAGCCTGAGGGGCGCAGTGTAGTCCAGACCTAACCATAATATTATATTCTTCAGCCAACTTATAGCCCAATTCACTTAAATCATATCCCTTTACTGTCAAAGGGACGGTTGGCACTTTTTTTTGCAGAGCTTGCGAACCATAGACTTTAACTTTTTTAATATCTTTTAATCCATCTAAAAATAATTCCAAAAGCCTCAACTCATGTTTATATATTGCTGTAATACCGATTTGATTGATGTGTTCAACTCCTGCTCTTAATCCTATTATGCCCGGTGTATTTAAAGTGCCACTTTCAAATTTATCAGGTAAAAAATCAGGTTGTTTTACACTTTCAGAAAGACTGCCGGTTCCACCGGTTATTAAAGAATCCATCTGATCTGTGAGACGGTCACTCAATACCATACCACCAATACCCATTGGACCTAGCAGGCCCTTATGTCCTGTAAAACCTAAAAAATCAAGATTTAAATTACTGAAATCAATATCAATGATACCAGCTGTTTGTGCTGTGTCCAGGGCAAAGAAAAGCCCGTGTTCCTTAGCAATTGTTCCAACTTCTTTTGCATTTAACAAAGTTCCAGTGACATTAGACGCGTGGTTTAAGATAATAATCTTTGTATTGTCCTTGATTGCTTTCTTGACCAAAGTTGTATCTAAAAGACCTTCTTGATTAGCTTTAACATAACTTACGTCGATCATATTTTTTTCTTTTAACTGCTCCAATGGACGATTAACAGCATTGTGTTCAAGACTTGTAGTAACCACATGGTCACCCTTTTTAAGCAATCCTTTAATTAAAAAGTTTAAAGATTCAGTAATATTTTTTGTAAAAATGACATTTTCAGGTTCACCAGCATTGAAGAAGTCACTTATAAGAAATCTTGTCTTCATAATCTCACGACCGGACTGGATAGCACATTCATATCCACCCCGACCTGGACTACAGTTTAGTTCTTTCATAAAATTACTCATATCTTCAATCACAGTTTTGGGCTTATACCTTGTAGTGGCAGCATTATCAAGATAAACTTCTCTCATTTATTTTCCCCCTTTGTAATTTAAAATTAAATATATCTAATAAGCTTTGTTAAATATAAAATGTACGTTTATTTAAGAGTAGAAAAAATATATATAAAAAAGATATATAGTCAAAAGTGTTATAAAACTTTAAAGAAATTTGAAATATTATATAAATATCAGATTGATAAGAGAAAAGAAGACATTAAATTATTCAGAATTAGGTTTATAATTATATTATTGATTTATGCAGGAAATATTAATCTTATCTTCAATATATAAAAAGAGATGAGTTATTGATTAAAAAAGTGAATAAGAATTTAATATTAAAAATTTTTAAGACTGTATTAATAGCAAAATTCAAATATTAGTACTTCAATATTTCATAAAAATTCATAAAAAAATTCATAATTATTTCAAAACATTATTTTAAATAAATATCTGTAAAATTATTTTAAGATTAGCAATAATATCAATATTTTTTAATATAATTTTAAGGTAAAAATTAAAAAATATGTCTTGAACAAACTTATAATATAATAAAAAAGGAAAGAATTCAAGTAGCTGTAAACTTTGTGATAATAATAACTTAAGTAAAAAAGAAGGAATTTTTAAAACTATCAAGAAATAAAAAAAACATGGTTAATATATAAACATGTTTATTAGTTTTGCATAATTATTTTAATTTGAAATATTTAATTTGCAATAAACTATAAAAAAATTTTTGTCAAATTTTATCAGAATACTTTATAATATTGGAAGTGTGATCATATGATACAATTTGAAGAAAATGATATTAAAAAAAAGAGAATTTTAAAGGCTTTTATTAAGTCGGTCAGAACTGTAATTAACGAAGAAGGCATTGAAAAAGTTACTATTCGCAAGATAGCAAAAATGGCCGGCTATAATAGTGCAACTATTTATAATTACTTTGAAAACTTAAACCAATTGAAATTTTTTGGTGCAATTAGTTTTTTAGATGATTATGTTAAATCAATTCCCTTTTATTTAAATAAAAGTGATAATACTTTAGAACAGTTTCTCCTTATTTGGAGATGCTTTGTAAAGCATTCCTTCGAAAATCCCAAAATATATTATGCTATATTTACTGAAAATATTGGGGCTAATTCTGAAAATCTATTCAAAAAATACTACCAGCTTTTTCCTGAAGAGTTGGAAAACATTCCGAAAAAATACATACCAATGCTTTTAGAATCAAAGCTTTACAAAAGATGTTCTGTACATATAAAACCGTGTATAGAAGAGGGCTATTTCTCTACAGAAACGGCCTATAAGGTTGATGAAAGAATCAGATTAATGTATCACGGCATGCTCTCACTTATGGTTAAAAATAGGCTTAATTATTCGCACGATAAAGCAACAGAAGTTTTTATGAATTATATCAGTGACTTAGTAGAATCCAAGGTTTTAATTCCCAATTAGCTGAATTTAATTTTGATTCGATAATTGTTGGGAAAGATTATAATAATCAAAATATTTAAAAAAGTGTATATTTTCTAACATTATCTTATCCAAAATACCAAATTTTAAGGGGGTGATTAAAAAATCAAACAAAACTTTATTTAATGGGGTGAAAGAATTAAATTTAATACTTTATTATTGTGTTTATTAAGGAAAGAGATTATTGAGTAGTGGGTCAAATCATAAGGAGTGATTATTAGTGCATAAATCCTGGTCAGAAAATAAGACATTTTGGATTTCCTTTGTCTTGACCATATTGTTTGTGTTGTGGGGGATATTTGGTATAGAAAGTTTGAGAACTGCTGCCAACACTTCCTTTGCGTTTGTTACAGAACAATTAGGTTGGACATTTATGTTAGGTGCAACAGTATTTGTAGGTGTGGCATTGTTTATAATGGTTAGTAAGATAGGTGACGTTAAATTAGGAGAACCCGATGAAAAGCCCAAGTACACAGTATTCGAATGGTTTTCAATGCTGTTTAGTGCTGGAATGGGAATTGGACTTGTATTTTGGAGTGTTTCAGAACCAATTTGGCATTATATCTGGCCTGCCACAGGTGCTGGTGCAAATGCAACAGCAGAAACTAGTCAGGCTGCCATTAATGCAATGAGACTGTCCTTCTTCCACTGGGGTATTCACCCTTGGTCTATTTATATAATTGTGGGTGGATCTCTGGCATATTTCTCTTACCATAAGGGATTACCTATGTTATTAAGTTCAACCCTCGAACCATTAATTGGTGAAGAAAATCTGGATAAAGGATGGGGTAGAGTTGTTAATATTATAGGTGTATATGCTACTTTATTTGGTTTAGCTACATCATTAGGCTTAGGTGCTATGTCAATAGCAGCTGGTCTTTCACACCTAAATATAGTGGCCGGTTCATCGACAACAGTTCAAATAGTAATAATAGTTGTGGTAACAGGAGCTGCTGTAATATCAACTATTACCGGTATAGATAAAGGAATTAAATGGTTGAGTAAGATCAATGTATGGATAATGTCTGCATTAATGATACTTGTAGTAATACTTGGTCCAACATTATTTATCTTCAGATTATTTACTAATTCAATGGGACAGTACTTACAACACATTGTGGAGATGTCGTTTATGTCAGATGCCATCATGGATAATCCGTGGCTGCCTGCCTGGACATTCTTTTACTGGGCATGGTGGATTGCCTGGGCACCTTTTGTAGGCACATTTATAGCACGTGTTTCCAGAGGTAGGACAATAAGGCAGTTTGTATTAGGAGCCCTCTTTGTACCCGTACTTGTTAGTTTGGTCTGGTTTGCAGTCTTTGGAGGAACCGGACTTCATATTGCTTTAGGTGAAGGGGGACAAGGTTTAATTGATGCTGTTAATCAGAGTGAGGCGGCCGGTTTCTATGCTGCATTAGCCACTTTACCACTGGCTAAATTCCTGATTTTATTAGGAACAATCTCTGTTACAATATTCTTTATAACATCATCTGACTCAGCTACATATGTTAATGGTATGCTGACATCACATGGTGATCCCAACCCACCTGTTAACTTAAGAGTTCTCTGGGGTGTTAGTGAGGGTGCAATTGCTGCAATTTTAATCTTTACAGGTGGTCTATCCGCATTACAGACCGCTTCAGTTGTATCCGGTTGGCCGTTTATGATCGTTATGTTCTTTATGATTTATGCCCTATTAAAGGACTTATTTGCCGAGAGAAGAAAGAAGGAAAAAGGAATTGGCAAATATGCTGAGGATAGTGCATAATTAAAAAAATAGGGGAAATAGGCTGGGATGCCCTGGCATTCCAGCTAACCCCGTAAATTTTTTTTGAGCAATGTCTAATCATGATTATTTTTACAAAACTGTGTAAAAATTACACAGGTTTAAAAAACAATAAGATAAAAAGGAGTGAATAATATTGGCAGACTTTGAAAAAATGGCTGATGCAGTAATTAAAGGTAATAAGGAAGTTGTTGTTGACTTGACTCAAAAAGCAGTTGATGAAGGAGTAGAACCGAACGATATTATTAATAATGGTTTGATTAACGGTATGAATATCGTAGGAAAGAGATTTAAAGCGGGGGATATGTTTGTACCAGAAGTACTAATGTCAGCAAAATCAATGAAAGGTGGTATGGAAATTGTAAGACCACTACTTGTAGAGGGTGAAGTTACCTCTGAAGGAAAAGTACTTCTTGGAACAGTTTCGGGTGATTTACATGATATAGGTAAAAATCTGGTTGGGATGATGATGGAAAGCGGAGGTTTTGAAATAGTCAATTTAGGAACAGATATTTCACCGGCTGAATTCGCAGAAAAAGTTAAAGAACACAAACCTGATGTACTGGGTATGAGTGCCTTACTTACAACTACTATGCTTTCAATGAGAGATACGATTGAAGTATTAGAGGAAGAGGGACTAAGGGATTCAGTTAAAATTATGGTCGGTGGAGCCCCGGTAACAAAAGAATTTGCAGATGAAATTGGAGCAGACGGCTGGGCACCAGATGCTGCCTCAGCTAAAGACTTAGCTATGGATCTAATAAAAGAAAAGTAATGAAAGGATGGTGAAAAGATGAGTAGATATGTACGCTCGAGATATAATGTAAATAAAACAGTTAATTTTAGATCGTTATCAGATGATGAAAGAGAGCAAATATTTTATGCAGCCCTGGAAGTATTAGAAAGAACGGGTGTTAAAATATTTGATGATGAATCAAGAAAATATTTAGAAGAAGCAGGTTGTTGGATTGAAGACAAAGTAGTAAAGATACCAATTAGTTTAAGTGAATGGGCAGTAGATAGTGCTCCTTCTAAGATACTTTTGTATGATAGAGACGGTAACCGCAAATTAAATATCAATACAAATAACACCTATTATGGCCCTGGACCTACCAATACATACCATAAGGATCCAGACACAGGTGAAAGAAGAAGACCAATCTTAGAAGATACAGAAAGGGTTGCTAAAGTTGTAGATGCCCTGCCAAATATCGATTTTGCAATGGACTTGGGTACACCAACCGGTGTTACCGATAATATAGCAGATGTTTATGCCTTTAAAACAATGGTTGAAAATACCACCAAACCTGTTGTTCATTGGGGTTTTGATATCGATCAGTATCAAGATATTATTGATATCGCTTCTGCTGTTAGAGGAAGCTTAGAGGAACTACAGAAAAAACCATTTATGTTCTTATACTCTGAGCCAACTTCACCTTTACTACATTCCAGAGAAGCAATTGGTAAAGTAGTATTTGCAGCTAAAAACAAAATACCTATAGTATATACTCCCTGTGTAATGTCAGGGGCAACAACTCCAGCTACGATGGCAGGTACAATAGTTCAGGGTATATCTGAAAGTATAGCAGGTATAGTTGTCTCACAATTAGTTAGAAAAGGAACTCCAATTATTATGGGTGGAGTCTATGGTATTATGGATATGAAAACAACCATATTTAGTTATGGCAGTCCTGAATTTCAACTACTGCAGGCCGGTGTGGCTGAAGTAGCTCATTATATGGGTGTTCCTATATTTGGTACAGGTGGCTGTACTGATTCTCATACCTTGGATGGACAGGCCGCTGCTGAATCGGCTATGAGCATATTGACTGCAGCTTTGGCCGGAGCTAATATGGTTCACGATGTTGGTTATACAGCTTCTGGACAGGTCGGTTCACTAGATCAGCTCGTGATGGGTGATGAAATTATCGGTATGGTCAGAAGGATCATGAGAGGTATTGAAGTAAATGATGAACATCTGGCCGTAGATGTAATAGATGATGTTGGCCCAGGTGGTCATTTCCTCGGTGAAGAACATACTTTAAAACACTTTAAAGAGGAAACCTGGTTCCCCGATCTGATAAATAGAATGAGATATGATGGTTGGAAGACAAAAGCCGGTGGTACTTCAATGGGAGAACGTGTCAAAGAAAAAGTACACAAAATAGTTGATACCCATGAAGTAAAACAGCTACCTGATGATGTAAAGGCTAAAATAGAAGAGATTATGGAAAAAGCAGAAGAAAGAGAAGCAAATAAAGATAAATCGAAAAAAAATAAGTAGTAAAAATAGTTAAGGGAGGTATATATTAGTGGCAGATTTTGAAAAGATGGCTGACGCCGTAATTAAAGGTAAACAAGAAGTTGTGGGAGAGATGACTCAAAAAGCTGTTGATGAAGGAATAGAACCTAATGATATCATCAACAATGGTTTAATAAATGGTATGAATGTCGTAGGAAAGAGATTTAAAGCGGGTGATATGTTTGTACCGGAGGTACTAATGTCTGCTAAAGCAATGAAAGGTGGTATGA
This sequence comes from Halanaerobiales bacterium, assembly GCA_018399995.1. GTDB lineage: Bacteria > Bacillota > Halanaerobiia > Halanaerobiales > M55B127 > M55B127. The sequence continues at coordinate 1,843 of JAGYMU010000011.1, read as the reverse complement.
ACATAGTAAGACCTTTATTAGTAGATGGTGAAGTTACTTCTGAAGGTACGGTTCTTTTAGGCACAGTCTCAGGTGACTTACATGATATAGGTAAAAATCTGGTTGGGATGATGATGGAAAGTGGAGGATTTGAGATAATTAATATGGGTACAGATATTTCCCCGGCTGAATTCGCAGAAAAAGTCAAAGAAACTAAACCAGATGTCCTGGGTATGAGTGCCTTACTTACAACTACTATGCTTTCAATGAGAGATACAATTGAAGTCTTAGAAGAAGAAGGACTAAGAGATTCAGTTAAAGTCATGGTAGGTGGAGCCCCGGTTACAAAAGAATTTGCAGATGAAATTGGAGCAGATGGCTGGGCACCCGATGCAGCTTCAGCCAAAGATTTAGCATTTAATCTTATAAATGAATAGTAAAGAAAGGATGGTGAAAATAGATGAGAGGTAATTTTAAAGTTACTGAATCACAGAATTTAGAAGTTTTATCAGAAGACCAAATAAAAAGAATTCTTGGTGCTGCTAAAGAAGTATTGGAAAGAACAGGTGTAGTATATTATGATGATGAAGCTATAGAAACCATGAAAAAAGCGGGTTGTTATGTAGATGGTAATAGAGTTAGAATACCGGCCCGTCTGGTGGAAAAAGCACTTAGAACAGTACCATCTAAGGTAACATTATCAAATAGCAGAACAGGTAAGAGAGTTATGGAATTAACCGGAAATAATGCATATTTCGGGACCGGTTCAGATACGCCCTTTTTTATAGATCCAAGTACACAAGAGAGGATTCCGGCCAGTAAAAAAACAGTTTCTATGTCTGCAAAAGTTATTGACGCTTTGGAAAACCTGGACTTTGTAATGTCTTTAGGTATTGTACAGGATGTACCACAACTAGTATATGACAGACATCAGTTCCAGGCTATGGTAAATAATACTTCCAAGCCAATTGTAATTACAGCAAATGATGTAGAAGGCTATGCAGATATTATTGAGATGTGTGAAATAATAGCTGGTGGGGAAGAAGAATTGAGAAGGCATCCCTTTATGACACTATATGCCGAACCCATATCTCCTCTGCAGCATGCTGAAGATGCAGCTCAGAAATTAATTTTAGCCGGAAAAAAACAACTGCCTGTTGTTTATACTCCCTGTATTATGGCGGGAGGTACCGTTCCAGCAACACTGGCCGGTGCAATGACAAACGGTTTGGCTGAAAGTTTAAGTGGCCTTGTTTTAAATCAGCAGACTAATGAAGGTAATCCATTTATCATGGGTGGTGTCTTCACAATTATGGATATGAATACCACTATCTTTGCATATGGCTCACCTGAATTTGATCTGATGATGGCTGCCTTAGCAGATGTATCAAATTATCTTGATTTACCAATGTTTGGTACTGCCGGTTGTACAGATTCCAAGCTAGTTGATGAGCAAGCACAGATCGAAGATGCTTTATCAATACTGATGACTGCACAATCTGGAGCAAATCTTAACCATGATGTTGGTTATATTGAGCATGGTAATTGTGGTTCATTAGAAAATCTGGTTATCAACAATGACTTAATCGGTTATGCGCGTAGAATAGTTCAGGGTATAGAGGTAAATGAAGAAACCCTGGCTGTAGATGTTATTGATAAAGTTGGACCAGGTGGTCACTTCTTAGGTGAAGACCATACCATGAAGCACTTCAAAAAAGAGACTTATTATCCAGATTTATTCAAAAGACAATTCTATGAAAATTGGGAAAAGGAAGGTAAGAAGACCCTTTTTGATAGGGCAAATGAGAAAGTACTTGATATTTTAGAAAACTATCAACCTGAACCACTACCCAAAGATGTACAA
>JAGYMU010000109.1 GCA_018399995.1 Halanaerobiales bacterium | reverse complement strand
TGGGAATAAATTCAACGGAGTAGGAGTCCATTATGATAGTGGCGATCAGTCGTATCTAGCAGCCAAGCTAGAGCGCTCTGAGGGGGATGTATATATTTCCCTTTATGTAGCAGACCATGGAATAAATGGGGGTAATTGGGGAGAAGAACGACCTGCAGTATATCAGGTAGTTGTAGAAGAAAAAGAAATGGAAACCGGTCTTGTAACTGCGGGAAGTATAATTCAGGATATTGAGAGTAAAGGGAAAGTCAGCATTTATGGAGTATATTTTGATACAGATAGTGCTAAAATAAAATCAGAATCAGAACCTACAGTAAAAGAAATTGCTAAAGTACTTAATGATAATTATAATTTAGACCTCTATATTGTTGGACATACTGATGATACTGGAGAATTTGATTACAATATGGATCTTTCTCAAAGAAGAGCAGAATCGCTTGTAGATAAACTTGTTAAGGAGTATGATATTAATAGAGATCGCCTTAAGCCGGCTGGAGTAGGCCCTTTAGCTCCTGAAGCGAGTAATGAAACTGAAGATGGTCGAGCCAAAAATCGACGGGTAGAATTAGTAAAAATGTAATTGGGGATATTTGTTTATCAGTAAATTTTTAATTGACAAACTACACAAATTATATTATTATTATAACAGGTAATACCATATTACAACTTATTTAAGATAATAAATATTCTGAAATTAAAGGTTTTTTAGGAGTGAATATATAATGCCATTTGTAAATATAAATAAACACTCTACTTCAGAAATGGTTATTAATCAAATTAAAAATGAGATTAAGTCAGGTGAATTAAGACAGGGTGATAAGTTACCTTCTGAGAGAAAATTAGTTGAAATAATGGGCGTAAGTCGTACTTCAATCAGGGAGGCGATAAGGGCTTTATCATATTCTGGATATTTAAAATCAATTCAAGGAAAAGGTACTTTTGTATCTGAGAATGCTAAAAAGTATGATGAGATAAGTGATTTTTTAACCAATTCTTCTGATTATTCTTTTACATCATTGTTAGAAGTAAGAAAGATGTTGGAAGGTGAACTTGTTAGGTTGACAACCTTAAGAGCCACTGAAGAAGAATTGAAAAAAATATATAAAGCTTTTGAAAAGATGAAAAAAGCTGATGATATTAGAGAATTTGTGAGAGAAGATTTAAATTTTCATTTATGTATAGCTAATAGCTCACATAACCCTTTAATGAATACTTTAATGAGGGTTTTTGGAGAAATATTACATAAAGAAACCAACAATATTATAAAAGAATCGACTAAAACCAGGGCAAAAACTCTTGAGATAACAGAAAATATGATAGATGCAATAAAAAATAGAAATGCTTCAGAGGCAAAAAATCTAATGATTGAACATATTAAAGTTCTAAATGATAGGTACAAATAATTTTTTTAATTGAAATGGTAATACCATACTATATATTATCAATTTTAAATTTAAATTATGCTTTTAGTAATTCAAAAATATATTTAAGAGCTTATTTCAATAGTAAAAAGATATTTATATATTAACTAATAATACCAGAATAGTTATAAGAAAACAATATATTCATATAAATATAAGAGACTCATTTAAAATAATCTGTGTTTAAAAACGAAGCCCAAATATAGCAAATAATATATATACAAAGAGATGTAGATTATTGTTTTTTAAAAGTTTTACTTGATAATAAGTAACCTTCTAAAATTAATATAAAGATAAGCCAAATTAGACAGCAATAGTATCAATTATATCTGCTAATCTAGAAATTTGTTTATACTATTTCTTCTTTTCCACTTCACATTATTTTTTTGATATTTTCACTTGTTAGATACGATAATGCAAAGTCTTGAAAACTTTCATTAAATTTTTAATTAATATCACAATAAATTAATGTTTATTTTATAAATTTTATTTCATATTGTGATTCTTTAAACAAAACATTTTGATTGCTAAATTTAAGTTTTTTAAGTATAATAATAAGAAAAATATTATATATAATTTTTTTAAAAGAGATAATATAGATTTAAAAAGGTGAGTGTTAATAAGGTAATCTTAAATTTACAGAGGGAGGTATAATATGGAAAAATTAAAATTTGGACTTATTGGAGGGGGAATGGCAGGTCCGCTTACTGCTAAAGCATTAACCGATATACCCCATGCAGAATTAGTAGCGTTTTGTGATCTGAATTCAGATCTTTTTGCAAAATATGAGGAATATGGAGCAGAAAATTTTTATACAGACTATCAAAATATGTTAAAACAAAAAGATATTGATGTAATCTGTATAGCAACTCCTCCTTTCCATCATAAAGAAGCGGTGATTGCAGCAAGTAAAGCAGGTAAACATGTTATTGTTGAAAAACCAATAGCTATTAATCTTATGGAAGCTGATGAAATGATTGAATCATGTAAACAAGCTCAGGTAAAACTTGGAGTCATATCAATGTATAGATTTATGAAGCCTGCAAAAATAATTAAAAAAGCCCTAGAAGAAGATAAATTAGGGAAAATTATATCAGCAAGCTGTATTGGTAAATCTTATCGAGATAATGATTATTATGATATGGCAAAATGGCGGGGAACCTGGTGGGGTGAAGGTGGTGGTTCTCTTATTAGCCAAACGATTCATTTTATTGATTTATTGATTTATTTTCTCGGAGATGTAGATTTAATCAATGGTCAATATAGAACAGCAATTCATCCTGATATTGAAGTTGACGATGTAGCAATAGCGAATTTGACTATGAAAAATGGTGCTATTGCTAATATTTACAGCAGTACTGCTGTCCAACCGGGATATCCACGTCGCCTCGAAATCCACGGCAAAAAGGGAACGATAATTTTAGAAGAAGAAAAGATAATAGAGTGGAAAGTCCAGGGGATGGATGAAACAAAATATTTAACCAAAGAAGAGAAAAATTCAGGAGACACCAGTAGTAAAGCAGGTTTTATTAATAGTGAATATCATCAAGAACAAATAGAAGATTTTATATTATCTCTTCAAGAAAATGGAAAAACCCTTATAGATGGTTTAGAAGGACGTCGTACACTGGAGGTGATTAGAGGGATTTATCAATCTGGTGATTTAGGAAAAACCGTCAAATTACCAGTTCAAGATAGTAAAAAGTTTGGCAGAAAACATCTTATTAAATAAGGGGGAAATATTTTGATAAATTTTGATGAAATAATCAAAGAAGTTATTAATGAACAGTCTAAACGCACAATTGATAAAATAGATAAAGCCATTGAAGAAAAAGATATAAAAAAAATAAAAGAACTACATAAAGAAAATGTTGACGGGAAAAAGGGTTTTCATGATTTTGCTGTAAGATGGGTTAATTTGACATTAAAATATTTACATAAATATGGTGGTGACCAAGGAGTTTTAGAATGCATGCAAGAATATGCACAGACCTTTTATCCTCCTGTAGTCCGCGAGTGGATTGAAGGTTATGAAAAAGGCAATCTAAAGCCAGAAGATTTCCCTTTTGAAGATTTTATGCGTAACAGAGCGACTTTATGGCAGATGGTCCATGATAATTTACAAAAATGGTATCAAGATGAAGAAAAAATAACATTTGTCTTGGACCCCTGTAATAGCGGAGGCTTTTTGGTATCAGAGTGTGCTAATGAAGTGGTAAAAACAGATAAAGCGCACAACTGGACTTATGATCGTAAAATTCAATGTTATTGTTTGAATTGTACAACGATGTGGGAGTTTGGGTGGTATGAATGGTATGGATGGCCTTTATTTATCATGGATGTTCCAGAAGTGGGTAGTGAAGGAAAGTGTACAATGGTTATGTATAAAGATCCAGCAAACATTCCTGATGAATATTATGAAAAAAGAGGATTAACCAGAAAAATCTAAGGAGGAAATATTTGTGAATATGTTTGTGCCAGAAAATACACTTCCTATAGAAATTTTTAATCAATTAAGCAAGATCAAAATTGAACATCCTCAATTAATATTTGAAATTGCAAAACAACGAAAAAAGCCTGAATCCTTAGGTAGTAATGGTAATGTTTTAGTAGTTGCAGCAGATCATAATGGCAGGATGATTACTGCTTATAGAGATGATGAAATTGGACTTGGTAATCGTTATTTTTATCTGGCTCGTTTATGTCGTATTTTGACTAGAGAAGCAGTAGATGGAATAGAAGGAACACCTGATATTATAGAAGACTTACTTTTATTAAACTATTTATTTAAGAAAAATGGAAATAAAGAATTTTTAAATAATGTTAACCTTATAGGAACAGTTAATAGAGGAGGGCTGTTAGAAACAGCCTGGGAATTAGATGATCGACCTTTATCTTTTACAATTAAAGGAATTAATAGGTTAATGCTAGATGGTATCAAAGTAATGTTTCGTATAAAAGATGATGATATACAGAGCGGAAAAACCCTAAAGTATTGTGCTGAAGTAATAAACGAGGCATCCTATAACAATATTCCTGTTTTTATTGAGGGTCTTTATTTAAAAAATAAGAAAAATAGTTTTGAAATAGATTATGACACTGAAGCGTTAGTGAAAACAGTTGGTGTTGCTCTAGCTTTAGGTACAAGTGCGGTTCATAAATGGTTAGAGGTTCCTTTTACCTCCGAACTTTCGAGAGTTGGTCTTGCATCTTCAGGACCTATGATAATGATACAGGATGAAAAGGAAAGAGATCCCAAAAAGATTGTTAAAGAATACTGTCAGGGTTTTGCTGAAATGCCAAATGTGTATGGTACCCTTCTTGGTCGTAATATACTT
>JAGYMU010000108.1 GCA_018399995.1 Halanaerobiales bacterium | reverse complement strand
TGTTTGGTATATTATCTGTAGAGGTATTTGTAAATGTAAAGTTTGTATCTGTGTTGGCATCAACAGGAACATTTATTGCCGTTTTAACTACCGTTCCATTATATCTTAAATCTAAATTACAAGCAACATCGTAACTTTGTTGGTTATCAAGATTGAATATTAAATCGTTTTCTGTAGCGGTTGGCACCCATGTTACATCTGGTGTAACAGCACTTGGTAAAGCTACGTTTATATTTCCATTAACAGAGTAAGGAGAAAACCAGTTATTGGTAAACTCTGTAGTTCTAAGTCTAAACCTAAACGGATAATCACGTTCTGGCATAATCCGTGTATTACCAAACACATCATCAGGGTCTGGAACTAAACTAATTGGATCTGAGTATTTCTTTTTAAATGTAAATATTGCATTGCTATTCCCTGCTATAAATGTTGGGTTATCAGATAAGGGTGTAACATCTTGACCGTCTAATTCCGCAAAAACTTGCACTGCTTGACTATTACCGTTAAAAACTTTATATTTTACAATATAAGAAGTAACTTCTGGTGCGTAAAATTGAAGTGTACCACCACTATAGGCTCTATCAACCAAATCCCCGTTTTCAACAGAATCCAAAACAAATATAGGTGCATCTATTGGAATTATATCCGTAGTATCTCTAATTATTCTTGTATTACTTTCAATAAACTCTGAAGTTTCTGTAGGAACTGCTTTAACCGTTCCAACGTAACTAAAATTTGGTTCTAAACCTGTAAAAGTTATATTTCCAGAAGATTGATTTGCATCTACCAATTCTGTTTTTGTTTCTTCATTGATTGTTACAGAAATAGTTACATCTTCATCATTGGGATTTCCAAAACTAAAAGTTACACTATTAGAATTTGCGGAAGAACTAATTACAGTAGGTCTTTCTAATCTTTCCGGTTCTACTTCTCCACCGTAATCTACTTCTCCACGATTTTTATTAAATTCAAACACAACTCTTTTTTGATCGCTGTTTACCATTATAAAAGGATAACCATCACTATCAGTCAATGCCCAAGCGTCATAACCTACAACGTCATTTGGTACTTCAAAATAATTTTCTGTATAATCAAACGTTAAAGACGGATTGGTTATTTTTATTTCTTCACCTGTTAATTTTTGATTTTTATCACGAACAATAAATTTTCTGTCATTCCAAATCCTTAATTCTATATTATTAGCACTTTCTATAAAATAAGAATTGTTTGTTACAAATCTTTCACCAATAACAACATCATCTAAATTTTTAGATAAAACATGATATAACATAGTTAATTTTATTCGTTCTCTATTATCTTTTTGAACATAAAAACTTCCGTTTAATAATTGAGAAGTAAAGTTTTTGGAAAATTCAGGCAAACTGTTACCTGCAGAAACCTCTGCTTCATAAGTTGTTTCTGGAAGCGAAGATCCATCATGTAAACTAATTGACATGCTTTCAAATCTACCAAAATCATTTGTATATCTAAAAGGCACATTGTATCTTCTTTCTACAGCAAAATTAAACCAATCATCATCGCCCAAAGATAATCTGTTACCTGCAGAAACGTTGTCTACAAAATCAGTATAAAACCCAAATGCGTTACCACCCGAAACTTTATATACAGACAAAACAATAGGAATTTGGTTTCCGACATCATTCACTGTTTGAGGAGATGTAAACACACCGTATTTAACATAATTCTCTCCATTATAAGAAGAATCTAATGTTTTAAGTAAGTCGCTTGAACTTTCAAGAATGGTGTTACCGTTATTGCTTGTTCCTTCATTATCTGCGTAAACCTCTACATATTGATTAAAGTTTAAATCTCTATCAAGAGTTCTACCTCTTTCAGAAATTTCGTATTGTCGTATTTCTTGGTCAATCCCCATAAACTGCGACATTTTATTAAAATTTTTATTTAATTCATAATTTACAATGTAATGGTCACGTTGAATTATAACTTCTTTTTTTGTTATAATAAAATTAGTGGGTGTAAAGTCACCGACGTTAAAGGTTTGATTTATATTAGAAACTTTATGTGATAATATAAGGTCGCTATTTCCAAGTTGGTTTATTCGACCTTTCATGTTATTTGTAAAACGCTCTAAGTCGACGATGCGGAGCTTTTGATTTGCGATAGACTTAGTATCAATAAAAACTTCTGAAATGTCGTCACGGACAACCTCGTAACGAATAGAGGGTAATATAGGAACGTATTTAACTCTAAATAAGTTATCCCATCTTTCTGTTGATGCACCACTAGTTAAACTACCATTAAAAGTTACTTGAACATTGTATTGTACAACACCTGTTTCGTCTTCGTAGTATCTTGCGAGATCAGGAAACCAGGTTCCACCGGATGGTAAAATACCTTGTTTAATTAAAAATTCCACCGTACCATTAGTGATTGCTCTTTCTATAACAAGGTTTAAGTCAAATACGCCAAAAGTTTCAGATATTCCTATATTTTTGTTACCATATTGATAATATACCGTGTTTCTTTTGGTAAGTTGAAAGTTTTCTGAGTATTCTTCTTCTGGTAAGGTTTCATAAAGGTTTTTTTCAACAACGTTTGATGAAAAATCAACTGAATATCTAGCATTGTCAATTTCTGTAGTTCGTAAACCGTCATCTATTTTTTCAACAAACAGGTCAATTTCTGTCCAAACCTCTTCAACTTTATAAATCGGCTTGGGAGTTGGTATAAATGAACTCAAAAAATCAAATTGTGTTAATTCGTTTGATCTAAGTGTTGTCCACAATGTTTTTCCGGGATAATATTCTGAGTTGTACTCTGAAAAACCAATTCCAGTATTTACAGAGTTAATTAAATCACTTGACATTATAGTAGAATAATTTTGTATGTTTTGTTTGGTTTTATAGTTTTCGGTTAAAAATTCTACTTCGTTTTTTAAATCATTAAATCTTTCTATAAGCAAATTGCCGTCTTTATCTAACCTTGCAATGCCATCCAAATAAGAAAAAACTTCATTAACCGCTTGTCTTAAAGTTACATCTTTAAATGTAAATTCCGGAGAAATTATTGTTTCTAATTCATCTTTTAAATCGTTTGGTATTTCATAAGGTTTGTTTAATTCCTCTTCACCAAAAAGTTTTAATACTGTGGTTTTTGATAAAATATCTAAAACATCATAAAGTGTATAAAAAGGAATTGTGGCGTCGTCTATTGGTTGAGTAAACGTTTTTCCTGTGACTATATATTTTTCTAATATTTTAGTGTGTTCTATAACTGATACGTTATGGTTATAAAGTAAATCAGAGTAACTAGACAAAGAAACATCATCATTACTTATTTTACCACTAAACAATAATGTATTGTCTTCGTATATGTCTATATTTGAAAACATATCATAAGGAGTGGGTCTATCTGTATGGCTTATTAAAAGAAAAGCCTCGTCTAACTCCATATCAAGCTTTTCTACAAAAGATAAATCAACTTCTACCCTTTGACTAATCTCTACATTGTTTAAAAATACTTTAATCATATTTTTAATCCTGAAGTTCTAGAATGATTTCTAGCATTGTTACCAGATAAATCTTTTATAAAAGAAGAAACTTGGTTTTCTCTTGTTCTTTTTATTTGATAGTTGATACCTCTATATGCTAAATCACCCGCAGCATAAGCCACACCAATCGGACCAGCTACGGCAATACCAACACCATATTGAGCAAACGTTAAAGCTGTTTGAACTTGTCTTTGAGTTAATCGATCACCAGAATAATTACCAACCAATTCATTAGCCATTCGAACTTGTCTAAGACCTAAACCAAGCTTAGCAACAGATGTAAAGTTAATTTCGTGTATGCTTCTATAATTAGCACCACGACCTGTACCTTTATTTAATTTTTTACCGTCAGATTTTTGGGATTCAACAGTTACTTCTTGTGGTACAACTCTAAATTCGTGTACTAAAGTATTTGCACTCGCCATTTTACATCACATCCTTACTAAATAGCGGTAGAAGCTAAGTCTAATTTGAAAGATATACTTATTGGTGAATTATTGGTAATACCTAATGCTCCTTGAGTAACAATAACATCATATGTTCTTTCAAACATAGGATACTCAACTCTTAATGTGAATTTTTCGTTAGGATTTGGTGTTAAACTAGTGATCTTTTTTGCTAAATCGATTAAATCGTCTTCTTGTTTAAAATAAAGTGAATATTCACGAGATAACACACTTTGAACTGCAGTATGTTTTGTCATTTGTTGACCAACAACTTGAGATGCGTCTGTTTCGCTAGCAAACGGTTCATCACGATATATTGGAAAAATTCTATGTTCATCTAAAAAGTATTTAACATCGTTCCCAACAAAAACACTATCTGTAACGAAAGCTGTCATATCAATTTCGAATTGTTGATAATTGAGTCCGTTTCCAAACGTAAATTGGTTAGTGGTTGGATTTGGTATACTAAAACCTAATATAATTGTTCCTAAATCACCTTTTTTAAGTGCAAACTTTGCATTTGTAGTGTCAATTAAGGAGGAATCTCCTATAGTAGGTGTTAAATTAACAAAATCATCAATTTGAATTATTCTATCAAGTAAACCTCCTGAAACATTTCCTACAGACCAACGTTTTACTTCCATAAACACTCCGCCAAGTATTAAATCATCTGGATTGTAAGTTACGTTTTCTAAAATTTCCGTAGTTGTACTTGAACCATTAAAAATACTAATTTGAAGTTGATTTTCACCTAGATAATAAATAAAAATATCGTATTCTA
>JAGYMU010000107.1 GCA_018399995.1 Halanaerobiales bacterium | reverse complement strand
AATACTTTATAGGAATTCATTAAATTTTATCCCAATCTATTTCATCAATATTTGTAAAACCACTATCATCTTTTTCACGTTTTCTAACTTTATCAAGTACTCCTGTTTGTTCAAGCAACAAAGTCTCTTTGATTGATTGCCAATCTTCTAAACTAATCAATACTGCATTATTTCCAGTGACCTCACTGATTATTTGAATCTCTTTATGTTCTTTATTAATATCTTTTAAAAGTTGATAGAATTTTTTTCTTGCATTACTTGGATTTAAAGTAGTTTCAGCCATTTAAAATCCCTCCTATTTTATTACTAATTAAATTATATAGTACTTGTTTAAGTACGTCAATGCTTGTTTGTTAATTTCACTCACTATTCAATTGAGTTCAACGAAAAATTTATTAACAAAAGTAAAGTAATCGGTTGAATAAAGTATCAATATAGCATATAAAATATATATAAAAAAACAATACCTTATTATACTGAGTTAATAGATGATCTCAGAAGGAAGTAGCTCTTTATAGAGTACACCCTGACAAAAAAACTCTATTATTAAGAAAAGGTATAAAAGCACTTCTGACTAGAAGTGCTTTTATTTGTTTTAGGAGACTGCCACAATAGTTAAATTTCAAGAAGAATTTTTAGAAGAATTAAATACGAGATACGAATATAATGGATACACATCGACTATTTTAATTGATTCGACTCCATTTATTGTTTGTATCCCCCTACATTCAAAATGTAGAGTAAACTTCATACCAATAGAAGCACCAGATAGTAGCTCTCGTTGGGAAAATCATGGCCTGGATTATGGTAAATTTCTTTTATTAAAGAGTAATGATTTAGAAGGGTATGCATCAATTGATGGGGTTGAAAATAATTTATCCATATTATCACCCAAAATAAAAACCCCGGGCCCGTAGGTCTCCGGAGTATGATCATCAATATTTTATGCGAACATTACTTTTAATATGCATTAGTTATACTACATTTTGATTGTTTTGTCAAAATCTTTGATTAATATAGCTTTTTGTGTTCACAGCTAACTATACAGTATTAAGTTCTTTTCATCAAGATGCAATTTCTTGAGTTTCCGTAACTAATAACGCAAACACAAAAAGCATGAATAAATAACTCCATGCTTTTTCAATATTCTATTATGCATTTATTTACTATATATAGGATTTAACGATCTTTTACTTTATCAATCAGTTCCTGCTTGGTCATATTTAGTTGTCTAGCAATAGCACAAAGAGTACCGGAAGGAATAATGTCGTTATCCTTGTGGTAATGAAATGTAATAATACGGGAATTACCAGTTAAGATGCCAACATATCGGTTTTGCTTTTTACCTTTGGGGGTAAAGTGATTTCTTTTGAGAAATTTCTTAAATTGACCTTGGGTAACTGAATCAGACAACTTTCAAAATCTCCCGTATTTTAGTATCATCATCAATATTAAGTAAGATATTGTTAACAAAGAACTGCTGTACTCCATCTAAAATACCTGAAAACAACTCAATATTCTCCGCATAGTCCTCAGTAAATGATTTGGCTTCTAATACCATCTGATCTATTGCCTCCATCTCTGTATTTCCTTCCCCGTATATCTGTGGAACTAGCTCATTAAATGCTGTATATCTTTTCATATCTTCATCAAACTTAATTACTATGTTGACTTCAATTCGCTTAAGCAGGCTCTCAATAATCTTCTGGTTAACCATATAGCTGATGTCATGGGTATTCTTATTTACAACTTTTGGGATTAGTCCACTCTTAACAGTACGTTGGATCTCAGAAATCTTTGAACGTGTTTCTGATGCACCGTAAACTAAATTTACCGTAGCCATATTATCAACTCCTTTCTTGATAATTATAACATGCTTGTATAGACTGTACAAGATGTACAACTATCAATATAGCTTTAAATTCAATTGAATAAATTTTTTATTGCTTATATAACCCCAAATTTTTATTTTCTGTATTTTATATTATAACAACGTATTGCTAATTTCATTTTTTGATAAAAGGATTAACCCTGTAAAACAAAAAAAATGTTTTTTTGTTTTAGGACATTTTCTCATCCTGTTTAATAGGACATTATCATAAATGGTTCATATAACTTGTTCTTTAAGCTTAAAAAGAGTTGATAAAAAATAGTTTTGAGCATATAATAAAAGTAGGAAAAGTAGGGGGTGAAATAATGGATTTAGCAAAAGTAATGTCTAAAGGACAAGTGACTATCCCAATAAACATCAGAAAAAAACTTAACCTAAAAGAAGGCGATAAGGTAGTATTTATTGAAAAAGACGGCAATATGATTATCGCAAATTCAGCAATGATAGCTCTAAAAAAGATTCAAGAGTCATTTGAGGGAGAAGCTGACAGACTAGGCATTGAAACAGAAGACGATGTTGTAAACTTAGTCAAGGAAGTTAGAAAAGAAGTTCAGGCTGAAAAGCAGGGTACAAACCGATGATTGGATTGATAGAGTTTAGTTTGGAGTGGGTCTGAATTACAAAAAAAAAGGGGAAAAGCATAAGTTTGTTTATTATGAATTTTCTACGATTACTGCTGCTAAACTTCACTTTGTGGATGTTTTTTCTGATCTAGCACTGAAAATATTTCAATATTTAAGGTAAAGAGGATATGTAGTGAATGCAAAAAGGGATTAACACATATAGACTCACACATATCCTAAAAGTTATATTTTTAAGTTTGACGAATCAAAAAAACTCTAGATAGCAAAGTGATGACTATATAATCAAAGAAGAATAGAAAAGTACAAGAAAATAGTTAGAGTAGTTATTAATTTCATTGCTAAAAACTATGTTAAACTAAAAAGGGAATGAAAAAAACATATAAATTGTATAAATGATATTTATTTACAAAACACAACACTTTTTACATGTGTCTCGGTGTCCCCTGTGGTAAGGAAGGGGTAAGGAGTTCGATTTTCCTCATCAGCTCCAATGAAGGCTTTGGTAGAAATGTTATTGGAGCTTTTCTTTTCTAGGGTCTCAAAACTTTTAACTTTTTCAAATTGCAAGCAGATGATATACCTGAGAAGATGGCAAAGACTCTTGAATTTTGGGATTGTATTGAGCAGGGAGAATATGTCGTTTCTATTTCAGATTTGGTTGCTGCTGAAATAGAAGAGTGTCTCGAACCGAAGAAATTATTTTTAAAGCAAAAGATGGATGAGGCTCCTTTGGAGGTTATAGAAATCAGTGATGAAATGGTTGTATTAGCAGAGAAGTATGTTAGCGAAGGAGTTTTTTCAGGCAAATATATGGATGACGCAACCCATGTAGCTGCTGCTTCTGTAATAGGCTGTACTGCTATAGTATCATGGAATTTTAAACATATAGTAAAGCTAAAGACAATAATCGGTGTTAATGGGATTAACAGATTTATGGGATATGGTGAAATTGAGATTATCACACCTGAAATTATAATTGAAGAGGAAGGTGATTGAAATGACGGAATCTAAGGCTATGAAGGAAATACATGAAATAAGAGAGAGAAATTATGAGGAAACCAAAAATATGTCCAGAGAAGAATATATTAAAAGTATTAAAGAGCGAGCTTCACATTCAAAATTAAAAGTTATGAGTGCTAAAAAATAAACAGTATAAGAATGAACAATTGGTGAAGGGGAACCCCTATCGCAACCTCTTAGCATGAAATCCGATCCTGATACCTATGTGCTTTCAGCCCATATAGGGGTAATCCTAGGGTAGTTACGATTAACCGCAAACTCGATTACTAATATGGGGTTGTATACACATATCGTCCAAAAGTTCAATAGAGATGCAAGCGCTCAATTAAGATAGGAAGTCATTCAGTTGAAAAATAATATCCAACTTATCTATTTTAGACAAGAATATCAAAGGGCTTGAATTGCAAATTATGTTCATGATTTAGTTCTCTTGTTTTTATAGCTGTTTTTAAATTTCATATCATCATCATACATTTCATCAGTATATTCAACTGCAGGGAGATTTAAATGGTTAAGTATGGATACAAACTCTGATAACGGCTTTTCAGCTAGCTCAGATGCTTTACCAAGGCTAATATCTTTAGAAACGAATAAGCCTATAGCAAGATTGAGTTTTAATTTTCCTTCAATTGCTTGACCTTGTGGGTGTAGAGCGTCTATCTCATAAAGAACATCCTCGGGTAGATTCATACTTATTAATCTTTGGCTCATAATCTCTCCCCCTTTCTTATTAAAATCAAAGTTAATATTCAATATATACTGTAATTGTAACATAAATTTATTAACAAATATAATAAGTATTAGAATCATTTCTTAAGCTTTTTATAATTGGCTCATGGTTTTCTCTTTTAGATACCTTTGTTTTTTCTTTTATTTTAATCATTATCAACTTCAGTCTTTATTTTTATATCTTCCCAAAATTATTACTTAACTTTTGCACGAAATTCATGATATACATTTATCCAACATCAGTATCCTTGAATCCTTTTGTATATGGATGATTATCAGGAAAAATTAGCTTCAATATATTACCGTCCTTCTTAACTTTTGCGGGTATATTCATAAGTCTTTTTACTATTTCCTTTATCCCCAGATTCTCAAGACCAAGATCTGATAGTACATCCTTTTTAAATAAACACAAAAGATTATGTGAGATAAAGGTTAAAATAATCGATGATGATATACCAGCAAATTTCCTGCACTTTAAAACATCGAGACCAAGACCGTTTTTTGATGTATCAAATACACTTTCAATTATTTGTCTTTCTCCATAAAGGTTAAAGATCTCAGTTTCATT
>JAGYMU010000106.1 GCA_018399995.1 Halanaerobiales bacterium | reverse complement strand
CCTTTATTTCTGAAGTAACATTCCGGGAAAATTCCTTCTGGTTTTTGACCAGTTCATTAATAAAATACTCCAGCTTGATAACCAAGTAAATCGATAAAACCAGGGAAAAACCGTTATTGGCAACCAATTTCAGTATATATTCGATATCCATTTTAGCCTTCCCACCTGGTGTAATTGTAGCGGATATCCAGATGACAGAAAGTATGATATAAACCAAGCCCTAAAAATCCCACAAAGGTCACACTAAGTATCGTAGGATTTTTACCCTCTATTTTTTTGCCTGAAATACATTGAAACATTTATTAAAAAGATTAATAAACAATATTTGATATTTGATTAGATTTAGTTAATAATGAATATCAGAGGGAGAGTTATAATCAATGAATGGGGATCTATAATTGAAAAACTAAAAAAAAGTGATATTTCAAGACCTGACCCCATTTGCATCAACCCCATTTGCATCCCTTTAGGTGTTAGAAATGAAGAAAAAGGTATAGTAAATGAATGGCATTCACAAAACTTTAATATTGATGGAAAAGCACTTTGGGTAGGAGCCGGTGCATATGCTCAATCAGCTTTTGATTATTTAAATGAGGGATAATATGAAAACCAACCTTGAAAGAATAAAAAGAGACATAGAATATATAAGTAAATTTAACTCAACTCCGGGAGATGGCACTACAAGATTTAGTTATACAGAAGAAGATAAAAAAGTAAGAAAATACTTGACAGAAGAAATGAAAAAACTTGGACTTCACACAACTGTAGATCCTATTGGAAATATAAGAGGAAAAATGGAGGGTAAAAACCCTTTACTTCCTTCCATAATGGCCGGGTCTCATATTGATACAGTAGAGCATGGAGGCAATTTTGATGGAGTAGCTGGAGTAATATCAGCTCTTGAAGCTTTAAGAGTTATGAAAGAAAATAACTTTACTCCTGACCATTCTGTAGAAATAGTAGTGTTTGTGGAGGAAGAAGGACCAAATTTTAACTTTCCTCTTGGTGGAAGCAGGATTATGACTGGAGCATACTCTGTAGAAGATTTGAAAAATCAGATAAATTCAGACGGAGTATCCATGTATGAAGCTGCAAAAAAATTTGGTTTAAACCCTGATAATATGGAGAACTACATGGTAAAAAAAGGAGATATAAAAGCAATGATAGAACTGCATATTGAACAAAGTGTAGTTCTTGATGAACTTAAGATACCAGTAGGTATAGTAAAGGCAGCGGCTGGAAGAAAATGGATAGAAATTGAAATTCTTGGAGACAGCAACCATGCCGGAGCTACCCCTATGAAATTTAGAAGGGATGCTGTGGTGGGAGCTTCAAAGATTATATCAAAGGTAGATGAAATAACTACAGAAAAAGCTTTTGAATCTACGGTTGCTACAGTTGGTAAAATTGACTGCTTTCCAAATATACCAAATGTTATACCGGGAAGAGTAGTATTTGTTTTAGAAATTAGAGATACAGATAAAAAGGGCATAGAAATTGTAAAGAAAGAAGTAGAAAAAAATGTAGAAGTCGTATGCGATAAATTAAATCTTGAATACAAAACTAAAGAACTATCAGAAACAGAACCGGTAATTTTCTCAAATAAAGTAATAACTATTCTAGAACAATCAGCAGAAGATCAAAACATTAAATACAAAATAATGAACAGTGGCGCACTTCACGATGCATGTCTTATGAGTAGAGTTGCAGACGTTGGAATGATATTTGTTCCAAGTATTAAGGGTAGAAGCCATTGTCCGGAAGAACTTACTAACTATGAAGATATTAAAGTAGGAGCAGATGTTTTATTAGGAGCACTTGTTGAATTATCAACTATATAGCTTTATCTTAAATAACCCTAATCATAAAGATAAAGTTAATATAAAAAAATTAATAAAGGAGGAATAAAAATGAGCGGCAACAAGGGTATTACCAAAGCTCTGATTAATTCAAGTATTATGGTAACAATAATTGTAATAATTGCTGAATTAATCGGGACTAGAAGATTTTCGGTAGGAATAGGAACTATAACGCTTTTGCCTATGCTTTATGCAGTAGTAATGGGTATGTTGATTGTGCCGGATTTATTAGGCAGAGTAATTCCACTATTGAAAAAAGTAATCGGTGATGATGAAATTGAATTTGCCGGTACAGCAGTAATGATTGCATTACTACCATTAGGAGTAAAATACGGTAACCTTGTAGGTCCTAATGTTGTGGAAATAGTAAGAGCAGGACCAGCATTCTTACTTCAAGAATTTGGAAATGTAGCGACTATCTTTGTAGCACTACCGGTAGCATTACTTCTCGGATTAAAGAGAGAGGCTGTTGGTGCAAGTGTTAGTATATGTCGTGAGCCTACTCTAGGTATTATGGGAGAAAAATACGGTTTAGATTCTCCTGAAGGTACGGGTACACTTGGAACATACTTAATGGGTACAGTTTTCGGAACAATTTTTTACGGGATTTTAGGTTCATTATCACTATCAACTGGACTTCACCCATTAGCTTTAGCAATGGCAGGGGGTATGGGAAGTGGAAGTATGATGACCGCGGCTTCTTCTTCGTTAGCAGCAGCAGTTGATCCAGCATTATCAGATACTGTACTTGCTTATGCAGCAACAAGTAATATGCTTACAGGTGTAACAGGATTATATATGGTAATTTTCGTATCATTACCACTTGTCAACAAACTATATGATATTTTAGAACCAAAAATAGGGAAAAAAGGAGGGGAAAAAGATGAGTAATGTTAAAATGAGTAAGATACTAGAGCAATTAAAAATTTTAATAATAGTCGGTATTATGATATTAATAGGTCAAAGAATTGGATACGGAATTGGAATAATAAAAGCTATACCAGGCATAATCTTAGTAATAATAGTTGCTCAAATATCTTTAATAATAAAAGCAGCATTCCCTAACATTAAATTCCCTGCTTTTGCATGGGCTACTATGATATCATTCATTCTAAGTATGCCTTTTATGCCTACTGCAGAATGGTATCTAGGAATAACAAATAATGTAAACTTTCTAGGCACAACCACACCCATACTTGCTTTCGCGGGTATTTCTGTAGGGAATAAACTCCAGATACTAAAAAAACTAAGCTGGAAGATAGTAATAGTATCAATCTTTGTATTCCTTGGAACATTCTTCGGCTCCGCGGTAATTGCTCAAATAGTATTAAAGATACAGGGTTTAATTTAATAAGGTGCTTTTAGTTTATTAAATGCCGTTTCCTATTTGTGCTTAATTTGAAATAGGCTCTTATTTTTTGTTTGTGCTAATAATGAGAGCGGCATTCTTTTTGATGGGCCTTAATTGATTAGGATTGCAAGGGAGGTATATATATCATGGAAAAAGAAGAATTAAAGGAATATATTAATGATAGGATTGAAGGGAAAAGGGAAGAAATTATTTCTATTGGAGAGGATATCTTCAATCATCCTGAATTGGGGTATAAAGAGCAGAGGACTACTGACTATGTAGCAAATATAATGAAAGAGCTAGGGATGAAGGTTGAAAAGAATATTGCTATAACAGGATGTAGAGGAATAATAAATGGTAATAAAAAAGGACCAACTGTTGCCGTATTGGGTGAACTGGATGCATTGATTTGTAAAGAACATCCGGCTGCTGACCCTGTTACAGGTGCTGTTCATGCCTGTGGGCATAATGCCCAGATAGCAGCTATGTTGGGTGTGGCTTTTGGAATAATTGATACTGATGTACTTGCTGAATTGGCAGGAGAAATACATTTTATGGCAGTACCTGCTGAAGAGTATCTTGAGATTGAATACAGGTCCTCTTTGATTGATAATGGTGAGATTTCATTCCTAGGAGGCAAACAAGAACTTGTAAAGAGGGGCTATTTTGATGATGTTGATCTAACAATGATGATGCATGCCCTTGATCTGTCTAGGGAAGGAAAAAAGATTTTAATTGGTCCACAGGGTAATGGCTTTTTGGGAAAGAAAATACAGTTTATAGGTAAGGAATCTCATTCCGGAGCAGCTCCAGAAAAAGGGGTTAATGCTCTAAATGCTGCTATGCTTGCTTTAATGAATATACATGCTCAACGGGAGACCTTTTCAGATGATGATAAAGTTAGAGTCCACCCTATTATAACTAAAGGGGGAGATGTAGTAAATGTTGTGCCTGCAGATGTTAGAATGGAGACCTATGTCAGGGCAAAGAGTATAGAAGCAATAAAAGAAGCTAATTTTAAAACAAATAGGGCTTTAATAGCAGGGGCTGCAGCAGTTGGTGCTAAGGTAATTATAAATGAGTTTCCTGGCTATTTACCCCTGTACAATTGTTCCTCTTTTGATGAGGTTTTAAGAGATAATCTTAATGGTTTATTAGCAGAAGATGAGATAAAATCAAACACTTTTTTTAAAGGTTCATTTGATTTAGGAGATATCTCTCATTTAATGCCTGTTATTCATCCCTTTTTTGGTGGTGTCAGAGGGGATCTCCATACAAGGGATTTTAAAGTAGAAGATCCTGATATAGCATATATTTTACCTGCTAAAGCTCTGGCTTTTACTCTTGTTGATCTATTATATGATCAAGGACAGATAGCATATAATATTAAAGAAGGTTATACACCTTTATTAGAAAAAGACGAATATCTTAAACTATTAAATGGGATGTTTATAAAGATTGAAAAATAGGGAGGAAAGCATTCTGTAATACATGAAAATGCTCTTTGAAAAATAAATAACCCCCAGTTATCATTGTGGTAAATGTGTGTGTAACCTAAAACGCACAAAAACCACAAAATAACTGGAGGTTATCGAATAATGAAAAAACATTTTTTCTCGAAACTGGGAGCCATCACCCCAAATACAGTCATTATAGGTGTAGACATCGCCAAAAA
>JAGYMU010000105.1 GCA_018399995.1 Halanaerobiales bacterium | reverse complement strand
GTTCAATATTGATAAAAAATCTACATCATGCTAATATTTAATTGAACCGGTTTTTCCGGTGATAGTTACTCATATACTAGAAGTATAAAGAGTATTAAAAACCTCCAATTTACTTTGGAGGTTTTTTCGTTTTTCTATATGAACAATAGGTAAATTCTTGTCTGCCTTCCCCTACTCTACTGAAAAATCAAAATTGCCGAGGTTCAACAATATATATCCTACTAATGGAAATATAACAATGCTTGACTTTTTTTAGTCATTATTATATATTTATATTGGAGCGGTAAGTCCGTTATTAAACGAGCCAGGGGACAGTCCCCTGGCTCGCCCTCACAGTCTGCCGTCCCCTGTATCATTTATAGATTTTACTCTACACAGGGAGAAAATAGGGAGTTTTTAAGAAAGTTTTCTCATTAGCTTTTTCACTTTTTCCTTCAGCTTTTCCCAATTCTCATTTTTAACACTTTCTTTATCAATTAAGCCTCCGCCAATTCCAAAAGCAAAGGCACCGGCTTCTAAAAAGTCAATGATGTTCTTTTCATCAATACCACCAGTTGGTACAATTTTCACTTCAGGAATAGGACCTCTGATACTTTTTAAATAATCAGGTCCAGGGATAGAAGCGGGGAAAAGTTTAACAGCATTTGTCCCATCCTGCCAGGCATTATAAATTTCAGAAGGAGTATAAGCTCCGCTGATAATAGGAACTCCTCTTTGTATAGTAGATTTAACTACCTCAGAAGAGTAATTTGGACTTACAATAAATTGGGCTCCACTGTCAAGAGCTTTTTCTAACTCCTCCTTGTTTTTTACAGTTCCTACTCCTATATAGATATCCGTTTTCTTAGAATATTCTTTTACTATTTTGAGAGCTTCTGGAGAATTATAAGTTACTTCAATAAATTTAATCCCCAACTCTCTATAAATTTCTATTAATTTTTTTGTTTTATCAGGACTAAAATCTCTTAAAATCCCAATGATTTTTTCTTCTTCTAAAATTTTCATGAATTGATCATTAACCATATAAACTACCTACCTCACTCATTTATTAGTTTATTTAAAACTCAACCAATCAGCTGGATTTTCTTTCCAGATTGCTTTTATATCTTCTTCATCTAAACCTTCATCTAATAATCGAGGGATAAATTTCTTTAAAATATACTCAAAACCAGGTCCTCCACCATAAGATTTTAAATAAGATTTACGTCCCATATCTCCTGAAATCAAGAGACGATCACGATAACCGGCTTCAAGCATTCCTTTAATCAACTCAACTCTTACTGAATCAGGATAGTATTTAACTTTACTTGGTCCATCATAACCAACATATGCCCCTCTTTCAGCCATTTTTTTATGATACCAGAGGTCGGCATTTCTATCTGAGTGACCAATACATACCTTAGATAAGTCAGCACCTTCATCTTCCAGAATATATAGCTGTTCTAATCCCATTGTTCCTGCTTCTGTATGAACCCAGATAGGAGCACCAGTTTCCTTATGTGCTCTGGCGGCAGCTCTAGTTACCTTTTCTTCTTCTGGTAAAATAACATTATACCAGCTACCACATTTTATATAACCTGGTTTGAGATTGGTATTATCTGCACCATTTCTCAGTTCATCAACCATCAATTCTTTTAATTCCTCAATTTCAGCTTTTATTACCCAGTTTGGATAAAATCTACCTTTATTAAACCCAGTCAAAAAGACAATATTGACATCTACAGCATCGGCTATTCTTTTTAAAGCTTCAGGAGATCTTCCATAATCTATTGCTGTCCCTTCTACTAAAGTATTACCTCCTGCTTTTTTAAACATTTTCAATTCCTCAATAGCTTTGTCTTCATGAGGAAGTTCAAAGTCTGGATCATCTTTCATTGCTACTGCTGGAGGATAACAAATAAGATGTTCATGAGTATAAGTAAAACCAAGATCCTCAGCATCTACTAAACCATTAATAGTCTGTATTTTTTTCATAATTAATTCTCCTTTCTAGATTTTTTTAATAAATCTTTTTGATATGCTAAATCTTCACGCCATTTCTTTGCATTTAAAGAATGAGCAGTTAAACTTCCTGTAGGAAGTGAAGCTAAAAATAAGGTAGGTTCAACTATTACCTCTGGGTCACTCAATTTTTCTCTTTCCTCTTTAGATAAATGAGAAAAGAAATTTGTATTAACTTTTTCAGCCGGGAAAATAGTATTTACATTAACTTTTCCTTCATATTCGTCAGCTGCTACTTCAGCCAGTCCTTCTAAACCAAATTTAGAAGCACAATAAGGAGCATCATTAGCTTTACCATAACCTTTTTGTCCTAAAAGAGAAGTCATGATTATTAGATTTCCTCTTGTTTTTTCCAAAAGTGGTAAAAAAGTTTTTATTGTATAAAATGTCCCACTAAGATTAATATTAATTATCTTCTCCCATGTTTCATCTGGTAAATCTACTAAACTGTGATGTTTCTGATCAGTAACTCCTGCATTAGCAATCAAAACATCTGGTTCTCCTAATTCTTTAACAATATTATTGGAAAAATTTTTTAACATATTTACTTCATTAATATCTACTGTATCTAAATAATAATCATTTTGATCATCATAAATTGAGTCCAGATCTTTTTTTAAGTTTTCTAAAAAATCTTCACTGCGAGAACAGACAGCTAACTTAGCCTTTTCTTTAGCAGCACCTAAAGCTATTTCACGACCGAGACCTTTTGTACCTCCAGTAACTACCAAAACTTTGCCTTCTAAATCAATATTAATTTCCCTGGGCATCCTTCACTGGACCTCCTTCTTTACTAAAGAATTTCTTAACTTTGTCTAGATCAATAGATCCCATATAAAGAGTAACCATAGTTATAATAATTACACCTCTCATAACTAATTTACCAGTTTCAGCCACTCCAAGAGAAGTCATTATACTTTCAATAACAGTAATAATTAAAGCACCAATTGTAGCTCCACCAACATTACCGATACCATTAAATGTGTTACCTCCTACAACTGAAGAAGCTATTGAATTTAACATATAAGAATCTCCACCAACATCAAAAGTACCAATTCCAATATAACCGGAAAGTATTAAACCAGTAATTACAGCCATCATTGCACTAAAGGCATAAATCATAATTAATCTATATGTTTTAGGAATACCGGCATATTCAGCTGCCACCGGATTATTCCCAATGAAATAAGCTGATCTTCCCCATTTGGTTTTCTGGAAATAATATAGAACAGCTATAATTAACATGGTATAAACTATTACTGTTACTGGAATTCCTAAAAATCTCTGAGTACCAATATATCTCAAAAATGGTGAAACACGACCACGAGGAGCACCACCACTGTAAAGTAAATAGCCTCCTTTTACCATAGAAGACATTGCAAAAGTCATAACCATTGGCGGAATATTAGTAGTAGCAATCATAAAACCATTCATTCCACCTATCAAAGCTCCAATAACTAAAAGTAGTAATATAACCGGTATTGTTCTGGAATTCCGCCCTTTCATCATATCAGCTGAAATTATATTAGTCATAGTAATAACTTCACCTACTGAGAGATCAATACCACCAGTTAAAATAACAGCTGATTGACCCATAGCAGATATACCAAGAGGAGCACTCTGTCTTACTACTCCCAAAATATGACTTGGGCTAAGACTACGAGGATTAAAAATTCCACTTATTGCAAATAAAACAACTACAACTAATATCAATGATGTAAAGACTTTTGCATTACGACTCAATGTTTTATTTATTAACGGTAAATGCACTTCAAATCACCTCTTAACCCTTTCTCAATGAACTATTAATAACAGCAAGTATTATAATCAAACCAGTCATAACATTTTGATAAAAAGGAGATACTCCAATTAAGTTTAAAATAATGCTAACTAAACTTAGAATTAAAACACCGGCAAAGGTTCTTATAACTCCTCCTTTACCACCACTAAAAGTAGTTCCTCCTACTAAAACAGCAGCAACTGAATAAAGGGTAAAGGTTGAACCACTTATAGGGTCACCTGATCTCATACGAGCGGCTAGAGCCAGACCGGCTATACCTGCTAATAAAGAACTGGCCATATACACTTTTATTTTTACTTTATCAACATTAATACCGGCTATTTCAGCCTTTTCTTCATCTCCACCAATAGCATAAACTCGCCGGCCGAAACGGGTATGATTTAAAACAAAGTAAGTAACTAAAATTAATATGAAAAAATATATTATAGATAAGGGTACTATTCCACCGATTTCAGTTAGCCAGGAATTAGTAAACATTCTCGGACAAAATCCACCAGGATGAGATAAAATCAAAAGACTAATACCATTGATTATACTTCCACTAGCCAGAGTAGCTATTAAAGGTTCTAGATTAAATTTAGAAATTATAAAACCATTGAAGCTACCAATAAGTAATGAAACACCTAAAACCAAAGGATAAACTATTAAAACTGAGATCGGATTAGCAGGGTCCAGTTGAGTAGCTGTAATTACAGTTGCCAGACTCATCACTGAACCAACAGAAAGATCAATACCTGTAGTAATAATTGCAAAAGTTTGTCCTAAAGCTACAAGTCCCATTGGGGCCATTTGACTAAAAAGATTGGTTATATTTTGTTGACTTCGAAAAGAAGGGATAAATATAGAAGCTCCTATGATTATGATTAAAACAATCATATACAAAGAAGTTAGATCCTTATGTTTTGTTAATAATGATGACAATTTATTATTTTCATTTTTATTCTGAAGCATTATTAAATTTCCACCCCACTTTCAGCTATATCAACCTTTTTACCGGTCATAGCCTTTAGAACTTTCTCCTGATTGGCTTCTTTACGAGTAAATCGTCCATTAATTTCACCTTCATACATAACTATAATCCGATCACTAATGGAAAGTATTTCAGGAAGTTCTGAAGATACCATAATAATTCCTACGCCCTGTTTATTTAATTTAAATAAAAACTTATATATTTCAGTTTTAGAATTAACATCAATACCTCTTGTTGGTTCATTAATTAATAA
>JAGYMU010000104.1 GCA_018399995.1 Halanaerobiales bacterium | reverse complement strand
ACCCTTACTCATTCTGCTCAAGGGAGTGTTATATCAAAGGAAAGCAGTCTAAACTTTGCCCCTAATCACGAACCTATCTGTATGGCACGAAAACCTTTAGCAGAAAAGACAGTAGCCGAGAATGTTTTGAAATGGGGGACAGGTGGGATAAATATAGATGAGAGTAGGGTTGTGCATAATGAACCAGAAAAACATACAAAAAGAACAGCAAAAGGATTTTGGAATAATTTAGCAGACCAGAAAGGATTAGCATCAGCAGACCCTCTCGGCCGCTTCCCTGCCAACCTTATCCACGACAACAGCGAAGAAGTAAAAGAGTGTTTTCCTGAGACAGCAAAAAGTAAAAGTGGTGGAAAAGGAAAGCCATTATTAATAGGTGAAGGAGCAAAAGATGATTCTACAATACAAGAAAGAGGTGGGTATGATGATAATGGTGGCAACGCATCTCGTTACTTCAAATCAATAATCTACCAAGCAAAGGCAAGTAAGAAGGAAAGGAACAAAGGGTGTGAGAACATTGGGGGTAATAAACATTGCACAGTCAAGCCTATCGCACTTATGGAATACCTTATCAAAATGGTAACTCCAAAAGGTGGAATAGTATTAGACCCATTTGCAGGTTCAGGAACTGCAGGATTAATAGATGATTATACCGTTATATTAATTGAAAAAGATGAAGAAAATTATAAAACAATGAAAAAAAGAATTGGAAAAAAGTGACATTTTTAGATTAATATATAAAAGAAAAAAGATAACATTGTGGGGGCTTGTCACGAGGAGGTTCAACTCATGAATAAACATGATTTTCGTAAAAAAAATAAAGGTTTTACAATAATTGAACTATTAGTAATTATATCCGTGATTTCGATACTTGCGGCAGTTTTTCTACCTAGATTGACAGGAGTAATAGACAAAGCCAAGATTGCTAATGTGAGAGAAGAATTTAGAAATTTGAGAAACTCAATGACAATTATATACTTTGGAAATAATGAATATCCAGAAGATATTGAAAAGATAAAGAAACTTGAACTTGCCAGCGAGAATATGCTGAGAGGTCCTAATGAAGAATATTATGATTATACTAATCCAGATAATAATACACAGAATTACCGATTTGGATACTATTTTGAAAAATTAGATAAAATTCTTATACTTGAAAACGGTATTATTTATTGGGCATCTGCTTTTGAACATGATTTTGCTGATTATGATGATTCATTTTTAGCTGCTCTTGATCTCAGCACAGGTAGTTGGAATGCAGGAGAAGAAAGCATATATACTGATGGTGGAGAGGCAAAAATATTTATGGAAAATAATAATGATGAATACACACTTGTCAGTAATGCAAAAATGACAAGTTTAAACAGTAATGGATATGGGATATTTTTGGATACACAATTAGAATCGAATGATCCAAATAATGACTCAGGTTTTATACTCCAGTTTGATAAAGCTTTTGGTGGTGGAGAAGTAATTCTCAGACCACGAATAACCGGCAGTGAGCAGGGGCCTGGAGATCAAAGATTAGATCTTGATGAATCCATAAGTCAATATTTAAGTAATAACAGTGATAAAACTGAAGAAGACTACTGGCACGATGAACATGAGATAAAGATGGAGGTACGGAGGGTAACAGCTGAAGATAAAGAGGTTGATGTCTATATAGATGGTTTAATGGTTGGTACACTAGAGTATGAATCAGAAGAATTGGAAAATGCTTTTACCGGATTTAGAACCTGGGGTTCAAGAACAGATTTTTATAATTTAGATATTCGCTAACTGTAGATTTTATTTAACCTGAAGGTTTAAATTATGAGGTTATATTAACTGCACTTCCCCGGCTAGTTATATATCAATTTTATTTAAAACTCTTATTTGATATAATAAGCAGAGAGAATATTATATAAGCCTATAAAGAATACTCATAAATAAGAATTTTTAGGGGGTATAAATGTGGCCGAAGAAATACTTTACGATAAATTAATAAGGGATAAAATACCGGAGATAATAGAAAATGCGGGTAAAAAGTATCAAATTCATAAGGCAGATGACCAGGAATATCTGGATAAATTATTGTTAAAGGTTGAAGAAGAGTTAGCAGAATTTAAAGAAGATCCTTCTATTGCGGAGATGGCAGATATATTTGAAGTTTTAGATGCTGTAATTGATTATTTTGACTTTGAGAGAGAAGAAATAAAAGAATATCAGCTAAAAAAAAGAAAAGAACGAGGCGGCTTTAAAAAGCAGCTGATTTTAGATAAAGTGTTTGAAAAATAAATCAACTGAGCAGGTGTAATTATGAATAATGCTGTTACCGGTAGAGATACTTTTTTATATGACAGCTTAATAAAAGAGCTCGAAAAAGCTGATGAAATAAAGATCATTGTTTCTTTTTTGAGAGAGTCTGGGGCCCATCTATTAGTAAAACCATTGAAAAAACAGGCACTTAAAGGTGCTGATATTAAAATACTGACTTCAAAGTATTTGAATATTACAGAACCATCAGCACTCTATTTATTAAAGGATAATCTCGGTGAGATGGCAGAACTAAAGTTTTTTAATTATGAGAAAGATCTCTCATTTCATCCTAAAGCCTATTTTTTCAAAAATCCTAAGCAGAGTATACTTTTCATAGGTTCTTCAAATATTTCCTATACTGCACTTCACTCTGGAATAGAATGGAATTACAGGCTGGAAGAAAGCAGAGATCCGGAAGCTTTTGCTGAATTCACGGAAGATTTTAATGATCTTTATCAAAAACATTCTGTCAAAATTGATGATCATATTTTAAAAAACTATGCTGCTGAATGGAAAAAGCCTTCTATCAGCAGAGAAATAGATAAGAGATCATACATAGAAAAAGAGAAAGAATATTACAAAAACATAGAAGAAAAGCCTAGACCGAGAGGAGCTCAGATAGAAGCTCTATATGAACTTAAGTTGGCAAGAGAAGAAGGTTATAAAGAGGGAATTGTTGCAGCAGCCACTGGGGTTGGTAAAACCTATCTGGCTGCCTTTGATTCAATAAATTATGATAAAATATTATTTGTGGCCCACAGGGATGAAATATTAAAACAGGCAGCTCAATCATATAAAAATATTGAGCCAGAACTGGAATATTCATTTTTCAATGGTGAGGAAAAGATCAAAGAAGGAAGAGCTGTTTTTGCAAGTATTCAGACTCTACATAAAGAAAAATATCTGGAAAACTATTTTAAAAAAGATGATTTTGATTACATAGTTGTAGATGAATTTCATCATGCCGCAGCAGACAGCTATTTGAATGTCCTTAACTATTTTGAACCTGATTTTCTGCTGGGTTTAACTGCCACTCCTTACAGGATGGATAATAAAGATATCTTTGAGCTCTGCAGCAACAATAAAATTTATGAGATTGATTTAAGAACAGCTATCAATAGAGATCTGCTGGTTCCCTTTGAATATTACGGCATCTATGATGCAGAGGTGGATTATGATGAGATAAAGTATCAGAATGGAAAATATAAAAGCAGTGAACTGGAAAAAGCACTTTCTACCCATAAAAGAGCTGATCTGATTCTGGAGAATTATCAAAATCTAGCCGGTAAAAGAACTCTGGGATTCTGTGCTTCGATTGAACATGCCAAATATATGGCGCAATATTTTAATGAAAAAGGTATAAAGGCTGTTTCAGTACACAGCTCCAGTGACAAGGGCAGCTATTTTATGAACAGAGATAAAGCGGTTGCAAAGCTGAATAAAAATGAGATAGATCTTATCTTTACGGTTGATATATTTAATGAAGGTGTAGACATTCCTAAACTGGACACTGTCTTGTTTTTGAGGCCGACCGAATCCTATGTAGTTTTTCTGCAGCAGTTAGGTAGGGGTTTGCGGAAGGCGGAAAACAAAGAAAAACTGAGGGTCCTGGATTTTATCGGCAATTATAAAAGAGCTCATTATCTTCCAATGCTTTTATCGGGAGAAAACCCAATGGAAGCAGAATATAAAAGGCATAAAAATGCTGCAGATTTTGAGTATCCTGCAGAATGCCAGGTCAATTTTGACTTCAAATTATTGAATCTATTTGAAGAAATGAAGAAAAATGATCCTCTGGAAGAAAGAATGAAAACGGAATATTACAGGTTAAAAGAAGAGCTGGGCAGGAAACCGATGCGGCTTGATATCTATCAGGGTAGTGATATAGATATAAAAAAATTCCTCAACAGCAGATATCATGATAAGGGTTATCTAAGATTTTTAGCCGAATTAGATGAACTAAATGACACAGAAAAAGGCTGGCTTGATTCTTTTGCAGAGGAATTTCTGCTGGAGCTTGAGAACACCAGGATGAATAAATTGTATAAGATGCCTGTACTTGAGGCATTAATCGAAGATGGAGAACTGAAAATGAAAACTGATCTAAAAGAAATTGGAATATCATTCATGAACTTCTATAAAGAAAATCCCAGATTTCAAAAAGATCTGAATAATAAAAAGCATGAAGGCTGGCAGGATTGGGAACTTAAACGCTTTATGAGAGAAGCCCGCATCAATCCAGTTAAATTCTTAAGCAGAAGGAAGTTTTTTAATTATAACGAGATAAGCAAAGAATGTTCTCTAAACCAAAAACTAGAGAAATTTATTGACCATGATTTAAGTGAACATTTTAAGGATATAGTTAGGTTGAGAAAGCTGAGATATTATAATAGAAGACTAAAGTGATTTTTAGAGAAGAAAACTTTGCATAATTAAAAAATATTTATAAGTGAATGACAATATGGTGTCACACTGCTGTGCTATAATATAAAAAAGCAAAGATAGAAATGAGGTAACAAATCTTATTAAGAGTGGTGGAGGGAACGGACCCGGTGAAACCCAGCAACCCCTTTAGGGAAGGTGCTAATTTCCGCAGCAGTTGTGCTGAAAGATAAGAAAAGATGCTTAAAGATATTTGTGAGCTCTTCTCTTATTGAGAAGGGTTTTTTTATTTTTGAAAATAAGAAGACTGGCATCAAAAGCTTGAAAAAGTAGTTGTACAGAGAAAAGAAAACCACAGTTCTAAGATCGATCAGCTGCTGCAGGAAGAGATTGAAGAGCTCATAGCTGAACATCTAGCTTAATTATTGGCCGGGTTCTTTTTCTTTTTATACATTAGTTCGCGACAGTATGTTG
>JAGYMU010000103.1 GCA_018399995.1 Halanaerobiales bacterium | reverse complement strand
TTTTACCATCAAAAACTTCTACTACATTACCAGTGTATCCGATATTATCACCATATTTAAATCGGTAAGTGGCATCCGGATCGAAAGGGTTTTGAAGACTGTCAGGTTCTATCTCATTATTTTCTTTTGGTGTGTAGTTATCATCATTATTGTCTTTAGTCTGTTCATTTAGCAGTCTCTTTAAATTTTCAAATTCTTGAGATTCATAAATATCTACATTGCTATTTAAAACAAGATCATAAAGGGTTTTAGAGTGTTTTAATAAAAACTCTAATTTGGACTCTGCTTCATTATCATGTGTTGTATAGATAGTATCTTTTTTATGACCATCTTTTAGGTATTGATGAAATCTGTGAGGTATAATATCTTCATTTTCTTGTTTTAATTTTTTTACAATTTGTCTATTAACTGTATATATTAATTCCAACCGGGATAAGTTTCTACAAGAAGAAGCAACCATAAAAGAATCAACTCTAACTTTTTTGTTATCAATCTTTAGGGTTTCTGCAACTAGACTAGAAATACTTTCTACTTCTTCTTTTATGAGATCGCGTCCGGTTTCTTGTTCAAATTCATAGACCCGTATTCTAAAATTACTGAAAGTATTTATAGAAATAGGTGGTTTTTCTTCACTGGTTAAACGTAGTGCATACTGAAAACGGTCATCAAAATAAATAGCACCTAAAAGTTCCTTGTCAGAAAGTTGAAAGATCTCTTTTAAGATCAAAGCCCCGATAATTACATTAACAGGGGAATTTGGTCTTGATGGTTTATCACTGTAAAGAACAGAAAACCTTTTTTCATCAATTGCAGGGAATATTACTTTTTGAAAAATATGAGCCCAGCTATCTTTAAGTAACTCTTTAAGATATCCAGGCATATTTAATAATATATCGTCAAAAGACAACTGTTGGAAATTATTTTCAGACCACATAAAAACACCTCGTTTTTTAATATATTCTACCTATATTATATCACATAACTATTGATATAACAAGGATTATAGGTGTTTTTATTGAACAAATCCAAACTTTTTATAAGAGTAATAACATAGTTAGTTTTATCTATAATTGGAAAATATTATATGCTTTTTGTGTTGGAACCATTAATATTGTTTTTACTATACCAGAAATTTAGTAAAAATATTTTATGTATTGATTAAACAAATAAATTTTCAGATTGCAGGTCCAGTCTCCTGGCTGATAACTATACAATTTTTTAGGGTTTTTATCCTATTTCCACTTATATTTTTGATCATCTTAATAGGATATTAATATCAGCAATAACTCTCAATTTATATTTACTTAAAAAAAGATCTATTACCTCACCTTGCCTTTTCTCAAATCCTTAATATCTTTAAATATTAAATAAATACTTTTTATTTAATGTTGTTCTCAGTTTTTTAAAATTCTATGTTTGGTCAAACTCTATTATATTTTAACATAATTTATAATTTAGCAAGTTTTTCGTTTAACAGGATAATTTAAAAAATTTACAATAAAAAAAGGCCTAGCACTGCTACTGCTAGACCTTCTATATAAAATATATAATAATTATTTGATTACATTTCTGCCACACAAAAAACAGTGTTCTGGAGCTACTTCTTCAAAATTATCAAATTCATGTTCTGGATCATTAAGATAATCCCTAGCAATATTACCATCGATTATTTCAATAACCCGGTCAGTTTTAGATGCTATGTGTTCATCATGTGTTACTATAATAAATGTGGTATTTAATTCATCATTGATATCGCGAAGTAGATTATATATTTTAGTAGAAGTTTCAGAATCTAAGTTACCGGTAGGTTCATCTGCAAATATTAACTGAGGTTTATTCATTAGTGAACGTGCGATTGCTACTCTCTGTTTTTGACCACCGGATAACTTTGTGACCATTTTGTGTTCAAAACCTTTCAGTCCAACCAGATCAAGTAAATTCATGGCCCATTTTTCTTTAGATTTTATATTATTTTTATTGTTAATCCAGTGTGGAATTATAACATTTTCCACAGAGCTAAACTCCGGCAGTAAATGGTGAAATTGAAAAACGAAGCCAATATTTTTATTACGAAACAAGGCTAGCTGATCATCATCTAGTTTATTGATATAGTTTCCAGCTATATAGATCTCCCCATCTGTCGGTTTATCAAGGGCTCCCAGTAAATTAAGTAGAGTTGATTTACCAGAACCAGATGGCCCGATAATAGAAGAAAATTCTCCTGTGTCAATTTCGAGATTAATACCATGTAAGACTTCATTTTTGATTTCAGTTCCATATACCTTAATAAGGTCTTTAGTTTCTATAATATTAGGCATTATGAATCACCTCAATTGGATTTAATTTTGCTGAATTTCGGGCAGGTATTGATGCTGCTATCATGCCAGCAGCTGTTGCAATGACAACTGATATTAAAATAAAGGTTGGATCAATTGTTATTGGAAAAAGAGGATCACCTGAATCTCCACGGGCAAATGTTACAAAGGCTTGGCTTAAACCTATTCCACTCAAGGCCCCTAAAATTGAACCACTTAACCCAAGAATTGCACCCTGGATTAAAAATATAATACCGACACTTTTCTTTTTTGTGCCCATAGCTTTTAATATGCCAATTTGCCTTGATTTTTGCACTACTGAAACAGCCAGTACACTTGCAATTCCTAGTGTGACGGCTATAATAACAAATATTTGAATAATTAAACTGGAACTGGTTTGACTCTGTAAAGCAGTTAAAAGCTGTTCATTATTTCTCTGCCAACTTTCAGCATTTATATTATTGAAACGTGCCATAATCTGATCTGCAATCTGATCAGCTCTAAAAACATCTGCAATTTGAATTTCAATATTAGATACCCTATCACTAAAATTAAAGAGCGTTGAAGCTCTTTTATTTGATAAAAATACCCAGCTGTTATTCAGTTCTTTGGAGCCAAGATCAAATATCCCTCTGATGATAAATCTATCACTGATTCCCTCTGAGGTATTTAGTTTTAAGGTATCACCGGTATTTAATTCCAGTTCTCTGGCCATTTCTGTTCCAATAATAATATTATTTCCTCCGATGTCAGCTTCTCCATTTACAATATTTTCATTTATATTGTAAATACCGTCTGCTTTGGTAATTTCTATACCTCTGAACACTACAGGGATATTTTTATCACCACGAATTGCAAAGCCTGAGCCATCTATAGTTGGTGAAACTGCAGTTATTTGATCCATTCCTTTTACATATTCCGCTATTTCCTGCCAGCGATTGATACCACTTTGACTTCCACTGAAGGTGACAATACGGGAATATTTATCTTCCTGTATAACAAGTGGTCGAGGAATTTGATCTTTAGGCAATATGGTTATATGTGAAGAGCTACCAACAGTCTGGTCGACCAAATCTTGCTGTAAACCACTGATCAGTGAACCTAAAAAGATCTGAACAGAAACTCCTACTATAATTCCTAAGAGAATTAATAGGGTCTGCGTCCTATTTGATTTTAAGAACCGCCAGGCAACTTTGAATTCGAACCACATTCAGATCACTCCCCGATCAGCACTGATTGACCATCCGATATACCATTTGGATTTAAAACTTTATTTCCAGTTGATAGACCTTGATCAATAATAACTTGATTGTTATAATTTTTTTCGATTATAATATTCTGCCTACGGGCATTACCATTATCGTATACATAAACATAACTGGTTTTATTATCTTCTAAAATATAGTTTTTAGGAATCAATTTTATATTTTTTTGTTCTTTACTTATGATCTCGACAGAAACAGACATATTTGGAATTAAAACATCATTGCCTTCCAGTGGTTTTAAATACACATCGATTGTACCCCGGTCGGCATCGATATTAGGAGCTATTTTAAAGATTTCCACTTCAAATTTCTGATTTGGATAGGCATCAGGTGATACGTAGCCTTTTTTGCCAATTGATATTTGGTTTAATTCCTTTTCGTCAGGACTGATTATAATTTGTAATTGTTCAGTACCAAGAGTAAAGAGGGTCATACCTGGTTGTATGTATTCCCCTTCTTCTACATAATTATCAAGGACAATTCCATCCAGGGGTGCTTTAATCATATACCTATTTAGTTGTTCTTGTGATCTATTAAGAACCGCCCTGGCTGAGTTTATGTTTTCCTGTGCTACGTGGTACTGTTTTTGTGATGTCTGATAAGATAGTTCAGCTCTTTTTAATTCTTCAGATGCTTCTTTAACCAAATTATTTCTGTTTTTCTTTAATTCTACTAATTTCTGTTCAAGTACAGCTTTTTTGGACTGAAGTATATCAACTGTATGTTGTTGTTCTTCAACTTTTTTTTCTTCAATTGCATTATTTTGATATAGATATTCTCTTCTCTTCAGTTCTTTAAGGGCATTATTTATTTCCAGTTCTGCCTGGTGAATTTCAGCCTGTAATGATTCATCATTAAGTTTTTGAGCATTCTCCAACCTAATTTGAGCAAGATTTATCTGGGCCTGAGCTTCTTTAATACTTGCTTTGATTTGTTCAAAAGATGCTTCAGCACTTTTTAACTGAGCCAGAGATTGTTCATATTCTGCTAAAGCCAGGTCATCATCAAAGGCAAGTATAGTTTGTCCTTTTTTAATCCTTTCTCCTTCTTTATAGTTAATACATTCTACATTTTCTGCTATAGTTGAACTTAACTCGATGGTTTTGTTAGGAGTAACGAGCCCAGAAGCTCTCAATGATTCAATCACATTTCTTTCCCTTACCTCCACATAATCGATTAGTTTTGATTGTTGCTGGTTTTGATAATAAAAGAAAGCTCCTGCTGCAATCAGAATTACAATAATTACAATAATATATGTTCTTTTCATAATACACGCTCCTCGTATAATATATTTAAAAATTTTTAAATATAAAGTATTTATGTTTAAATTTTTATATTGCTTAGATAAAATATTTCTTTATTTTAGTTCATCTCATAAAAAAAGATATCTAGGATTATATTATTATCCCTACAAACACACTTTTTGTTATGATTATTAGTATGGATGGTATCCTTAGACTGAACTTCATTACGATTAATTATTAATTTATAAATCTTTGCATAAAGTTAACAGCAAAAATTGATCCAGCTATTTAATAGTTAAAATATTTCTTATTAATAATATATCATAAATAACTGTTTTTATATAAAGTATTTTACACCCGAGTTTTACAGTAGATAGGTAAAATGGCTAATAATTTTC
>JAGYMU010000102.1 GCA_018399995.1 Halanaerobiales bacterium | reverse complement strand
ATGATTCTTTCTCATTTATTCATTAAAAAAATGATCCACAAAGGGATCATTAATTAAATATGGATCTTCTCCATTTCCGTGGGTAAAAAATGTGAAGTTTGTTTGCTACACTGATTAGTGGCCATCCTCTTAATTAAATAGGTTTTTTATACGATATTTATATTATCCTTTTATTGTTAAAAAGCACATCAATTAAAGAAAATGACTATAGATAATTTTATGTATAATCATAAATTGACCCACTAATTTGGAGAAGAACCTCAAATATTATCTTTAAAATCTTCTTTTAGGCTGTTATAAAGCCCGGTATAAATACTATAATTATGATCATAAATATCATAGTTATTAGTATTAGGCCTGATTTTTTGTTTAATCCTTATAAAATTTTTTTCAGCTTGTTCAAAACCTGAAAATATACCTGCTCCCACTCCGGCAATTAATGCAGCTCCAAAAGCAGGGCCTTCTTCAAAATTAATCAGGACTACTTCTTCTTTGATAACATCTGCAAGAATTTGGCACCATAATCTGCTTTTAGCTCCACCACCAATTACTCTTATTTGATCTATATTTACTCTTTTCTCTTTAATAAGATTTAAAGAATCTTTTAAGCCAAATACTACACCTTCCATTACAGCTCTCACAAAATGATTAATCTTATGATTGTTTGATATGCCAAAAAATACTCCGCGGGCATTTGAATCAGCATGGGGAGTACGTTCTCCAATTAAGTATGGTAAAAATATTAGTTTCCCACTGCCTGGTTTAGATTCTGCTGCTAATTTATTTAATGTTTGAATATCATAATTATTATCATACATATTGTTCATTAACCAATTAAATGATCCTGCTGCAGACAACATTACCCCCATATTATAATACTTATCTGGATTCGCGTGATTAAAAAGATGTATTCTACCTTTGTAATCTGGAACTGCTTCATTACTCTGAGCTAGAACAACCCCAGAAGTTCCAATACTAATCATTATCCTTCCATTTTTAATTATACCGCTTCCAACAGCTCCACATGCATTATCAGCACCACCAGCAATTACTGAAGTACCTTCTTTTAAACCAGTATCTTTTGCTGCTTTTTTTGTAATATAACCAGCAACCTCAGTAGATTTAATAACTTCTGGTAAAAATTCTTTATCTATATTAAGAATCTTTAACATCTCTTTTGACCATTCTTTGTTTTTTACGTCAAATAATAAAGTTCCAGCATTATCTGATACTTCACTTTTTATTTCGTTAGTTAACTTATATCTTATGTAATCTTTAGGTAGTAATATATGTTTTATTTTTTTATAGTTCTCCGGTTCATTATCTCTAATCCATAATATTTTAGGAGCTGTAAATCCTTCTAAAACAGGATTAAAAACTAACTTTATTAGTTTTTTTAATCCACCAACTTTTTGCAAAATATCTTTACACTGTTGGGAAGTTCTAGTGTCATTCCATAAAATTGCTCGCCGTATTATCTCTTTGTTTTTATCTAACAGTACCAAACTATGCATCTGTCCAGAAAGACTTAAACTAAAAATATCAGAAGGATTTATATTGTTTTTCAATATAATAGTTTTTATTGCAGCCTTTGTAGAGCTCCACCAATCGTGAGGATCTTGTTCAGACCAACCTTGCTTTGGAGAATAAAGAGGATAAGTTTTTTCCTCAGTAGCAACTAACTCTCCATTAGAAGATATTATTAAAACTTTTACATTACTAGTACCAATATCGATACCTAATAGATAAGACATAACAATCCTTCTTTCCTTTTTTAGTTATCTAGTTTCAAATATATATTGATTTAAGATTAATTCTAACATTTCCTGTCTGCCAGAATCTTTTTTGTTTTCAGTATATTGATCTAAAACATATTTTTCTAATGAATCAAAATCTTCTTTACCATCTTTTATTCTTAGACCTAATCCTTTATCATAGCTTTTATATCGTTCTTTAATAAAGTTCTCTAAAGCTCTATCTTTTATTAATTCATTTGCTATTTTTAGTCCTCTAGCATAGGTATCCATACCAAGTATATGACCATACATTATATCAATAGGTTCTATAGAAGATCTTCTTACTTTAGCATCAAAGTTTAGCCCGCCTGGACTTATTCCACCATTATTTAATATCTCATACATTGCTAATGTTGTCATATAGATATTAGAAGGAAATTGATCTGTATCCCAACCCAGTTGTGGATCACCTTGATTTATATCAATACTACCTAATGAATTATTAATACGTGCAAGCCTTAATTCATGTTGGAAAGTATGGCCAGCCAGTGTTGCATGGTTTGCTTCAATATTAACCTTAAAGTAATCATCTAAGTCATACTTTCTTAAAAAACTTAAAACATTAGCTATATCAAAGTCATATTGGTGTTTAGTCGGTTCCATGGGTTTAGGTTCAATTAAAAACTGTCCATTAAAGCCAATCTTTTCAGCATGATCAACTGCCATTGAAAAAAAACGAGCCAGATTATCTTGCTCTAAACTCATATTGGTATTTAACAGTGTTTCATATCCTTCACGTCCACCCCAAAAAACATAGTTTTTTCCTTCTAGATAGTTAGTTACTTCTAAAGCTTTTTTAACTTGAGCTGCTGCATAAGCAAATACTTCAGAGTTATTAGAAGTAGCAGCACCATTAGCATATCTAGGATGTTCAAAAAGATTTGCCGTTCCCCATAATAATTTAATCTTCTTTTCTTCCATTAATTTTTTCACAACTTCTTTTATAGTATCTAAATTATGGTTTGATTCTTTAAGAGACTTACCAGCAGGTGCAATATCTCTATCATGAAAACAAAAATAATTAACTCCTAGTTTATCCATGAATTCGAAAGCACCTTCAGCTTTTTTTTGAGCATGTTTTAATGGATCTTCTATACCGTCCCACGGCTTTGTTAAGGTTCCCGCACCAAAAGGATCACTACCATTATTACAAAAACTATGCCAATAAGCTACAGAAAACCTAAGTATCTCTTCCATACTCTGACCTTTAATCTTTTCTTTTGGATTATAATACTTAAAAGACAACAAATTTTTTGTTTCATTACCTTCATACTTTACATAAGGAAGTTCTGGAAATATTTCTGACATTATAAACTCTCCTTTTCAACAATTTTTTAAGTTTTATACATTCTATTTTATATTTTAAACTGTATTGTATATAATAAAAATGTGGATAGGGCACTTATTTTAAAATAAGTGCCCTCTTTTTATTTTATAAGATTAAAAAACTGATTCAGGATAGTAGTAATCTTCTGCATTCTCTTCAGTAACTAATTCAGCTCTTAGTATTATTTCAGAAGGTAACTCGTTTTGATAAAATCCATCAAGTTTTTCACCTAACATTGCTTTTACACCCATACTAACACCAGTTGCAATCATGGAAGGTGGGTATGTTACATCTGCTCTTACTAATGGATCTCCTTCCATTACCATTTTGATGATATCTTTAGATCCAGCTCCCCCTAAGAAGAGTTTGATGTCATCTCTTCCGGACTCTTCATATGCCTGTAAAACACCTTTGAGCACATCATCATCTTGTGCCCATACAGCATCGATTTTTTCGTATTTTTGTAAATAATTTTCCATAATTTCTAGACCTCTTTGAGTTGACCAATTAGCTGGTTGTGAATCCAATATATTAATATCTGGATACTGTTCCATTACTTTATTAAAAGCATCAACTCTCTGTGAGTTAATTACACAAGGAATACCTTCTAATACAACAATATCACCCTCGCCATTTAATTCAGAAGCCATCCACTCTGCACTAACTCTACCTAATCCCGGATTATCACCAGCAACATAGATATCAGATACTGGTTCAGTTAAACCTCTATCTACAGATACAATATAGATACCTTCCTCTGCAGCCTGTTTAACAATAGGAGTTAATGGGGCAGAGTCATGTGCTAATATAACTAATGCATCAATTCCTTTTACCATGAAATCTTCAACTACACTTACTTGAGTTGCTGGTGAATCAGCAGTTTCTAAAAAAAATGTCAGATTTGGATTCTCAGCTTCCCAATCTTCTATGGCTTCTTGTGCCCAATATACTATACCACCTGTCCAACCGTGATCAGCAGAGGGTATTGTTACACCAATTCTAATTTCATCAGCAGCCAAAGACGCAGACGCAATACCAACAGCGAAGACCATAATTAAAACTAATGTTAATGCTAATTTTTTCATTTAATATATAACCTCCTTTTTTTATAAAAGCTAAACCTTCTAAATTTTATCCCCCCTTGTTTTAGTATTTAGATTCTAATCTTTTTTCCGTTGAATCAGCACTGCTCCAATAATTACCAAGCCTTTAACAGTACCCTGTAAGTAAGGGGATACCCCTAACATATTTAACATGTTGTTTACAATACCTAAAATTATAGCTCCAATTAGGGTACCAACAACTGATCCGCTTCCACCCGACATAGTAGTTCCACCGATGATTACTGCTGCTATTGCATCTAACTCATAACCAGTTCCAGCCCCTGAAGAACTTATTGAATTCAACCTTGATGATAATAGGACTGAAGTTATAGCAACATTAAATCCAACTATTACATATGTAAAAAATCTTATCATTTTTACTTTAATTGCAGAATATTTAGCAACTTTTTCGTTAGAACCGACTGCACAAACATATCTACCATATTTTGTGTGATTTAATATAACACTATAAAGAACAGTTAGACCAAGTAATATCCATACAGGAATTGGCAGTCCTAATATATATCCCATTCCTAACTGTGGAAAAAGACTACTTGTTGATCTAAATTCGCTGGCACCACTTATATAAAGTGTAAGAGACCGAAATATAGACATAGTACCCAGTGTAACAATGAAGGGTGCAACATTCCATTTCGTTATAATTAGACCATTAAATGCACCAAATATTATTCCAAAAAACATCCCTACAACTACTGCAATAAATATTGCAAAGTAGCCTCCCCCAAAGTAGTTAAGCGTCAAAATAACTATTCCACCTACAAGAGCTGTCATTGAACCTACTGACAAATCAATACCAGCGGATATTATAACAAAGGTCATTCCTAATGCAATAATACCAGTATATGAAACCTGTCTAAGAATATTTGTTAAATTTCTCATCTTTAAAAAATATGGACTCGCAAAAGAAGAAATGATAAATAATACAAGCAAAGCTAAGAGTGGGCCATACTTTTCAAAGTCAATGTTTTTCAATATATTTATAATACTTTTGTTATTTCTTTTAATATTA
>JAGYMU010000101.1 GCA_018399995.1 Halanaerobiales bacterium | reverse complement strand
TAATATTATTACATATTTCGTGATTATTTTTAAAATTCCTTCTTTTTAGATTATCATTTTAAAAAAATAAAACATACTCATTAAAATTACAAACGAGTATGTTGAGAGATCTTTAGTCTTATATTTTAAAACAAAATAATATTAATCAATTTTTCACCTGTCACTACCAGTAATTTTTATGCTGCTCTAATATCAGAAAATGGATTTCCCCGGCAGCAGAAGCTACTTTAATGTTCTTCTGTCCTGCCTCAAAGACCTTAACTGAAGGCATATCCAAGGTTGGATTATTAATATTGTTACCTGTAATAGAGAGCAGTTCTTTTTCAGATATTCCATAGACTACTTTCCCAACATTTCCCCAATATATTGCGCCTGAGCACATTGCACAGGGTTCAACTGTTGTAAAAAGGGTGCAGTCCCATAAAAAATCTTTGGAATATTTTTTTGATGCTCTTTCCATAAGCTGAGTTTCTGCATGACCGGTGCATTTTGATTCAGTGATCTCTACATTGCCCTGTTCCATTATTATTTTTCCTTCTTTATCAACTAAGACAGCACCGAAAGGGAAATTGCCTTTTTCAACTGCCTCTTCAGCAATCTGATAGGCTTTTTTTAGATAATAGTCATCACCCATCCAGTCCATATTTAACCCCCTTCTTCTTATATTCTCAAATCAATTTTTTTAGATAGATCATCCTTTAAATTCTCTGTCATAGGGAACAGTTAAAGCTGTGGGTTCAGCAAAACCTTTATGAGAAAAAGCTAATACTACAATAATTAATAAATAAGGTAATATAACAGTAACCTCATAAGGGAAATTTATACCTGATATCTGAAACCAACGCTGAAATGCATTTGCAGTACTAAATAATAATGCACCTTTAAGAACTCCAAAGGGTTTCCAGCGGCCAAAATATACTAATGCAACTGCTATAAAACCCCTTCCTGCAATTAGATCAGAAGTAAACATGTTGGCCTGAGCAATAGATAAATATGCACCAGCCAGTCCTGCTAAAGTACTACCTATAATTACACACTGATATCTTATTTTATTTACACTTATGCCCATCGTATCTGCAGCTCTAGGGGTTGAACCGACCGCCCTTACCTTTAGACCCCAAGGGGTTTTATAGAGCAGATACCAGGAAAGAGGAACAAGTAAAAAAGCAGCATAAACTAGAATATTATGTGAGAAAAATATTCTGCCCAGATAAGGTATCCTGCCCAACACCGGCAGATCAATATTTTCGACCCCTTTATCTATGCTCTCAACTCCACCAATAAATAATCTGAACAAGGTTCCTGCTGTACCCCATCCCAGCATATATATCCCGATTCCACTAATACCCTGTTTTGCTTTCAAAGTAATGCTTACAAATCCCATTAAAAGTCCCATCACTGCACCAACAATTAAAGAAACAGCAATACCTAAGAGAACATTATTATAAGCCCAGGTAAAATAAAATGCGGAAAAGGCACCTACCATCATTATACCCTCAACTCCAAGATTCAATACCCCTGATTTTTGAGAAAACATCTCACCAATACCTGCAAAAATATATGGGGCAGAAACAGAAATTGATATAATTAAAATCCTGCTTATTAATTCGAATAAATTTATAATATCCACAAAAACACCTCTCATATTTTAGCTAAATATATTGTAGATTTTATCTCTGTATTTCTTTTTTTCTAAAAGTAAACTGCTTGATACTACAGATAATATTATTAGTCCCTGGAGGCTGATTACAAGGGCAGAAGGTATATCTACAGCCCTCTGCATTTTTTCTGCACCAATCAGAAGAAGTCCAAAAAGAAATGAGGCAGGTATAACACCAATTGGATGTAATCTTCCAAATAAAGCTACAACTATGCCGCTAAAACCATAATTTGCAGAAAGACCCTCTAAAACTCTTCTGTGAACTCCCAAAACCTCGACTGTTCCTGCTATACCTGCTAAACCACCGGATAAAATCATGGCCATCACCAAATATTTATCTACTTTTACTCCAGCATAGGCAGCGGCATTCTTTTCTTCACCAACAGCTCTTAATCTAAAACCAAATGTTGTTTTCCACAACAGAAAATAGATGAAAAATGCCATTACTATTGCAAAAAATATCCCATAATGTACACGGTATCCTAAAAATATTCTGCTTATTTCAGCTGCTCCTGCGATCCTAGCTGTTTGAGGAACACCGGTTCCCCAGGCAAGTTCTGCAGGATCAATAAGTGGGCCTCTTATCAAATATAAATATAGCTGAAATGCAATGTAGTTTAACATAACAGTACTTAATACTTCATTTACAGATAATTTAGCCTTCATCCAGCCTGCTATTCCACCCCAGATACCCCCAGCTGTAAAGCCAATCAAAATAACAGCTGGTATTAAAAATATTTTTGGCAGTCCAGAAAAATAAATCGCTGCTGCTCCTCCTGCAATCGCACCAAGCTGGATCTGTCCTTCTGCTCCAATATTTATCATCTGTGAACGAAATGCGATCGATATTCCTGTTCCAACAAGCATAAGCGGTACAGCTCTAACAACAGCTTCTGAAATCCCAAATAAACTGCTCACCGGATCTATTACCAGAGCTTTATAAGCTATTAAAGGATTTACACCTGCAATAATTAAAATAACGCTCCCCAACAAGAGAGCTGTAATTAACGATAATCCAAGGACTGCTGTACTTATAGCTAATTGAATTAATTGAGCTTTATTTATTTTCATCTACAACACCTGCCATTAAAGTACCCAATTTAGATTTACTTGCTGCTGTATTATCTAAAATTCTGAGTATTTCTCCTTCATAGATTACTGCAATTCTATCACTAA
This sequence comes from Halanaerobiales bacterium, assembly GCA_018399995.1. Classification (GTDB taxonomy): domain Bacteria; phylum Bacillota; class Halanaerobiia; order Halanaerobiales; family M55B127; genus M55B127. Next base: position 2,507 of record JAGYMU010000101.1, on the reverse strand, counting down.
GATTCATTATCTCTTCAAGTTCTTCTGTTATCAATAAAATGGCCATCCCATTTTCTCTTGCCTCAAGTAATTTTGAATGAATATACTCAACTGCTGCAATATCGACTCCTCTGATCGGATAGGCAGCTACAAGTACATCTGGCTCTCTTTTTAATTCTCTAGATAATATGATTTTTTGTATATTACCACCCGAAAGTGCATGAGTCGGTGTATTAATATTGGGACATCTAACATCATATTCTTCAACCGTGGTCTTACAGTAGTTTTTTATATAATTTTGATCTAAAATATAATTATTACTGAAAGGATTTTTTAAATAATCTTTTAAAATTAAGTTTTCTTTTACGGTAAATCTGGGTATAGTCCCCATATGAAGACGATCTTCTGGAATAAAACCAACACCTAAATCAATTATTTCCTGTACCGACTTTTTCTCAATATTTTGATCTCCAAAAATTATTTCTCCTTTATAAGCTTTTTTCAAACCCGTAATGACCTCTGCCAGATCTTTCTGGCCATTACCAGAGACCCCTGCAATACCTAAAATCTCTCCCTCTCTCAACTTTAAATTGATATCTTTAAGCACATCAATCCCTCTTCTATCTTTAACCCAGATATGCTTAAGTTCCATTAAAATATCACCATGGGTTTTTTCTGCTTCTAATTTGGGCAGCTTGATCTCCCTACCCGCCATGTTTTTAGCAAGTTCATCTATATTTGTGTTCTTAGTTTTAGCAGAAAAATATGTTTTACCATTTCTCAAAACCTGAACCCGATCACTAACACTCATTACCTCATTCAATTTATGTGAGATAAATATTACTCCCATGTCCTCTTTAATAACTGTCCTTAACCAGCTGATAAGCTGACTGCTCTCCTGAGGTGTCAATGCTGCTGTTGGCTCATCTAAAACTAAAAAATTTGCCCCATGGTAGAGAGCTTTGACTATCTCCACCTTCTGCTGTTCTCCAACACTTAATTCAGAAATCTTTTTTTCTGGCTCAACTTCAAGGGAATAATCTTTTGATAATTTTTTTATATTTTTAGATATTTTCTTTAAATCCAATCTAAACTTACTTTCAAAGTCACTGCCAAGAGCTATATTTTCGGAAACAGTTAAAGAAGGAACAAGCATGAAGTGTTGATGTACCATACCAATTCCCAGTTCTAAAGCTTTTTTAGGAGAATCAATAATTACTTTTTTATCATTAATATATATATTTCCTTCATCTGGAGAATATAGTCCGTATAAAATATTCATCAATGTAGTCTTACCAGCACCATTTTCACCCAGCAGTGCAAATACTTCTCCTGAATTAACTTTAAGATCTATATCTTTGTTTGCAATTACACCTGGAAACCTTTTGGTTATACCCTTCATTTCCATAGACTTTATTTTTTGCATATCTATTCCCCACATCCTATATAGCCTAAAAAATAATTTGGCCCTTTTTAGAAAATACTACTAGAAAGGGCCAGCTGATGATTTGCTAATCTAATCCTATCTCTAATTCACCACTTCTTAATTTTGCTAATGTATCATCTATTGTTGACTGCAGATCATCATCAATTAAAGTTATTAAATTATCATTGAATTCATACTCTAAATATCCATTTGCAAAAGACATACTAATATGTTCTCCACCATAGACTCCTCTATCTCTAGCTTCGATCATATATTTAACAACTTCCTTAAAATTAAGTGTCTGAGATGCAATTACAGTATCTTCTGCCAGACTGCTCTGATCCATATCTGTAGAAAGCCAGTAAGCTCCATTTTCTGAAGCTGCTCGAATAGAACCAACGGTCTGCTGTGCAGATCCTGTTAAAATATCAGCACCTTCACTTATCTGTGTTTCGGCCATCTCTCTGGCTGCTACTGTATCACCAAAACTACCTGTATAGCCAATCTTGATTTCTACATCTAAACCTGTGGATTCTACTCCCTGGATAAAACCATTGTTATATTTAATAGCATCTCCTGCTTCAACAGGCCCTACAACTCCTACAATTCCTGTTTCTGTTAAATTAGCAGCAATGATCCCTGCAAGGTAAGCACCCTCCTGAGCATTGGGGTCATATGCAAAAACATTATCATACATTGCATTATAAGAGGTTCCATACGCAAAGGTCGTTCCTGGAAAATCAGCAGCAACATCAGAAATAATATTCTGATACTGTGCACCATGGGCAATTACTATATCGTGAGTGGGAGCATATTCTAAAATAGCTGAACCAACCTGAACAGAATCATAAAGATTTTCACTGTATGAAAATTCTAGTTTTTCTTCCCCCAACTCTTCCTGAACAGCTAAAACACCATCATACATTGCCTGACTCCAGGCCATATCATCAATTGTACTCGGGAAAATCATCGCAATTTTGATTGCTTCTTCAGCATTTATTGAGGCAGTAAATAATAACATTGTCGTCAAAATTGTCAGCAAGATAATAAAATTGATTTTTCTTAGCAAATTAAACACCCTTTCGAAATTAATTTTTTTAAC
>JAGYMU010000100.1 GCA_018399995.1 Halanaerobiales bacterium | reverse complement strand
ACTTATCATATGAAGGTTTATTCATAATTATCGCCATGCTCGGATTTACAACTCTTGGCAATGCTATTTCTTTATCAGAGATAACAACCATGGAATGTGCTGCCCCCCTCTCACCTCTGCCCTATAAGAAGGCATCCAGGTAACCTCAAATTCTGGTTCATGCCCGCATAAACTAAAAGTTTACCTAAAACCATTATCCCCTGGGCACCAAAACCGGCACAAACTATTTTTTCTTCCATAACATTTTAGATTATTGAACAATTAGAATATTAGTATTAAGATGATATATGGAAAATGTGAAAACTTTTTACCAAAACAGACATACACTTATCCAATTGTGAGATAAGACTGGAAAGTTTCTTCTTATTTGCTTTATATAATATATTAGTATTATATACTTTAAACACATTATCTAAATAATAAAAGAATATTATTCTAAATTATTCTATCAAAATGGGTATTTTTGTCAAGAAAAATCAAAATAGATTTCTCAAAATGTGGAAATCTTAGGTTAAATCTAAAAAGCCTGATTATTTTCTATATTATTAGAATATATGGCAGGATTTAATGCGGAAATTGTTCAACTATAGCTTTTAACAAAATTAAACGGTCTAATCTTTCTCTTACTTTTTTATTATCAGGGGATTCTCTTAAAATTTCCCTATATTCTCTAATTCTTTTATTTATCTTTTCAATCTTCTCCTCTGTTTTTATCTGGGATTTTTTTACTTCAGCTCCTATCTTATTCCAAGCCTCCGACGAATACTGAGACTTCAATCCCTTCATCTTCTTATTTAATACTTTCTCCCACTCTTCTTCTGTGGTGGGTTTATCATCCTCATAAGTTATAATTATTCCATAATCCTCCGGATTATCAACAACACTACCGGAGCTGGCTTTTTTTTCTGTAAAATCAGGCATTTTTCTTCGTGTACCTGATTTAATTCTCTTGTTAGTCTCAACTAAATAAAAAACAGCAAGAAAAAAAATAATAATTGTCACTAATATAAATATTATATATTTCTTTTTCCTAATCAATTAACCTCCCAATCTACTAATTTAGTGGAAAGGTTGCCACTTTCCCCACATAAAAATCTAAACCCCGGAGGCAAATTACCTTGCATAGCTTTATCTGAAAAATAGAATCTTTCATAGGTTAATACTGTCTTAAGATTTACATCACTATTCGATATAACATTTCCTGTATTAGAACCCCAATCTAAAATGTCAACAAATTCAACATCACTATGGGTATAAATTACACTTTCATGTGTACTTCTAAAAATTGAAGACTCATTATAACCTTCCCAGGAAATAATACTTAAACGAGCATCGGACTGAAATTGTAGGGGTTGAATATAATTAATTGTACCTGTAGAAATAACAGTCAAGTCCTGATCGTCACTCCAAGTAGCGTCAAACAGTATATTTACATCCCCTGTTCCTGGATTATCTCCATGGACATATACTACCTTTTTACCTACCAAATTTTGATCTGGATAAATCCAAGCAGTCCCATTGGTTTCTATATTAACTACTTCATCCTCAGGATAATAGTTTACCACCTCATCTCCAAAGGCTAAAAAATCACTAAATTCATCAGGGGTTCCATTACCATCAAAATCAGGTACAGAAATAGTAGTTTGAGTCTGGTCCGGCTCCTTTTGACGGCCTCCGTGAAAATCTGCACTTGCCCACCATGTACTCTTATTATAATCTCCAGAATGGCGTGTCTTGCCAAAAACGTCTATACTGGCCAGCCATGCTTCGAGATTTAAATCTCCTCCACTGGAGATAGTATTTTCAAAAGCAAAAGGAATAAACAAAAGCCTGCCTTTTACAGTAATTTGCGAGTCTGCCTGTGAACCTTGAGAAGCAACTTTAACCCCATCACTTATGGTATCATCAATATTTATACTATACCTTGAATCTCCAAATTCTATCCAACCGTCAGTACCATCATAATTTAAATCTTCCTTTACATTATAAATCCCAATTGCCATACCTGCTTCAGCAGTCCAAAAAGACTGTATCCTATTTAAAGCTTTTTGCACCTCCACTGAATTATGTTCATTCAACTTCACTAACCCCATACCCATGATAGTGAATACTAACATAAATATAAGGACCACACCTAAAATTACTCCTTTATTGTCTGTTTTTCCCATATTCCCCTCTTCTACTTTAAAAATGGCACATTACAGGCAGAAAGTCAAATGACCTTAATAGGATTCATTCCTATAACCTATCGAGAAATCAGAAGTTAACGATTTTTCTTCATCTTCCAAGGTCATGGAAACTTCCACCAAACCAGAGGATTCATTTTTCACAAAAGAAAGCTGGGTGACTTTATTTCTAATAATAGCATTTTCATCATTAGAAACCGTAATATCAGGGTCATACCACAGTGTATCTTCACTATCTACATAAAAGGACCTATCCCCCACTATCAAAGTTGAGTCCGAATCTTCTATTTTTATCTGTCCGGCCCTAGCCGGCCTTATAACAGAAGAAAACATATTCATAGCAAACGTATAATCTCTCTGCAGTTCTACTGAAACAACATTTCTCTGCCAGCTTGAAAAAGAAAAATAAACCATCGCTCCGGCAGTTAAAGCTATGATAGAACTAACCGCTATAGCTACTATTAATTCTATGATTGTAAATGATTTTTTATTTTCTAATAAAAACATACAAGTTCTACTTTTAATAATCCCCGATATAAGTGTTTAAAATTATTCTCTCACTTGAGCCCTTTCTGTACTCTACTTCAACCCTGGTCCTAAAATAATCCACTGTTGTATCGTCATACCAAACTTTAGTGGCCATAGTTAAATCCACACCATTTATTTCTACTATTTCCTGAGGGTCAATGGTTGAGATTACCCAGTTTCCGTTTCCATCCTTGCTTAAATAATAATCTAGGCCATCCTTAGGAGGTGCAACTTCAGAAAAATCAGCACTTTGCACCTCTTCCAATCTCGTATTGGCAATCCTTAGGGCCTCTCTCTTATTCTCCGCTATATTAATACCTGCAGTAGAATGATAAATAAACGCAGCTCCGCCTACTGCTACTATCAATAGAATAAATACAGCCATTATCGCTTCTACTAATGTGGCTCCTTTTTGTTTTACCATAATTTCTTTATCTTATTTTAAAAGGAAATCAATTCTTATATAAAGTTATGTTCTTTTCTTTACCCTTGTTATCGATAATAGTTATACTTTCTTTTTTTATATCAACTATTCTAATACCACCTATAACATCATTTACAGCAACAACTTCACCATTTACAAATGCTAAAGAGTTCTCACCCTTCCATATTATCCCATCAAGATTTATATCAGATACAGAATATTTTTTCTCTTTCTCTGGTTGGCTTAAGGAATCTTCTTTTATGATACCTTTTTTCTCTTCTATAGATTTTATAGTCTCATCTATTTCTTCCACCAGTTTATGAGCACTTTTTTCTTCTTCAACCTCTCCACTCCCTTTTATTAAAAAATTATAAATAAAAAAAACTACTATAATCAAAATAACAGAAATAATAGCAGAACCTACAAAAATGGTAACTTTACTTCTATAAAAATCAGGTATATAATTAACTTTCCCCATCTCATCCTCCCAATAATTTACTTAAGATAATAATATAAAAGCTCGAATTCTGCTGAATAAACTGGTTGAGCGCTTAAATCTATGATATTAATATTAACTATTTTAAAGAAAAATAATTCATTTTCTTTTCTGGAATTTTCTAAGAATTCAAATACATTATAAAAAGAACCTTTGCCTTTTATAGAAGCTTGAAAAACCAAAAATTCAGGTGAATGAGAGGAATTTACTTTTTGAATAGATAAGGAATCTAAATTAAAATCTGATTTTTTAGCAAATTTATTTATTTTAGAATTAAGCCCTCCAAGCAGTTCATCTTCCTGTTTATTTGCTTTATATCCCAGTAACACCTCTTTTGCTTTCTGAAGTTTCTGCTCCATTAAAGGCATAAGTTCAATAAAGGATTCTTTTTCTTTTAAATCATTATATGCTGAATTAAAATAAAAAGAAGAAGATAAATAAATTATTACTAATACAAATACAGGTAATACAAGCCATAATGCTAATTTTTTCCTGCTACTTACAAAAATCCCTAAATCCATATAAAAATCCTTTATTGATTTTTCACTATTAAAACAGCAATCTTAATCCGAAAGTAAATAAGTAAATTTAGCTTTTAAAACTTGCTCTCCACCTCTTCCCTGTTTCTGAGTTACACTGGATTTTATCTCTTCTATGTTTGACATCAAATAAGAATCTTTTCTCCAGTAAGAAACCACCTGACTCATATCAAAACTCTGCCCTGCTTGAGAAACCGGTATAATAACATTGAAATTTAAACTATTTTCCTTCCTGTTAAACTCAAAGTCATCCACATAACCGTCAGGAGGAATAACGACAGATATTTTATCTAATATATAAGATAAATTAATCTTTTTATTCAATATTTTATCCACAGCATTAAATTTCTTAACATACATTCCCATTTTTAATTTTAAATTTTCCCTATATTTTTTAAAATCTTCATATTCTGAAATTGAATTACTGAATTCTTTCTCCATAAAAGAAATTTTATCTTTATAATCCGAAACTTTTACAAAATTAGCCGTAATTCTATACCCTAATACACCAAGTATAATAACACATATAAAGAAATAAATCACTATTACTGAAAATAGCAATTTTCTTTCTTTGTATGGAATTACTTTGTTTTTTATTAAATTTATTTTATACATAATTCAAGTTACAGGCTACAGGCTACAGGTCTCAAGCTACCCCGTAAAGGCCTGTCTGCCGACAGGTCCGCCGCGGCGGGCAGGCAGACTTTCAGCCAACGGGGCAAGCAAGCTACATGTCCCAGGTTGCAGACTATGTAGCTTACAACTTTTATCTTCTAAATTTACAAAGACCTACTCCAATACTGGCACCCATCATGGGCCCGTATGTGTTGACCTCATCATCAGGAACATTCCTGACTAAATTTATATCATCCAATGGATTCCAGAATTCCACCGGGATATCAAAAGCTGACTCTATTTCTTTTTGAAAAGTTTTATAAAATGGAACCGACCCGGTAAAAATAAATTTTTCTATAGGACCCCTATGGCCGAATCTAAATTTATAATACCTGAAAATATCCTTCAAATTCTTAATCAAATAATCCATTTTCTCCCGCCAGGGAGCAGTCTTAGAATAAAGAGTCTGAGGATATATATAAGAATGGCCGGATAACACTACTATATCTACATAAAAAGAAGAAACATTTATAATACAATTTACCGTATCGTCCGGGGGGTTTTTCA
>JAGYMU010000010.1 GCA_018399995.1 Halanaerobiales bacterium | reverse complement strand
AAAATAATCAAAGAAAATACAGTAAAAGCCGGTTTGCCGGTCGGTGCTACTCAATTAATTCAAACTACTGATAGAGAGGCCGTAAAGGTGTTGTTAGAGCTCAGTCAATATCTTGATTTATTAATTCCCAGAGGTGGATCTGATTTGATTAATAGAGTTGTTAATGAAGCAAAGGTGCCTGTTATTCAAACCGGTGTTGGTAACTGCCATATTTTTGTAGATGAAAGTGGGGATTTAAATAAGGCGAAAGATATTATTATCAACGCTAAAACGAGTCACCCTGCAGTTTGTAATGCAGCAGAAAGCCTGCTTATCCATCAGAATATTGCAGAAGAGTTCATTCCTATAATTGTAGATGGGTTGTCAGAATATGATGTTGAAGTCAGGGGAGATAAAAATGCAGTAAAATATGATGAGCGAATCGAGGAGGCTGAAGAAAGTGACTGGGGTAGAGAATATCTAGACTACATTATTTCTTTAAAAATAGTTGAAAATGTTCAAGAAGCAGTTGACCATATCAATAAATATGGTACCATGCATTCTGAAGCGATAGTCACAGAAAGTTATACAAACAGCCAGAAATTTTTAAATAACGTAGATGCAGCTGCAGTATATGTGAATGCTTCTACTCGCTTTACAGATGGAAGTCAGTTTGGGTTGGGGGCTGAAATAGGAATCAGCACACAAAAAATGCACGCGAGAGGTCCTATGGGATTAAATGAATTAACGACCATAAAGTATGTTATATATGGCCAGGGACAAATCAGGAAGTAGGTGTGAAAATGGAATTATGTGTAATAGGTTTGGGGAAAATAGGTACAGCCCTTATTCAGGGAATTTTAAATTCTGGACTTTACAGTCAAGAAGAAATCATTGGTTCTGATATCAAGGTAGAAAACACAGATATTAATGAAGAATATTTTAATATTAAAACAACCAACAACAATGTGGAAGGTGTTCAAAAGGCTGATGCGGTATTGTTGGCCATTAAACCCCAGGTCATGGATCATGTATTGGAAGAGATAAGTGAAGCCGTCAAAGGTAAATTGATTATTTCAATAGCAGCCGGGATCAGCAACTCACATCTTAAAGAAAAATTGCCTCTTGATGTGAGAACAATTCGAGTTATGCCCAACACTCCAGTTTTGGTTAAATCGGGCATATCAGCCGTAGCGCCTGGTCGAAATGCAACCGATTCTGATGTAAAATTGGTTGAAAATATACTTGACGGGGTTGGTGAAGTAGTTGAGGTTAAAGAACATTTAATGGATGCGATTACAGGATTAAGTGGGAGTGGACCAGCCTTTATCTATATCATGATTGAGGCGCTTGCCGATGGTGGAGTATTAGCGGGTATTTCACGCGAGATGGCAATCCAGCTAACCGCCCAAACCATGCTGGGCTCGGCCAAAATGGTGCTTGAAACCCAAGATCACCCTGGTTTATTAAAAGACATGGTAACCTCACCTGCTGGTACTTCTATAAGGGGCATAGAGGTATTAGAAAAACATGGGATCAGGGGTATTTTAATCGATGCTGTAAAAGAGGCAGCTTTAAGATCTAAGGAATTGAATTCAATAGATAATTAATTCATATCTTATTTTTAATAATATGATTAAGATAACAAAGAAGAATTTAACAACTAAACAGTTTAGTGATCTAAAACAAAAAGAAACTAGCACTTAGAGGTAACTTAAATCAGATAATCTCAACCTTTAAGTGCTAGATTATAAAAGAGCAAAGCTTATTTATATAGACAGAATTTATTTAAAGTGAAATTTAAATCTGCTTTTAGCTATTTGTATAAGCAATATAGCAGGCAGTGAACATAAAGGCGATTGTATACTTTTTAATTTTTACTTCTTCTGCTCATCCTATCATCATAAATTTCTTTAGAGATTTTATGCCACTTTTGTGATATATTATCTAAATGTTCAGCCACATCTCCCTGTAGAATATCTGCCGCACCTTTATGGGTGGGTTGGGCCTTTGATTCCTTTATAATATTTCTTAATGCCTGTGAATTATCTATAATGGGACAGAGGCACATTAAGTGTTCATCGAAAGGTTGTCTTTTTTTTGTATGATTTAAACAGCGGATTTTGCAGAATTTTCCTTAATAATTTATCTTTTACATTATCAACCGCAAAATGTACAAATGCACAGGGTTCAGCTTTTCCTTTCGCATTTATGTGGAAGTATCTTTTTCCAGCAGCGATGCAGCTCTGACTATATGTGCCATCATTCCAAAAATCCATGACAAAAAGGGGCTTGCTATTTCTTAACTCATTTACCCTTTTAGCCAGTTTATATCTTTGTTCTGGGTTTAACATCAAATCTAAATTGGGATTTCGGCCAATCGGTATATAGTGAAAGGACCACATGTATATAGCACCTTTTTCAATCATAAGATCAATAAATTCATCGCTGAATAATTCATCTACATTATTATTGGTGGCTGTTACACTGGTTTTAAACACGATCCCTCTTTTTTTAAGTTTGTCCATAGCAGACATCACCTTATCGAAGACACCTTTTCCCCTGCGCTGATCAGTTTTTTCTTTGAAACCCTCCAGACTGATGGCCGGGGTTACATTACCAATTTTTAATAATTTATCAGCGAATTCATCATCGATTAACGTACCGTTTGTATACATCATAAAGCCGACATCATCATGTTTTTCAAAGATATCAAAGAGATAAGGATAAACAGTAGGTTCTCCTCCGGAAAGTACAATAAAGTAGATACCCAATTCTTCAGAGACCTCATATTGATAGGGGATACCAAATAAAACAGCGTTTAAAAAAAGTTCATCATTAAACCATCTTTATAACTGGGGGCGATATTATTGATCTTATTTAGATATTCTTTCATAACTGGATTTTTTTGATATTTTTTTCTCATAAATCTAATTGCTTGTTTATGGTTTTCACGACCAGCCAGTTTCTCTGCGATGTTGAGTATTTTTCAAAATTTTTATCAGGATCTTTCTGTAAGTAATTAAAAATTTGTTTTGTTAGTTTTTCAGCAGCAAACTTTTTGGCAAAGTCAAAATTAATACCCATAAAAACACCTCCTAATATTTTAATGAATCTTAATTTATAAAAAGGCAAAAAAAACCTATTCCAACAATTTACTGATCAAATCACTAATAAATTTGATGTTTTCTTATCTTTCTTCTGGGAAATCTTTAACCAGATATATTATGGAAAAGAGGACTAAGTGGATTGTTCTATCTTCATCTCTTTTAAGAAATTCTGTGTTATCTTTTTTATCAGAAAGGACATTTTTTATCGTGACAATTAGATTATCTTTTAAGGTATCAACGATAAGGCTTTTATGTTTTTTTGTGATAGTGGAACGCAAAATTTCTTCACTAAAACCATTAATTTTTAATATTTCATCATATACTAATGTAACAAATTCATTGATATCATCTTCTTCATTTATGACCCTATTCAGCTTATTATATAAAAGATTTAACTATTCTTTAAAAATTACTAAAAATAGCTCTTGCTTATTTGAGTAATAGTTATAAAGTGTACCCACTGCTATACCGGCATCATCAGCCTCATCTTTCATATTCACATCATTATAGTCTTTGTCGGCAAATAATTGAAAAGCTGATCTCGTAATTTTTTCTTTTAAATTCTTAATAACTTTGGGTACGGTTAACAATCCTTGCTTTTTATGAATCCATGTTCGTTATAATATTTAACTTAATTGATGTCAAGTTTAAGATAAGAGCAAATATCAATGCAAACTTTTTTACTGTCAGATAAGATTATATAAAAGATTGTTGTCTAAAAATATTTTAAAAGGTTTTTCTAGATAAGCATTATACCACAAAGTAGGTTTTTTTTATTTTATGTACTTAATCTTTGAAATGTTTTAGAATATATTCATATTAAAATATATTTCTGTTAAAGAAAGAGGCTGTTTTTTAGATAAAATTATTTATTGGTTTTATAAAAATATCTCAATGAGCAGGGTTGAGCTCTTTTTTATATAATATATCATTTATAAATGTGATTAATTGAAAATTATTTAAAGGATTAAATTAATTCTTGGAGAATTAAAAACAGTGAAAGATATAATCGCGATTATTTAATTTATCTCAGTTTATGCAAATAAAGTGGATTTGTTTTAACTGAAGCTAAATAACAGATAAGCATTGATTTTACATTAAATTTATTATTTAAAACATAGGTGAACATATGATGAATAAAACAAAAGGAATTATACTAACAATATTTGCAGCTATGAGTTTTGGCTTTCAGGGTTTTTTTGCTAAGGTTGCTTATGCCAATGGATTTAACCCCTTTAGTTTTACCCTATACAGATCATTATTTGCGGCAGTAGCCTTATTTATATTGATAAAGATATATAATATTGATATTAAAGCAACTAAAGCTCAATATATAACACTTTTGAAATTGAGTTTTTTTGGTTATTCTATTATGTTGATAACTCTCTATATTTCTTTTTTATATATGTCAACCGGACTGGCTATGACTTTGCATTTCATTTATCCTGTAGCAGTAATGGTTGCCTCAGTATTTATATATAAAGAAAAAGTTATTGCCAAAAAGGTTTTAGCCCTTATTTTATCAATTATAGGGATATATTTTTTAATTGGTTTTGGTTCATTTTCTAATATCAGCATGATAGGTTTTTGGCTGGCTTTAATTTCAGGTATTCTCTATGCGTATTATATACTGACGGTAGCTAATAGTAATATAAAATACATGAATAGTTTTGTAATTACCTTTTATCTCTCTTTATTTAATACCTATATCGTATTTTTCTTAACTTTTATCTCTGGAAATTTAAGTTTTGAATACAACTATACAGGCCTCTTAAGCACTGTTATGGTAGCATTAGTTTGTAACATTTTCGGCATGGTCTCCATTCAGATAGGTTTAAAATATATTACTGCAACAGCTGCTTCTATACTCAGTACTTTTGAACCGATTACCAGCCTTATAGTTGGTATAGTAATTCTAAATGAGTTTTTAGCCTGGTATCATTTTGTAGGAAGTGTATTTATTTTGATATCTGTAGTTTTAGTTACTATAACCGAAAAGAAAATACAGAAAGTATCTGAAAAAACCAGGGTTTAATTTAAAAAAGTTTAGAGTTTTATATTAATTATTATAAATGATATAGGAGGGAATGAATATTTATGGATTTTATTTTCAATACTATTGAAGTTTCTGATATTGATAAATCCTTTGACTTTTATAAAGATATATTAAATTTAAAGCTTTCCCGGAGATTTTCACCCAGAGAGGGAGTTGAGATCATATTCTTAGAAGATGGCAAAGGCTATGAACTGGAGTTAATCACCTATAAAAACCATAAAAATTCTTGCAAAGAAAAGGAATCAAAAATTAAGATGGGTTTTGAGGTTGAGGATTTAGATGTAACAATTGATTTTTTAAAAGATAAAAATATTGAGATAAAAGAAGGCCCCGTGATGATTAAAGACGGAAGATTCATTAATATAGAAGATCCAGATGGAGTGATGATTGGTCTCTTTCAATTTAATTAAGGTATAAGAAAGACAATTTTTAAAAGGTTCCTATGTATTTATGGGAGCCTTTTTATTGCATTGCCTCTTAAATTTAAAAGATAGCAGGCAAAATTTAAAGGAGGCTCAAAGCAATTTTTTTATCTAAGATAGATAAGCTATATTTGAGGTTTGTTACACCAGGATAAGTTTACAATTTAAAACGAAATCTACATCCCCATAAATGTACTGGAAATCTGGCTGCAATTATCAGAAAAATATTGCAGGCAAAAAAAGAAATTAGAAGAGAAATTTGAATCCATTCTTATAAACAGCAGAAAAAAATGTTAAAAAAGATCACAAAATTTTAAATTATACAAAAAAGAGCTATTGGAATATCTCCAATAACCCTTTTTACCATATTTATAGGCGCACCGAGACTAACAGAGTGTTAGTGCGAGATTTTGATTTTATAGTATATAAAAGTAAGGCTCTTTTGAAAAAGTGTTAAGTATTAAATTCTTAAGTTTTCTTGTAAAAGGGCGGTATTTTAACTAATCAGTAACCCCCTTTTTTATTTCTATTAGACGTCAAAGTACAATTTATATTCATCTGGGGTCGGCCTATTATAGATATATTGGCACTCCCCCTTTTTGCTTTTTAGCCAGGCTTCAATTACGTTTTTCGAAAAGACATCGCCTTTTAATAAAAATTCATGGTCATTTTCTAAAGCCTCTATAGCTTCCTCTAAGTCCTTAGGTAAAAATTCGAGCTCTGCCTTTTTTTGAGGGCTAAGATCGTATATATTTTCATCGATAGGTCCATAACCAAGTTCAATTGGATCTATTTTTTGTTCAATTCCATCCAGACCTGCCATCAAGAGTGAGGCATAGGTAAGATACGAATTACCGGAAGCATCGCCCGGCCTAAATTCAAATCGCCTGTCTTCAGGTTTTGTTGCATAACCGGGTATTCTGATTACTGCAGAACGATTTGCTTTTGAGAAACAAATAGCAACCGGGGCCTCATATCCGTTAACCAGCCTTCTATAAGAATTTGTTGAAGGCGCTGCTAATCCCATCAGGGCAGGGGTGTGTTTTAATATACCACCCATAAAATAGAAGGCTTTTTGGGAAAGGTTGGCATAATTATCATTTTGACTGCTGAATATCGAATTACCATCTTTAAAGAGCTGCATGTGAACGTGGAAGCCGTTACCGGCTTCTCCATAAAGTGGCTTGGGCATAAAGGTAGCAGTTTTGCCGCGCTTTACAGCCATGTTTTTTATAAAGTACTTGATCTTCATTGTATCATCAGCCATCTTGGCTGCTTCAACCCTTTCTGTTTCAATTTCATGCTGACCGGGCCCACCTACTTCATGGTGATGATATTTTACTTTAATATCTATATCTTCCAGGGCTAGAGTAATGGCTGAGCGTAGATTCCTGAACCTATCATGGGGAGCATCTGCATGGTAGCCTTCTTTAGGATTAATTTTAAAGCCATCATAGTTATCACGGTCCCATTCTGCCTGCCGGGAATATACATTAAAGCCACTATTATGGTTTTGATTCCAGAAATAAATTTCATCGAAGATATAATATTCAAATTCAGGTCCTAAAACAAATTGATCGGCATGGTCATTATACCGCATATATTCTAAGGAGTTGAGTAGTATGTTACGTGATTCACCCTTAAAGGGAATATCCCCACTATCATTTACTTCATAAATTTTACCCAGAAAAGCCAATGTTTTTTCTTCCCAAAATGGATCGGGGAAGGCCGTCTGAAAATCAGGTTTAAAAACCATATCACTTGCTTCAACATTGGCATAGCCATAATTAGAACCATCAAAGCCGAAACCCTCTGTAAAAATTTCCGGCCTTAAGTTGTTAGCCGTAATGGAGAGATGCTTCCAGTTACCATTGAGCTGTGGAATTTTAAAATCCAGAGTTTTTACATCGTTTTTTTCAACGTATTTTTTTAATTGATTATAACTGTCAAACATTCAATTACCTCCTTTAATTTTCAAACTGTTTAAAAACCATTATCGTATCATTATACTATCATGCATAAAATGTGCCGTTTGATATTGATAATCAAAGGGTTAATTAAAGGAGAATCAAGCCGTTATGTCTAATATATAATATAATCAATGGGATTAATAAATAATTACTATAAGCCAAATCCCAATTAGTAAAGGAAAAAGGTGGTAGAAAATGAACAAGAAGGTCACAATACTGGCCATAGATGAACAGGTTTCTAAGTTTTTTAAAAGTGAACTTAAAAAAATCTTTTCTGATCTGCTGAGAATAGACTACAGATACCCAGACATGGAAGTAGTTTTTCAAGTATATGATACTGATTTAATATTGTATACCGACCCAGAGATCTTAAATATAATGGTTGATAAGATCAAATGTGATGCTCCCACTTTGATGATGAAGAGGACTATTACAAAGGAGGCCTTAAACAGGATCAGAGAAATACCTCCTGGAAAAAAGGTGTTAGTCAGCAATATAAATCAATACATGGCCAATGAAACGATGGCCTTATTTTACCAACTGGGTATAACAGATGTCCAGTTTTACCCTTATTATGAGGGGAAAAGCAGCTACCCCGAGGAAATAGAATATATTATAGTACCGGAAGATGAAGCCTATGATTTTTTACCGGATATCGAGGCAGAGATTATTTTGATTGGTAATCGGGTATTTGATATTTCAAATATTTTAGACATTCTTTCAATATTAAGGATAGACAGTGTTAATTCTGAGAGGATTATAAAAAAATACCTGATTAAGGTGCCCACAATCTGGTATGCCTTTGACTATGGCTGGGAAAATAGGAGGATATTATTAAACCAGTGGGAACTTCTATTAGATGAGTTAATGAGCGGGGTTATAGTAACAGATCAGGAAAACCAGATTGAGCTGATTAATAATAAGGCCAAGAACATATTGAATATAAAAAAACAGGAAATAGTTGGTCGAGGAATCGATATATTGATTAACAGATTTAAAAATTTAAACTTTATTTTAGACCAAAAAGAAATTAAAGATAAACTGGTTAACTTCGAAGGTAAAGAATTGGTTTTTACAGTCAAGATGGTTGAATTTGATGGACAATTCTATGGTAAAATTATTATAATATCACCGTATCGAGATATGATCGAAACCCAGCAAAAAGTTCATAAGCAATTAATTGGTAAGGGTCATTTCACAGATTATCAATTTTCAGATATAATAGGGGATAATATTTTGATAAAAAAGGCAAAAGAGATCAGCAGACTTGTTGCTCAGAGTGATTCAACCGTTCTTTTGCTGGGAGATAGCGGAACCGGCAAAGAACTGTTTGCAGGGGCTATTCATAATTGTTCTCAGCGGAGTAGGGAGCCTTTTGTTGCTGTAAACTGTGCCACCCTGCCGGAAAATTTGCTGGAATCAGAATTATTTGGATATGAAGAGGGGGCCTTTACCGGGGCAAGAAAGGGTGGGAAAATAGGTCTTTTTGAACAGGCTAATACCGGTACAATATTACTTGACGAGATAGGTGATCTACCCCTTAATTTACAGGCCAGATTACTTAGAGCAATAGAAGAAAAAGAGATAATGAGGCTGGGTGGTGATTCAATAATCACCATAGATGCGAGAATAATAGCTGCGACAAATCAAAACCTCATGCAGTTGATGAAAAAAGGTAAGTTTAGAAAAGACCTTTTTTATAGATTAAACGTGTTTCAAATAAAGATTCCTGCTTTAAAAGAGAGAGAAAATGACATATTATTATTAACAGAACACTATTTAAATAGCTGGGGTGAAGCCAGACAGATTACCTGTGATTTAAAAGAATTTTTATTAAAATATGAATGGCCGGGCAATGTGAGGGAGTTAAAAAATACCCTTAAATTTATCACAACTGTCAGTCATGAAAAGTTATCTTTTAAAAACCTGCCCGCCTATTTAAAAACAAAGCAAAATTCTCCCGATAAAGAGGTCTTATTATTAAAGAGATTATTTTATTTAAATGAGACAAAAGCAAGTACGGGTAGGAGGAGCTTACGAAAAGATTTTAAACAAAATTATTATAACATTTCGGAAATGGAGATCAGGAAATTGCTGCATAACCTAAATGAAAAGGATATGGTTAATATTGCCCGGGGCAGAGCCGGTAGTTCAATCAGCGAAAAGGGAATAAATTATTTGAAGAAAAATAAATATATTTTTTAAAATTTAAAGATATTTTTTCAAAAAAGTTATATAATATTGTTGCAGCAAGATAGTTAAGTGTTATGATAAATACAATAAGGGAGGCATAATATGAAGGCAAAACAGATGGCTGGAGAAAGAGCTGTTGAATATGTTAAAGACGGTATGATTGTTGGTCTCGGAACTGGTTCTACGGCCTATTGGACTATTCAAAAAATCGCACAAAAGGTTAAAGAGGGTCTAGATATTAGGGCGATTCCTACTTCCCGGGAGACAAAAAAATTAGCAGAAGAGTTAGATATTCCTCTCGTAAGCCTTGCCGAGGTTAAGCATATAGATCTGACCATTGATGGAGCAGATGAAGTTAATAGAGACCTTAATTTGATTAAAGGAGGCGGGGGTGCCCTTGTTAGAGAAAAGATAGTTGCCTTCGCCAGCAAAAAATTAATTATCGTTGTAGATCAATCTAAGATGGTTGATGCCCTCGGCACTTTTCCTTTACCGGTCGAGATCGTTCATTTCGGAGCTAATCAAACTCTCTTTAACTTAGAAAAGCTGAAATGTCAGGCCAAGTTAAGGAGAGAGGATGAAGAGATATTTAATTCAGATAATGATAATTACATAGTTGACTGCCAATTTGGTCAAATCGAAGCTCCTGAACAGTTGAACACTATAATAAATAATATGCCGGGGGTAGTAGAATCCGGGCTATTTGTCGAAATGACAGACATGGTGATCGTGGGAAACAATCAGGGTGAAGTGAGTATATTAAAGTAATTTAAAAAGCTGAGTAAACATTTATATTTTTCTGCTTAAAAATTATACTTTAAAGAAAAGAGGAATATTAATATGAAAAAAGTGGCAGATGTGTTTTCCATCGGAGCTCAGTTTATTGATTACTGTAAAAAAGAGGGTTGGATAATTGAAAAAGGCAGTGGTAAAAACAAAGCGTGGTATATAACTGAAGAAGGTGAAGAGAAGCTTAAAAAATTTAACATTAAGATATAAGAAGGATCAAATAGGGGTGATAGAAGTTGAATGAAATAATATTAAAAGAGAAATTTAAGAAAATTGATGATTACTGGGATCCCAAAATCGTCGGTGAGGTAAATGATATGTATGTCAAGATTGCAAAAATAAAAGGGGAATTTGAGTTTCATACTCACCCTAAGTATGATGAGTTATTTTATGTTGTTAAGGGAGAGATAACAATGCATTATCCCGAAAGACAGAGTAAACTTAAAGAGGGTGAGATGGTGATTGTACCACATGGAGTAGAACACAGACCTACTGCCAAAAAAGAGGCTCACATAATGATGTTTGAATCCAAAGAAACATTAAATACGGGAGATCAAGAAAATAAGCATACTAGAAAAAAACTGGACTGGATTTAAAGAGTTGCTTAATGAGAAAATAGCTTTTAATTATTCATATACTCGATTGCCTTAAATGTAAATCATAAAAATAATAAGAAAGGTGTTATAAAATCAATAAATATTTAAAAATATTAATATTTGTTTTATTAGCTATTTTACTTTTCTCGCCCCCAGTTAGCCAACAGGAAATTACGAAACTGAATGATTATGAAGATGGTAATATAAAAAATGTATATTTAATAGAAGATAATAATCAACCGTATAAGCTACTTCAAGTAATTTCAGTAAAGGGATATCATGACCAAATAATAATGTTTATGGTGCAAGATATGACTAAAGAGAAGATAGATGTCCTGGATATTATTCAAGAAAATAAGACTTTAGATTATGGTGGTTATATTAGTGAAGAGTGGTTTTTAAGCAAAGACATTAATCTTAAATTAAAATTGGTAAAAATGTCGGTTAAAGAGCCTGAAGAGGTAGTAGCCGTTACTGGGGCTACTATTAGTAGTAGAGCTGTGGTCGATGGAGTTAATGAGACATTAGAAAATGTATGGTTTTTCTAACTGATATATTTTAATGTTTAAAAAGCAGTCAAATATAGAGAGGGAAAATTTAAGTTAAAAGAATTTATCTAAAAATACCAACATTTCAAATATAGCAGGGAAATTAAATTTTTAAAAATGGGAGGCTGTATAGATAGAGACCAATTATTTGTGGTAAATGCCGGGTGGACTCACCCTTGAGCATGGTAATTTTTGTTATATAGACCAGGCAGTCAATGAAAAAATGTAATCAAAGTCCATATTTACTGTTAAATAAAAGTTTAGGAGGGAGAAAAATGTCCATAGTTGATGAATTCAACTTAGAAAAAATTGAAGAAAGCTCAGTCTATGAAATATATGAGGGAGAATATTCATCAGAGGAAGAGATCGAAAGAAAGCTGAAGTTAGCCGGTTATAAATTCATCGGTCAGGAAGAAAAAATTTATCTTACCCGGTACTTTGCTGACGATCTAGAATTACGTATTGCTATTTTAGATTCCGGCAACATCAGGATATGGGATTTTGCTTCTGAAGAATACTATGATCAGGAGTTAGAACATTATAAAAATAATATTCAATAGTATACAAATTATATTACCAGAAGATTATGGAGGTTAATATGTTTAAAAAAATGAGAAGAGATGAAAAACAGCTTGCTGATGAGAAGGCTTTTAAAATTCTTAAAGATAATGAATACGCGATATTGACAACGGTCGGTCCCAATAGATATCCATATGGGGTACCGATAAATTATGTAGTGATGAATAAAAAAGTCTATCTACACTGTGCACAAGAGGGACACAAAATAGAGAATATAAAGCATAATAAGAGGGTATCATTTACAGTTGTGGACAGTTATAAATCAAAACCCGAACAATTTACAGCCGATTATAAAAGCGTAATAGTATTTGGCCGTGCTGAGTTTGTAAAAGGAGAACTAAAGAAAAAAGTATTACAGCAGTTCATTTATAAGTTTTCACCTGATTTTAAAAATAAGGGTTTTCACTACATAGACAGTGATATAGATAAAACTAAAATCATAGAGATCACAATAGAAGATATTAAAGCAAAACAGAACGGTTGATCTTTAAATATTTTCAATCAAAGGAAATGACATTTTATTAGTTAAAATTAAATTTTTAAGAGAGGTGAAAAAGTGAAAGATTTAACTTATGTTTTACTTAAGATAATGGGCATATACTTTTTGATAAACATGATAAGAAGGGGTTTACTTTCAGGACTTTATTTGCTCTTTTCCGGGCAGATGCCTCTGATGAGTAAGATAGGCTATCTTCTGTCCGGCTTCTTATTTTTACTGATAATTTATCTCTTGTTATTTAAAACAAGCTATCTGAGTGAACTGATTAACAGAGGTTTAGATGAAAAATATAAAGACAGATTAGAAATTGATTATAGAAGGCTCTATCAAATATTATTATCACTGACTGGAGTAATAATTTTAGTTATTTCCTTACCCGAGATGGTTAGATATATGCTGGAAATATTTACTGTTTATCATATATCTTTATTCAAAGAATTACCTCGCTTTATTGCCAAAGTCCTCGAGATTTTCCTGGGTTTATATCTGGTTTTTAAATCTCATAGTTTATCAACTATACTTCTTGAGAAATATTGACAGCCAGCGAGAGAAAAATTAGTTAGTGATTATTTAATATGGTTATAAATACAAAAAACGCGGTTAATAAGAGTAATGAACAATCAAAAAAGTTATGTATTTTTTTATAAATTTGTAAAATCCTTACTTTCTATATTTTAACTAAACATGATATCCTTTTATTAAGGTAAGTATATTATTGAAAGAAGCCTACTTAATTTTAAAGAAATTTATTTTTTCATCATGCTACGAAATTTAACAAAAAAAGGGGAAATAGTAATAATGGAAAAGAATTTTTTTTGTTCATGGAGCGGTGGAAAAGATTCTGCCCTTTCATTGTATAAAGCAGTCGATTTAGGTTGGAAGCCTCAGGCCTTATTAAATATTTTAAATGAAGATGGAGAAAACTCCCGCTCACATAACTTATCGTTCTCTATACTAAAAGCCCAGGCTGACTCATTAAACATACCGCTTGTTACTAAAAATGCTACCTGGGATGATTATGAAAAAATCTTTATTGAGGCCTTAAAAGAATTCAAAAAACAGGGAATAGATTCGGGAGTGTTTGGTGATATTGATATTAAAGATCACAGAAAGTGGGAAGAAATGGTGTCTGAAAAAGCCGGACTTAAGGCGCATTTGCCACTTTGGAATCAATCAAGAGAAGAACTTCTTTTTGAATTTTTTGATCTAGGTTTTATTTCCATGATCATCGTGGTAAATCAGGATTATCTCGGGGAAAAATATCTAGGTGAAATCATTGATAGAAAATTGATAGCCGAGTTTAAGAAAATAGGTATTGATCCCAGTGGTGAGAATGGAGAATACCATACAGTAGTCCTGGATGGTCCAATATTTGATCATCAGATTGAGGTAAAAAAGAAAAATCAAGTTGAAAATAAAGGTTACTGTTTTCAAAATTTAGAGTTAAAATAATTTTAAGAGATGGGGTTGAAATAATGAAGAAGGGATATATTCAGGTTTATACCGGCAACGGTAAAGGGAAAACGACTGCTTCTTTAGGGCTTGCTTTAAGGTCGGTATGTGCTGGTAATAAAGTTTTTATGGGACAGTTTGTTAAGGATATGAAGTATAATGAAGCACAGGCGGGTAAGTATTTACCTAATTTTAAAATCGAACAATTTGGAGTGGGTTGCTTTTTTGACAGAGAGCCTGCTCAAAAGGATATTGAGGCTGCGGAAAGGGGTTTAAAGAAAATAGAAGAGATATTAAAAAAAGGTGAGTATGATTTAGTTATCTTAGATGAAATAAACATCGCTACTCACTATAATTTACTATCTCCGGTTAAGGTTCTGAAGGTTATAAAACAGAGAAAAGAAAATGTTGAGGTGGTTTTAACCGGTCGTTATGCCTCTGATCTTATAATTAAAGAAGCGGATTTAGTCACAGAGATGAAAGAAATCAAACATTACTATACTCAAGGAGTTAAAGCACGTGACGGGATTGAAAGGTAAATAAAAAATTTAAGGTGTGGTTTAATGAATTTAGCTATTTTTGATTTCAATGGTACCATATTTCCCAAAGAGACGATCCCCTTTCTTTTAAAGACCTGGAAAAAACTTAATTATTCAAAATATAGGCTCTACAAATTATATATATGCTTATCCCCTTTAATTGTAAAATACAAATACCCCTTTTTTACGAGTTTGAGTAAAGAGGAGATGAAGATGAGGTTCATGTATGGGTTCCCGGAAATTTTTGCTAAAATGTCGGAAGATGAGATTGACAGCTATTTTTTTAAGGCGGAACAAAAAGCAGAACAGTATTATAATACTTTAGTTATTGAAGAAATAGAAAAATTTAAAAAAAGAGATTTTCAACTGATCCTATTATCAGGTGCATTTATCGAATTATTAGATTATGTAGGTGACAGATTTGGTTTTGATGAGGTGATCGGAAGTACTATTATCACAGACCGAAGAGATGAATTACATGAATTATCTGTCTTAAGTGGTTCAAAAAAGATAGCCGCATTAAAGGAGAAATACTGCTCACAGGATATTGATTGGGATGGTTCCTATGCCTTTGCAGATAGTATCGATGACTTGCAGTTACTGCTAACTGTTGGTAATCCGGTTGCAGTAGAACCGGATCAATATTTGCTGCAGGAGGCTAAAAAAAATAATTGGAGAGTAATAAATAACAAACGGGAGATTTAAATATGCATTATGTATATATAGTAAGGTGTTCAGACAACACATATTATACCGGTTATACAAATAATTTAAAACGCAGAATTAATATGCATAATAATGGTGAAGGTGCTAAATATACAAAAGGCCGTAGGCCGGTTGAGTTGGTTTATGCAAAAGAATATGATTCAAAAAGCAGGGCGATGCAAAAAGAGTATCAAATAAAACAAATGCCGAGAGAAAAAAAGATCAAACTAATCGAAGAAAATTAAATTCGTTTATATATTTAAGAATATAATTTAATATTATTGTAAAGTCAAGCTTAAGGAGGTTCGGTCTATGACTGAATACAAAAAGATATTGGTTTTAGACAATGAGATTGAGGCCAATATTATGGAAGATATCTTACAAGAAAGAGAAATACCTCATATAATTCAATCTTACCATGTTCCCGGATATGATGGTGTTTTTCAATTTCATATGGGTTGGGGTCACATCGAGGCAAGTCAAGAACATCGAGAAGAAATACTAAAGATATATGAAGATGTAAAAAAAAGTTCAGGAGACAAAAATCAAAAAAAAGGAGAAGGAAAACAGGATTAAATTAATTTTAGTTTAATAAGCTGTAAAATTGAGATAAAATTTTTATAATTTTAATTCACATAATTTCACATTATTTTGTGATATTTATTTGATAATTATAAAATACTATAACCTTAATAGAATGGTGGGGAAAAGAAAATGAGAATGAGAAAAAGAATGACTGTTTTATCACTAACCTTATTAACAATTATGGTTTTAACACCGACGATTTTTGCCGATACTATTGATCTTAATTTAGAAAAAGCTTATCAGATGACTTTAGAGGATAATATTTCTTTAAAGATAGCACAAAAGAATTTGGACAATAAAGAAATTCAGTATAAAAAAAGTAATGCACAGAATCTCTTAAATCAATCCAATTACAGTGAAATATCAGCTGAATATAATTTGATGGCAGCTAAAAAGAATTATATAGATACTGCCAACAACCTATTGAAGCAGACCTTACAGCAGTACGGTAATATTTTAACAACGGAGAAGAATATCGAGACATATAAAAAGCAGATCACCTTAAACAAAAAGCTGCTGGATGAAGTAAAAGCTCAGTATAATGTTGGTGAAAAAAGTCAACTGGATATATTAGAACAGCAGATAAAGTTAAATGATTTTATACAGGAGAAGAACCAGTTAGAAAATGATTATGAACAGTTAAAAACCAAGTTTAAGCAGCAGTTAGGTTTAAATAGGGAAGCGAGCATCAATCTTATAGAATTATCTGAACCGGAGTATATAAATTTAAGTGAAGAGGAAATTCTAAACAGTGCATTAAATAATAACTTGAATAGTAAATTAAATGAATTAAATCTGCAGCTGGCTCAAATTGACTATAAGAAAAAGGAAGTAGTTTCTTCTTCAGATATGGATATAAACATTGCCGAAAATATGGTAGAAATCGCTGAATTTGAAATTGAAAAACAAGAACAGGAGATAAAAAATCAGGCCCGCGATCTCTATAATCAGATTAATAATATTAAAAGTAATATCGAGCTCTTAAAGGATAAGATCAAACAGTCCAATGATACCTATGATATCTTAAAAGAACAGAATAAATCGGGTCTTATCACAGAAAATGATCTTTATCAGGGAGAAATTTCCGTACTACAGTCCAACTTGCAATTGTATAATACCTATATCAACTATTATCTACAGAAACAAAGTATTGAACAATTTATGAACCCGGGAGCAGGGGTGTTAAAAGATGAGCAATAAAAAACACCGGGTTATATTATCTGTATCCCTATTTTTAGTTATATTATTTGCCTCTGCAGCTGTAAAAGCGGCCGACTCTGATTTAAAAAGGCTGTTTACAGCAGGACTTGATAATAATTTGGAGATCGTTAAATTAGAAAATGAAATATCAACCCTAAAAAGGAATATACAATTAAACAAAGCCCGAACTGACTGGCAGGTGAATGTAGGTGTAAATAAATTAATAGTTGATGACGATTCTCCTGCATCGATGAACAGTGATAAAGTAGATTTGTCTGCCAATAAAAATTTTGTTAATGATAAAATCAATTTTAGCACAAATGCCAATTATGACTTTGATGGGTCTGAGATCATATATGGGGTTAATCTTAACATTAATCTTTATCCCAATACTCCATCTGAAAGTATGAAGAATTTGATTAATTTAAATAACCAGCTAAATACCAAATTAAAAGAACTTTACAGCAAAAAAGCCGAACTTGTTAAGGATTGGCTTAAAAAATATTTACAGTTGGTTAAACTGGATGAGAATATTGATATATTAAATCAAAGGTTCAAGATTGCTGAAGATGATTATACAGAGATTCAGCAGAAGGCAAAAATTGATGAAGCAGGTCAGCAGAAATTGTGGGAAGCAGAACTTAAATTAAAAGATGCCGAATATAATCTCACAGATAATCGTCAGCAGTTCAAACAGTTAAAGAAAGCACTCTTAGATGCTCTCCAGTTAGAACAGGATACAGAACTAATCTTAAATCGAGATGACAGTATTTTAATAAAGTTAAGGGAGCTGACAGAGGTTGTTAGTATAGATAATATCGATAGAAAACAAGTCCTTGCTCAAATAGTAAATACAAGCAGTCAGTTTGCAGCCAATATTAGTCACAACGAATATTTAAAACAGGAACTCGAATGGTTAAAAAAAGAAGCTGGTTTAGAAATAACTCTTCAGAATAATTATGATAGTGAGAAAGAGTTTTCTGCCACTCTTAATGTAAACTACAATTTATTTGACAGCGGCATACAGGATATACAAGAAGAAAACAAGAGACAGGAAATAGCCAATAATGAGATTACTTTCGCACAACTTTATGAACAGTCAACCAGCCGTTTAGATAATATAATAAACCAGATAGAATTAGCTAATTTAAATTTAAAAAGAAAACAATTAGAACATGATAAAGCAGTTGATAACAGTCTTATTGCCTCCCGTCAATATGAAGCAGGTGCAGTCGAAAAAGAGGTTTTAAATAACAGTTTATTATCTGAGAACTCATCTTTAGCAGCACTTAATGGAGCATACGATAATATATTTTTAAATAAACTGGATATTTTAATATTGACACAACCTGATGAAATCATCAAGGAGGTAACCAAATAATGAAAAAGATCCTGTTAATTACAGCAGTAGTTATCATAATAGCAGTCGGTGGATACTTTGGTTACAGCAGATATTTTACTGAAGATTCTACAGAAAACATCATTGAAATCACCCAACAAAATACCTATCAGGTAAAAACCGGCAATTTACAAAATACCATCTCAGTTAGTGGTAATATATATCCAATCGAGGAACAGGATTTAACATTTTCTACTTCTGGGTCGATAGAGTATGTTAATATTGAAGATGGTGACAGTGTTTTAGAGGATGATATATTGATAGAGTTAAAGAATAACCAGGCACAGCTAGAGTATTTTAGAGCTGAAAATAATTATAATAATGCTAAAATAAACGGTTCACCCAATGCGGTTAAGGAAGCAGAATTGAACTATGAAATCGCTAAAGAAAGCTTAGAGAACACCAAGTTAGAAGCCCCCTATTCCGGAGTAATTACAGAGCTGTTAGTGCAAAAAGGAGATTATATAAATAGTGGTCAAAGTGTGGCAACTTTAATTGACAACTCATCTTATGAAGTGAAGGCAAATATTGATGAAAGTGATTTAGCCGATTTGAATATCGGCCAGGATGTTGAAATTAGCATGGAGGCTTTACCCGGGCAACAGCTAACAGGTAAATTAACGGAGATTAGTTCACAGGCGGTGAGCAACAGTGGGGTTGTAACAGTTCCAATAACAATATTGATTGATGAAGTTCTTGACTCCTTTAAACCCGGGTTATCAGCCGACATGGAGATTATAGTAGATGAAATGGAAGACCAAGTAATTATACCATTAACTGCGGTCCTCTCTCAGAAGGGGAAAAAGATGGTGCAAAAAGTAGTTGATGATCAAATAGAGATGATAGAAATAGAAACCGGATTAACAGATGGATTGAAGGTAGTTGTGCTATCCGGTTTAAATAGTGGAGATGCAATTATTTTAAATATTGCAGCTACAGTCAATTCTGATCTGTCAAACACAGGATTTATGCCTACCGGTCGTGGAATGAACGGTCCTCCCGGTGGTGACAAATAATATGATAAATATTAAAGATATAGAAAAGACATATCAGAATGGCAAGATAGAAGTACAGGCTTTAAAGGGTGTATCTTTTGAAATAGAGGAGGGTGAGATGGTTTCGATTATGGGCCCCTCTGGTTCCGGTAAATCGACTTTAATGAATATTTTGGGCTGTTTGGATACGGCAACTTCCGGATACTACAGCCTTAATGATCAGGATATATCGCAGGCCAGTGAAAAAGAACTAGCCTATATAAGAAACAAAGAAGTGGGTTTTGTCTTTCAACAGTTCAATCTTTTAGGGCGTAAAACAGTTCTCAGTAATGTTGAAGTGCCATTAATATACAGTGGAGCCAAGAAAAAAGAGAGGATAAAAAGAGCCGAGGATCTTTTAGTCAAAGTTGGTCTAGGTCATAGAATGAAGCATTATCCCAATGAAATATCAGGTGGTCAAAAGCAGAGAGTTGCAATAGCAAGAGCTTTAGCCAACAATCCTTCTCTGGTTCTGGCAGATGAGCCGACCGGTAATCTGGATACGAACACAGGTGAGGAGATCATGGATTTATTTCAGCAGTTAAATGATCAGGGGCATACCATTATCCTTGTTACACATGAGCATAATATTGCCGCTTATGCTGAAAGAACGATTGAATTGATTGATGGCCTCATTCAGCGAGATGTGGTAGCATGATATTTGAAACCTTTAAAATCGCTATTCAGAGTCTATTTGCAAATAAGCTGAGAACACTCTTATCAATGTTAGGTATTATTATTGGAGTTGCTGCAGTGATTGCTGTGGTATCTATTGCATCAGGCTCACAGGCTCAGATTACATCACAAATTTCTGATTTGGGTTCAAACTTAATTAACATTTCTCCCGGGATAAGCAGTGGAGCAGGTGGTCAAATAAGTCGTACTTCTGCTGATATATTTACGCTTGATTTGGGTAAGCACATTGAAAAAAACAGTCCCAATGTAAAGAGGGTTGTCCCTACAAGCAGTGCCAGTGGGTTATTGATTAAAGCTAATAATAATTATAGGGCTACTATTGTAGGTACAGAGGCAGACTATCAGGTTATTAATAAATACTATCCAGTTAAGGGTATGTTTTTCTCTCAATATGATGTTGATAACAGTACAGGTGTTATTGTGCTCGGGACCGATCTAGTAGAGGAATTATTTCCCGATTCAGAGCCCCTAGGACAATCAGTTAAGTTCAATATAAACAACAGCACACAGGTTTTTAGAGTGATCGGCGTTATGGAAGACAAAGCCAGGGGTCTGATTGGTGATTTAAACAGCCAGGCCTATATTCCGATTACAACATTTATGAATAAGGTTAGCAACAGCAATTATGTAAGTAACTTTGTTGCCCAGGCTGTTTCCAGCGAAAATGCTGAAATGGCCTTGTATGAAATTGAATATCTTTTAGATGGGTATATTTCTGAAGATGATGAATATAATATTTTCAGTCAGGACCAGTTATTGGATACAATTAATAGTGTGACAAACACTTTAAAATTAATGTTGATCGGAATTGCAGGCATATCACTTTTAGTGGGCGGAATTGGTATTATGAATATAATGTTAGTTTCTGTTACTGAAAGAACCAGGGAAATAGGAATCAGAAAAGCCCTGGGAGCTAAAAAGAGCAATATTCTTTTTCAGTTTATCATGGAGGCTTTAGTTCTAAGCAGTGTGGGAGGTATTATAGGTATTTTTCTAGGTGGTCTAGCGTCTTATTCAATATCTCAAATTGGAGGCTGGCCCTTTGTAATGTCAACACTAATTGTTTTAATAGCTTTCACTTTTTCGCTCTTTGTGGGAATGTTTTTCGGGATTTATCCCGCTTACAGGGCATCTAAACTAAATCCAGTTGATGCACTAAGTTATGAATAGCCGATAATAATAATTTTTTTGGAAGGTGTAAATATGTCTTATAAAGTATATCTTGTAGAGGATGATAAAAGCCTAAATAAAATATTGACTTCCTATCTTAAAAATGAAGGCTGGGATGTTAAATCTTTTCAAAATGGTTTGTCGGCAAAAGATGCAATAGATGAAAAGCCGGATATCTGGATTTTAGATATTATGCTGCCCGACATAGATGGATTTGAACTAATTAATATAATTAAAGACAAGTATCCTGATAAACCCGTTATCTTTATCTCTGCCAGAGATCAGGACCTTGACAGGATAACCGGATTAGAGAAAGGTAGCGACGATTATATTGCTAAACCCTTTTCTCCTCGTGAACTGGTCATCAGGATAAAAAAGATATTCACAAGAATATATGGTAATAAAGAGAAAAGACAAAATATTGAATACAGTGAATATGTTATTGATCTAACGGGTAGAGTAGTTAAGAAAAAAGATGATCCAGAAGAAATTGTTGATTTAACCTCCCGGGAGTTTGATTTGCTTAAGTATTTTGTTGATAATATTTCACATGCCCTGACCAGGGAACAGATTTTAAATAATGTATGGGGTATGGATTATTATGGTTCAGATAGAGTTGTGGATGATCTGATTAGAAGATTGAGGAAAAAGCTGCCTGGCTTAAAAATCGATACTATATATGGACATGGTTATAGGTTGGTGGAAAAATGAGTTTTAAACCCAAAAATCTTCCTCTGTCATTTCAAATTTGGATTATACTGGGACTAATACTTGGTGGTATAGCTGTTATTATTTCCTTTATTATACCGGTTATTTTACAGTCTTCCTTTACAAATGAAACTTATGCCCGTCTGGAAGATGCCCAGGAATATTTGGTTCGGCATGATAATATAAAAGAGGAGTTATTCAGCTCTTTTTCTATAGTTCCGGAAAGAAATAAAATGGAGACACCCTCTTTTAGAATAATTAGGCATACTGTTATTACAAAAGAAGGTTTAATGATCAGTGGTTATACCCCTTCTCAATATAATGCGTTATTTATTGAGGGGGCCCTTAACCAGGACTCAAAGTTAAAAAAATATCAAAAAGTACTTGATGATAAGGAGCTTTTTTATCTGATCAAGGAGATAGAGATCGATAATACTCCTTTTTATCTAGTTTCTTATATTACGAGTGCTTATCGGGATAACCTGGTAGAAATGGTCTTTGATCAGCTATTGAGGGTCTTGTTGATTATTTCTGTAATAACCTGGATAGCTTCGCTACTTCTAGCCCGCTATCTAGCCCGACCGCTTAAGAAGTTGGAAGGTAAGGTCAAAAATATTGCTAATAAAAAATGGGATGTAGCGGTAGATTTGAACAGGGGAGATGAGATAGGCAGACTGGGTGAAACCATAGATTGGATGCGCAGACAACTGATTGCCAGGGATAAAAAGCAGCAGGAGTTCTTACAGGAAGCCTCCCATGAATTGAAGACACCTATTATGGTTATCAGGAGTTATGTTCAGTCCTTGATGGATGGGATAATTCCCCAAGAAGATGAGTCTGAGACCTTAAAAAATATTGAAGATGAAACCTTTAAGATGGAAAAAAGAGTCCGTTCTTTACTCAATATTACTAAAATGGATCATTTGGCAAATCAATCCCTTAAGTTAGAAAAGGTTAATTTGCATGATCTAATTTTAAAGAAAGTAAATAGATTTGAATGGCGTAATGTAGATATAGATTGGGAGTTAAATTTAAAAGAGATTAATTATGAGTGTGATAAAGAAAAATTAGAGGTTGTTATTGATAATATATTTGACAATCAGTTAAAATATGCGGCTGAAAAAGTTAAGGTAGATCTCTACAAAGATAATGAAGATATAGTTATTAAGGTATTTAATGATGGTCCGCAAATTGAAGAAGAAAATATAGATAAAATATTCAGGAAGTTTAAAAAAGGAAAAGATGGCGAGTTCGGATTAGGACTGGCAATTGCTAAATTTATTATAGAGTTACATGAAGGTGAGATAAGTGCTGTAAATGAAGACGGTGGTGTAAGTTTTTATATAAAGATTCCTCCTTACAAATAGGATAAAACAGTGGCCGTCGGGAGGCGGCCATTCTTGTTAAGATGATGTGCTTTGTAAATTATTCTAATAATAGGTGAAAGCCCTATCTGTACTTTAAGAAAAAAGGCTTAATGATAGTTCATAAAGTAAATATTGACATAGTGGTTTATCTTTCCTAAAGAACCCACGAGAAACAGTCAATTAAAACATTGTGTGAACTAAAAAAATGGGTGGTTGGTTGATTTAAACAGTAAGGACTTTAATTTATGATCAAGGGCAGCTATAAATAATAAACCTGTACATAATAAAGAGTTTTATTTGTTTTTCTTTCTGTATATATTATTGTATACTTGAGAATCTGACAGTTTTATTAACACTTTTTTAACCAGAGGAGGAGTTAAATATTGATTGAAAAAAGGTTGAAGTTAAAGAATAATATAGAGATTAATTTAAAAGACAACCAAAAGGACAAGCCAGCTCTCCTATTTTTGCATTTTAATTCCGCTAATTTACATATGTGGAATGGGTTGATACCGCATTTTAAAGATGATTACAGATTACTTATGCCTGATTTAAGGGGGCATGGAAAATCATCCAAACCAGATCAGGGTTATCGTATTGAAGATATGGCCTTAGATATGCAGCTTTTATTAAAAAAATTAAAAGTTGATAGCTTATATCTAATCGGAAGTTCAATGGGAGCAGAAGTGGGTACTGTACTGGCAGCTGAGAGTTCAAATAAAGTAAAAGCTATTATTAATGAGGGAGCTTTATATAAAAAAATCGGCAAGAATAGTATAAAGGGAGATGATATAAATCAAACAGAGAAGATCAATGAGAAGTTAAATGAAATAGATAAAAGGAAAGAGGAGTATTATCAAACAGCACAAGAATATATTGAAACTCAGAAAAGATTTTTCCAGAGGGCAGGTCTTTGGAACGATAATTTTGAAATATATATAGAAAACAATGTTTGTAAAACAGACCAATCTAAATATAGATCATGTCATCCGGTTTATGCTTCTAAGGAATATTTAAAAAATTATTTTAACTTTGATCTTGCAGAATATTATAAAAAAATTAACTGTCCTGTTCTTTTTTTACCGGATAGATATGAATGGGAAAACGAGAATATAAAAGCTTCAATCGAGTCTTTCGGCAAGTTGGCCGGACATTACGAAATAAAAATATTAAAGGGATTTATTCATGAGTATGGTTGGATGAATGTACCGAAAAAAACTGCCCAGATGGTTCAGGGCTTCATCAAAAAGTACTGAGATATAATATAATTTCATAACTATTATTAAGGTCACACGGCATGTCAGCGTGTGGCCTTAATTAATTTTATCAAAAAAATGAAATAAAGGCTTGACAGAATACAAATCCTATGTTATATTAATAGTGCATTAGTAAAGTAGTGCACTAAAACAATAAGGAAGGAGGTAGCAGATGAAAATAGAATTTAACACCTCTAAACCAATATATGAACAGGTTATTGATGAGATAAAAAGACAAATTGCGCGAGGGGAGATAGAGCCTAACGGTAAGCTACCTTCCCAGAGGGAACTGGCAGAAGAGATCGAGGTAAACCCTAATACAGTTCAGAGGGCCTACCGGGAGATGGAGAACCAAAACTTAGTTGAAACAAAAAGAGGTCGGGGGACCTTTGTAAAGGATGATGATAAAGTGATAAAAGATATTAATCAACAGTTGGCTTATTCAGCTGTAAAGAAATTTATTGATGAGATGTCGGCAATTAATTATCAACAAAAAGAGATGATTGAATTATTGAAAAATGAGTTAGAGGGGAGGACTTAAAATGAACGAAACTGCAATTGAAGTGAGTAATATTAGAAAAAAATATCCCGGAGTGTTAGCCTTAAATGATATAAGTTTGAACTTTCCAGCCGGGCAAATTACCGGTTTAATAGGTCCAAATGGGAGTGGAAAATCAACCTTGCTGAAAATATTATCGGGATTGGTAGTTAAAGATTCAGGACGAATTAAAATCAAGGGAAGAAGGAAAGAAATTTTAATGAACGACATCGCCTTTTTACCTGAGTTAAATCATCTATATGTATGGATGACGATTAAACAAGCGATTAAATTTTTTGATGAACAGTATCAAGACTTCAATACTAACAAAGCTGAAGAACTAGTAAAATTCATGAACTTGAAATTAGACCAAAAAATTAAGTCTCTTTCTAAAGGTATGGTAGGTAGATTGAAGCTCATACTTGTTCTTTCCAGAAGAACTCCTATCTTAATACTGGATGAACCGCTGGCAGGTATAGATCCTAATTCCAGGGCAAGGATACTGGAAAGTTTAATCAGTGAATATGAAGCGGACTTTCAATCAATAATAATTGCAACCCATGAAGTGGTAGAAGCAGAGAAATTTTTTGATCATGTTGTGTTTTTAGAAGAAGGCAGTGTAGTATTAGAAGGCAATACAGATGACTTAAGAGCAAAATATAATAAATCAGTACAGGAACTGGTAAGGGAGGTATTTAAATGAGAAGTTGGCTGTCACTATTTAAAAAGGAACTGAGAACAAAGTTATTTACTATTCTGGTATCTATCTTATTGATATCAGGCTGGGAGATCTTTTTAATGACGAAGATGGAGGTATGGCCGCTCGGTTTAAGCTTTGCGCTTGGCTTTCTACCCTTAACAATTTTTCCCTTGATTATGTTGATACAGGGGTATCAAAGTTTTAGAAAAGAGTGGAATAACCATACAATATATTTATTGAAATCCCTGCCCAGGAAGGGCTATGAAGTGGTTTCATCAAAATTGGTTTCTAGTACTTTAATTTATATAGTACTTACCCTTTATACACTGGGATTACATATGTTTTTTCACTGGTATCAGGTTAAATATTTGTTGAGAGATGTCCCTCCAGCAGTAGCGAACAATTATTCGAATCAGATGGCAGTTATTGCAGTGTTAATATATCTGGCAGCTGGAGTTGTACCCTATGTACTAAGTCAGTTTTCCTATCTGGTCAGCTGCTTTTTCAGTAAATTCAGATGGCTGGTAAGTATTGTGGTTTTTATTTTGAGCCATTACTTATTGCTAAGATTAGGTGGATTAGTTGCGAGATTGTTTAACTGGATGCCTGATATTCCTTTAGATGCGATGTGGGCTGGAGCAGGTGGAGAACAGTCCGTAACAATATATTTGGGAAGTGGTCCAATTATTGCTGCACTTATCATAATAATAGGCTTTTTCTTTACAGGGGCCTGGATTTTAGAAAAACAATTAGATGTTTAGGGGTTGATTTAAATGAAAAGAAAAAACATGATAGCATTGATATTAATAGTACTGGTTTTAATAATGGTTATAGATTTTCAGATCAATGAAGAGGGTGTTTTAGAAGACTTTTTCAGTCAATTTGCTACAGAATCAATGTTGGAGCTAAGAGGTTCGGCTGGTATGTTCCCACATGATGAAGAGCCGCTGGCAGTAAGGAAAGCTAACTTTAGTTATGCTGCCCAGGATATAGAGGACTTCAATTTGCAAAACGAGGTAGGTTCGATTGATATTAAGGGACATAATGGAGATAAAATAATTGTGGAGTATGAAATTAATATTTATGCAGAAGATAAAGCAGAGGCAGAACAATACCTAAATCAGGTAGTGATAGATTACACTGTAACTAAAAGAGAGTTTGAACTTTTTACAGATCGGCCCGAGTCTTTACCAGACAGTGTCAGGGGGGTTGAGATATTATTTGACATAGCGGTCCCCCGGGATATATTTTTGGATTTATCCAATAAATATGGGGATGTGAATGTGCGAGATTTCCAGTCCGGCCTTATTTTAGAATCCAGATATACCACAACAAAAGTTGCTTCTGTCAGAGGAAATATTTCTATAAATAATGATTATGGGACTTTAAATTTATCTGATCTGGAGGGTAAAGTTTTTGTAGACAGTTCTTATAATAAAAATGTCATGCAAAATATTGAAGGCAGCCTTATTTTAAAGACCAATTTCACGCAGAATTATTTAAAAGACATATCTGCAAATACGGAATTGATAGGTAGATATGGTCAAGGAGATATAGAAAACTTAACAGGAGAACTTAATTTAGATATTCAGTACATGGGGCTTGTCTTAGATGAGATAGATGCTAAAATAAAAGGCAGTATGGAATATGGTGATGTTAATATAGAAAGCCTAAATAGTGATCTTGAAGTGAGTTCACGTTATTCAGATTTGAAAATTTGGATGAAAAAAGATTTGAGAGATCTAAATGTAGATGTTACTGCAAGATACGGCAGTCTTAAATCCGATCTAGATTTGAATACAGTTAAAGAAAATGATACTTATAAAGTGTCAGGTATAATCGGTCAGGGAAATGTTGATCTAATTATCGATGCCTATCAGGCTGATCTTGAATTAATCTATGAAAATTAACAAGGTATAGTCCGCCTTGAAGAGGTGGGCTTTATTTTTTTTGTTGTTGAATAGCAACTTAATGGTTAAAGTACATTATAATAGTAGTTCTTCGTTTTTTAATATCATTTAGTATCAAAAAATGTATCAACCTTCAAAGGGGCTTTTAAATTGATAATGGGGTGGATTTAAAAAAATTATTAAGAGTTTGCAGTATAAGGTAAAATTAATTAACTATCTACTGCTCAATTGAAAGAGGATTTTAAGATATATTATTGAATTTAATATATAAGTAAAATTATTTTTTGAATATATAATAATTGCTGCTGAAATATTAGTCTTAAATATATTATCAATGAGATACTTAATTTTGTAAAATAAATGTGAAGCGAGGTTTTTGATGATGACTGAACATATACATTACACTAAAAATGAACAGATAACAAATACAATTACACATGGCGTAGGTGTTGCTTTTGCTATTTTTGCCCTGATATTTTTAATAGTCAACAATCAGAATTCAAGTGATTTTTATGAGATGATGAGCTATGTCATATATGGTTCAACTCTGATAATTCTGTATCTTTCTTCTACTCTATATCATGGTATACAGATTGAAAAGGCCAAAAGATATCTACGTACTTTAGATCATGCCTCTATTTTTCTTTTGATAGCGGGTACTTATACTCCGATTACCCTGATTGCTCTTAGAGGTAGATTGGGCTGGACATTATTTATTACTGTCTGGTCGATAGCTTTAATCGGTGTTATATTTAAGGTGTTTTTTGTAAACAAGCTAAAAATATTGAGTGTAGTTATTTATCTTTTAATGGGTTGGATGATCATTTTTGCTATAAAGCCTTTGTTCACTGCCTTAAGTGTTCGAAGTATATTATTTATGGTAATAGGTGGTCTGGTTTATACGGTGGGCATTCTTTTTTATGCTCTTCAGAGTTTGGGTTATAAATACAGCCACTCTATCTGGCACCTCTTTGTTTTAGCAGGTAGTGTTTCTCATTTTATTATGATATATTATTTAAAATAGGTGATAAATTATGAACAAGAATAAATTAGTTAAAGAGTTAAAAAACAACCCCCGCAAGAACATGAATGTGATTGGTTTTGTGGAGAATAACCCCATAAAACAAATTTTCCAGAAGGGGGATTCTTATATTATTATAGGCAAAAGCGATCATCTCTGGGCTTATCCGGTAAGCCTTAATAAAAAGGAACTGCTGAGTTTAATTGAAGATATTGAGATTTCAACTAAATATTATGCCAATTTGCAAGATTGGATGATTCCTTTAATTACAAAAGGGGCTCAGAAAGAATGGCACTTAAAAACTAGAAGATATTACTTTCCTGAAGATATATTCATAGAAGATCCTATACATGCGGTAGATAATTTAAATAAAGAGGATATAGATGTAATAATCAAAAATTTAAAATATGGGGATCATTTGACTTATGAGACCGTGTTAAACAGGATAGAATCAGGAATTTCAGCTGGGATAAGAATTGATAATAGCCTGGTGGCCTGGGCTATTACCCATGATGATAAATCATTGGGATTTTTACATGTTCTGCCCCAATATAGAAACCGGGGTCTGGCCAGTGATATCGCAAGGTATCTCATAAAAAAGAAAAGAGCCAGAGATGAAGCAATCTATATTAATATAGAACCTGATAATCAAAAATCGATAAGAATGTCAGAAGGTCTTGGTTTTAAGTATGATAGAAATATCAGCTGGCTTAAACTAAAATAATAGCATGGAGTGAGATTATGATTGCAGTAATAGGAAGTGCAAACTTGGATACCGTTTACGAGGTTGATCATTTTACTCTGCCAGGTGAGACTCAAACCGCCTTAAGTTTAAACCAATATTTTGGCGGGAAAGGGGCAAATCAAGCAGTAGCAGTAGCCAAAATAACGGATAGCGGGCTACTTTTTTCTACTTCTATAGGTGATGATAAAGAAGGTGAACAGATTAGTAAGAGATTTGATAGATTTAAGATAGAAGGTTATCAAATACATAACGACACATCAAGTGGAAGAGCCTTTATTGAAGTAAACCGTAAAGGAGAGAATAAAATTGTATCAAATCCGGGTGCTAATAATTCCCATAGCCCTGATATTGTAAAAAGATTTTTGACTAAACATGGTCAAAAAATTAAATTTTGTTTGATCCAAAATGAGATTCCCAAAGCGACCATTGCTGAAGCCCTGGGATTATTAAAAGAAAAAAACATCAAAATTATATATGATCCTGCTACCAAGGAAAAAACTGAAGTCGAGTGGCTTACAGGTGTAGATTATCTCACACCAAATCAGACTGAATTTCACTATTTGAAAGATAGGCTAAAAATCGAGGAAAATCATATAAAAGAAGAGGCATTGGAGTTTAAACTGAGATCCGGTGTTAAAAACCTGATTTTAAAAAGAGGTTCAGACCAGATTATTATAGTGAATAACGAAAATGAGATAATAAGGTTTAATACCTTTAAGGTGAAAGCAGTTGATACTACTGCAGCCGGAGATATATTCAATGCGGGACTGGCAGTAGCTTTAAATAATGGACTTTCTTTAGAAAGAGCCTGCCAATTTGCTTCAGCCGGGGCAGCAGTTTCAGTTACAAGAAAAGGTGCACAGAGTTCTATACCTAATAGAGATGAAATAGATGATTTGTTGAGTTCACATGACTTTGAAAAACAAATTAAAAGGAGCAGAGTTTAATAAATGTATGAATTAAGAGAACTTGATGTGGATGATGGTATAGAGATATATAAAATGCTGCAGGATATTAAAAAAAATGAAAATGGCTTTCAAAATAAGGCAAAGGGATTAACTTTTGCAGAATTTAAGGATTATTTAAAGTCCAATAAAAGGATGTCGAAAGGAAAAGATCTGCCTTCAGATTATGTTCCCCAGACTATATACTGGTTTTTAGTAGATGACTATCCGGTTGGGATGGGTAAGCTGAGGCATTATCTAAATGATCTTTTAAAAAAAAGAGGCGGCCATGCTTCTTATGCTGTACGTAGATCAAAGCGAAAGAAAGGCTATGGAAAATTAATATTAAGAGAACTTATAAAAAAAGCTGAGAAAAAAGGCTTAACAGAACTACTTATTACCTGTGACAATAGTAATATAGCTTCCAAAAAGATTATTGAAGCTAACGGGGGAAAATTAGAGAAAATAGTTAAAAAAGAATGCTTTTATAAGATAAAGGTTAGCCAATAGTTTCTAATCTTAGGAGGGATATAATGGATAAAGATATCATGGAAGTTTTTGTTGAAATTCCTAAGGGAAGCAATAATAAATATGAATATGATAAAGAAAAGGAAGTGTTTAGACTGGACCGGGTTCTCTTTTCACCTGTATATTACCCTGCTGACTATGGTTATATAGAAGAAACCCTGGCTGATGATGGAGATGCCCTGGATGCAATGGTATTAACGACCTTTCCCACTTTTCCTGGTTGTATTATAAGAGCCCGTATCATAGGGATGTTCATCATGAAAGATGAAAAGGGTAGAGATGAAAAAATCCTGGGGGTTCCTCTCAATGATCCCAGATTTGATAATATTGAATCTATTGATGATTTAGAATCACATATCCTCAAAGAATTTAGGCATTTCTTTGAAGTTTATAAAAACTTAGAAGATAAAAAAGTAAGTATCAAGGGTTGGGCAAATATTAAAGAAGCAGTTTTAATAATAAAGAAAGCTAAAGAAAGATATAAAAATAATTTATGAGGTGTTAATTGATGAAAGTAATAGGTATTTTAGGGAGTCCGGTAAAAAGGGGGACTCATTTTCTATTAAAAAAATCATTAAAAGTTTTATCAGAAAAGAATATAGAAACTGAATTATTACATATAATAGATTATGACATAAAGTTCTGTACAGGTTGTAATAAATGCTTAAGAAAGGGCAAATGTGTACTCGATGATGATATGGAAAAAATCGGGGACAAATTGATAAAAGCCGATGGTATTTTGATGGCTTCTCCTTCCTATTTTGGAACACCTACCGCTCAGATTAAAAAATTTATGGACCGCACCCGTTATCTTAAAATGGATGATCAGAGATTAAAAGATAAAATACTGGGTGTTATATCTTCTTCTGGCCTTAACCAGGGGGGCGGTCAAAGTACTACCGAAGATATTTATAGATTTGGTCTTATGCATGGGATGTTAATTATTGTTCCATGTGGAGCACCGCAAACCGAAGCAAATATGGTAATTGGGACAGCGGAAAAGACAGACGGCTGGCGTCCCATAAAAAAAGATAAAAAAGCTGAAAAGCTGGCTAAAAATTTGGGCGACAGGATGGCAGATGTTATGAATAAATTAAAGTAGTAGATTATAATTTCCCATCTTAAAGAATGTATTTTTCATATAACAGATCTGAGGTGTAATATGATGTCAATCAATGAAGAAAAATTATCCAATATATTTATAAGTGAAGAAAAATTAATGATAGAGGATATAGCCTGTTTAAGATTTATACCCAAAACTGAACAGGACAAACTACCAACCCTTCTTTACTACCACGGCTGGTCTTCTAATAAAAATTATCAAAGGTTCAAAGCAGGTTGTCTGGCAGCCTATGGTTATCAAGTTATTGTGCCTGACTCCATATATCACGGGGAGCGGGATATGATCGATCATAATAAAGATGGTATGCTGGAAAAATATCTGTTCGAAACGATTTTAACATCTATTCAAGAGGCTCCTATTATTATTGAAAAAATTAATAATCTAAAAGAAACAGATGGATCCCGAGTTGGAATTATGGGTACATCGATGGGTGGCTTTATATCTTCCGGTATATTTGTACAGCATGATATTTTTAAAAGCTTGGTGGTTTTTAATGGGGCGTGTGCCTGGCATAAATTAGAATCTTTTGATCAGAAAGAACACAATCTAAAGTATCATAATTACAAAAAGGAACTCATCAAATATGACCCTGCTGGTCATTTAAATCTACTGGCGGATAGGCCAATATTATTGCTGCATGGTGATCAAGATTCCTCTATTCCAATTGAAGCACAGAGATATTTCTATAAAAAAGCAGAAGCCTATTATCAAAATGAAAACAAAATTATGCTGCAAGAATATCCGGGTATGGACCATTATATCAGTACTGGAATGTTAGAAAAAGCGGTCTTATTCAATGAAAAATACCTAAAATAGTGGGCAAAGTTCAATTTATGGCCAGCCGATCAGCACAGGTATTATTAATATATTCTTGTTATTTCTTGTAGTAGCAACTAAAAAGTTAATTGACAAAGAAGGGCTTAATACTTTTTTGTTTAGAAAAAAGAAGCTGAATTAGGATTTTTTTTAGAAGTTTTTCTAATAGCTTTTATTTTAATTATAATTTATGTTACTTCTATAATTGTATTAAGAGCAGGTTGGTTGGTTTTTTGCCCAAAAATATCCGGGCAGTTTATAATAATAACTTTTATTATAACATTACTCTTTATATATTTTTTTAAAGAAATAGTATAGTTTAAATTTATTGATTGATTTACTTAAACCGGATGGCTGTTTTTTCGATTAATAACAACCAGGTTAATATAGATGTGATTGAAAATTAGCTCAATATTTTTGGTTGAAAAAGCCAAAGGAATATTATTGTTTCAATAAGGAGGTTTTTATTATGAATGAAAAAGAAAAGATGGTAAGGGGAGATTTTTATAACCCCATGGATAGACAGTTAATAACAGAACGGATGAAAACCCGCAAATTACTGCATACTTTAAATCACTCTTCACCGGTTGATCAAATTAAGCGTTGTGAATTGTTTAAAGAGTTGTTTGGAAAAATTGGTGAAAACTTTTTGATAGAGCCTCCTTTTTATTGTGACTACGGATATAATATTGAAATAGGCGAAGATTTTTCTGCGAATTTTAACTGTATAATGCTCGATGTTACTCAAATAATGATAGGAGATGGGGTTAGCTTAGGTCCGGGAGTTCATATTTATACGGCTACTCATCCGACTGAACCAAAAGAAAGATTAGCTAAAACAGAGTATGGAAAGAAGATAATAATCGGTGATAATGTTTGGATAGGAGGAGGGGCTGTAATTTCTCCTGGCATAAAAATAGGGTCCAATTCTACTGTAGGTGCGGGGAGCGTGGTTATTAAAGATATTCCAGAAGATGTTATAGCAGTTGGTAACCCTTGTGAAGTGATCAAGAGATTTGATGAAGAGAGAAGATAATGAGCGAGAAAGATATTATAGAACAGTCCAATCGAGCTTATACGAAGAAAATATTTAAAAGATTTTGAGAAACTGGGTTTAAAAGAGGGAATGAATATTATGGTTCATTCCTCTTTAAGCCGGATAGGATGGGTAACTGGAGGGGCAGTTGCTTTAATACAGGCTTTAATGGATCTTATAACAAAAAAAGGGAATATAATGATGCCGGCTTACTCTAGTGATTATTCAGATCCCACTTACTGGTCCAATCCACCGGTGCCAAAAGAATGAATTGAAGATATTAAGGAGAATATGCCTGCTTTCAAAAAAGACATTACCCCTACAAGAGGAGTAAACATCCCAGCTTTTCTTTTGCGGTCTGGGGTAAAGATTCAGATTATATAACAAAAGAGCATAGTTTGGATTATGGATTAGGAGATAACTCACCCCTGGGCAAGTTTAATGAACTTGGTGGTTATGTATTATTAGTTGGAGTTGATTATGATAGTAATACTTTCTTTCATCTATCAGAAATGAGGTCCGGGATACGGGAAATTTTTGTAAATGGAGCTCCTATCCTCATCAATGGGAAAAGAGTTTGGAAGGAGTTTAAAGATATAGAGTTTGATTCTGAAGATTTCAATAAAATTGGAGAAGCTTTTGAAAAAGAATTTGATATAAAATCAGGAAAAATTGGATTGGCAGATGCAAAGCTACTTAACCAGAAAAGAGTCGTAGACTTTGCAGAAAAGTGGTTTATAGAAAATAATTAATATTGATTCTAAATAGGAGGAAGCAGTAGATGGCGGTTAAGAAAATATATAAGCTGGGTAGTAATGTATTAAGAAAAAAATCGGTTCAGGTAAAGGAATTCGATCAGGAATTAGAAAGAAAAGTAGAAGATTTGCATGATACTCTTTTAAATTTCCAAAACGAATATGAAATTGGCAGGGCTATTGCGGCTCCTCAAATAGGTTACCATCAAAAGATAGTATATTATAATAAGGATGGTAATGAAATTTTAATGGTTAATCCCGTAATCATAGAGAAGAGTTCTCAAACTTTTGCAGTATGGGACAGCTGTTTTAGTTTTAATGTTAACTTCTTTGTTAAAATACAGAGGGCTAAACAGATCAAAGTGAAATATCAGGATATTAAGGGAGAAGAGTATGTAGAAGAGTTCTCAGATGATTTATCTGAGTTATTTCAACATGAGATTGATCATTTATACGGTATACTGGCCACAGATCATCTTGAAGATAATAAGGATATAGTTATGCGTGAGGTCTGGGAAAGAAAATACCGATAAAAGATAAATTTATATATTATGTAATTATAATATTGTTCAGTTAATAAGATTTTTATAATTTTTATTCAAATTATTACTGCGATTTCACTGGATTAGTTAAAATTAGATTCCTATAAAATAAAGAAAGAATTTTATTTTGTGTGATTATTTTTTTTATCTTAAATAAAAAGAAGGCTTAAAAGATGAATGGTAAATACATAAAGATCAAAATGGGAATAGCAAATTCATATCTGATTAAAGGAAATTCAGGGTATATTCTAGTTGAT
The DNA here is from genome assembly GCA_018399995.1 of Halanaerobiales bacterium. GTDB lineage: Bacteria > Bacillota > Halanaerobiia > Halanaerobiales > M55B127 > M55B127. The sequence goes on along the minus strand of JAGYMU010000010.1, from coordinate 4,459 downwards.
GCCGGGGTTGAAGGCACTTTTGAAAGATTAAAAGCTAAGATGAAAGAATATCATATCAAATATAGTGATATAAAACTTATCATCATCACACATGTACATTATGATCATGTGGGTAATTTACAAATTATAAAGAAAAAAACTCAGGCCCCCGTACTTGTTCATGTTGAGGAAGCAGAACTTTTAAAAAAAGGCGAGTCATATTTACCGGGTGGAAATAGCCTTTTAGGTGGTTTGGGAATTAAAATTATGGGGCTAATCAAAGGAAAGCGAAGTAGTTTCAAACCTGTAAAAGCTGATATAGAGATCAGAGATTATTATGATATCCGCGGATTTGGTTTTGAAGGTGAAGTAATTCATACACCCGGACACTCGGCCGGTTCTATCTGTTTAATAATTGAGAACAGGTACTGTTTTGTAGGAGATACTATGTTTAGTTTTGTACCCTTTACGATCAATCCACCCTTTGCAGATGATGCACAAAAGCTATATAGGAGCTGGGAGAAGATAGCAAAATCTAACTGCCAGATCTTTTATCCAGGTCATGGCTATATTTTTCATAGACAGAAGTTAATAAATAATTTAAACAAAAAAAGAAAAAAGTTTCTTAAATAGAACTTGTTATTAATAATATAAAAATAATTTCATACTACAAATAATAAATATTTAAATATGGAGAGGGTGTTAATGTATTTGGAAAATATAGGGCTTGTTTTAGAAGGGGGCGGAATGCGAGGTGCATATACTGCAGGAGTGCTAGATTACCTGATGCAGAAAAAGATCAAGTTTCCTTATGTGATCGGAGTTTCAGCCGGCGCTAACAATGGTGCAGACTATGTATCCGAACAGAGGGAAAGAAACAAAAGGGTGTTTATCGACCTGGTTGAAGATGAAAGGTACTGTGGATTGAAGAATTTAATAAAAGAGGGCAACTATTTTGGTATGGATTTTCTTTTTAAAAAGTTACCTAATGATATAGTACCTTTTGATTACGAGACCTTTGCACAATCCCCCATAACATTTAAAGTGGTAGTTACAAACTGTGAAACTGGTGAAACAGAGTATTTCGATAAAGATGACTTTGATGCAAAGTTGTTTGGAGAAAAAATCTTAAGAGCTTCCAGCAGTATACCAATAATAACAAAACCTGTAGAGATAAACGGCAGTTATTATTATGATGGGGGCGTAACAAATTCCATACCGCTCACAAAAGCTATAGAAGATGATTATGAGCATAATGTTTTAATACTTACCAGGCATAAGGGTTTTAAGTTAAAATCGAAGAGGTCTAAAGCCATATTAAAATTGTTGTTAAGAGACTACCCAAAACTGGTGAATAAATTAAATGAAAGACATAAGGTTTATAATGAAAGGATAAAATGGATCAATAAATTAGAAAAAGAAGGTCAGGTTTTCGTCTTTAGACCTCAAAAGAAGGTAAAAATGAGGGCCTTAAATAATAATAAAGAGAAATTAGAAGAACTTTATCAGGTGGGATATGAAGAGACTAAGCAGAGGTTCTACGAATTCAAGAAATGGATGCAAAAAATAGAAAATTACAAGTTAATATCCAAATCATAATTTTAAAAATGTAAAATCATGGTTAAAGAAAACAGCAAAAGTGATATATGTCCTACTCAAATTAGATTAGTCAATATGATAATACAAGAAGTCAAAACCCTGACAGATAGGGATAGTATTGTCTAGAGGGAAGTATTATTTCGCAAAAAATATATTTTATACAGATAAGCCAGCTTTATAAGCTGAACAATTTAAAATAATAGGCATTTATGTAATCTTTAATTTATTTTTTATAAAATGATGTGGAGGAATAAGATTGAAAAAAAGATATAAGATTTTAGTATTAGTAATTATTATAATAATACTTTTTACATTAGATGTTTCTGCAGAGGTTATTACTAAGGATGAGGCTATTTTAGATCTAGATTACTTAGTGAATAGGTTTGAGGAAGTACATCCTAATATTTATTTTCACATCAGCAAAGATGAAAGTGAAGAAAAAATTAAAAAAATAACAGAAAGACTTAAAGAAAAAGATAGATGGAGTAGCCGTGAGATATATAGAATATTTTCTCCCTTTGTTGCTTCTTTTAAGGATGCTCATACTTATATTAGTATCAATAAACAATTTAATGATGCTTATGATAAGGGAGCTGAGATATTTCCCTTAGATATTAAGCTAATCGATGATAAGGTATTGATAGAAAACAATTATTCTGAAGCAGAGATAGAGAAAAATACTGAGATTCTTACTATAAATGGAATAAGGATTAATGAAATTATCGATAAGATGATAGAGAGTATAAGTAGTGAAAATGAAATCTATGCATATGCAGTTTTGGAAAAAACTTTCCCTATTTATTTATGGGCATTATTTGATTTTGATCATGAATATGATCTATTATTAAAGAATAATATAGGAAAAGAGTTTGTAATTAGTTTAAAAGGGGTCTTAAAAGATGTCCGCATTGATCATAAAAAGAAAGATGAAACTAAAAATTGGACATTAGATTTTCCTATTAAAGGCAATGCTTATTTGACTATAAATACTTTTAATGGATCATTAAAAAGTGTTTTTAAAAAAGATATAAAAAAATATTTTAAAGAAATAAATAAGAAAGAAATTAATAACTTGTTTATAGATATAAGTGAAAATGGAGGAGGAAATACAGATTTAGCTAAATATCTCTTTGAATATATATATGACGGTTCTTATCGTTTATTCAAAGAAGTGAGAATGAAATATTCTGATTATGTTTTTCATGATAGATTTAATATTTTTACAAATTTGTATTACCAATTTAAAAAGGATAGAGATGATTTAATAGTATTTACTTCTACAAAAGAAGAAACAAAAGAAAATGATTTAAGATTTGATGGTGATATTTATTTGATTACTTCAAACTTTACTTTTTCAACTGCTGTTGATTTTGCTGCAATTGTTAAAGATCATAATGCGGGCATTATATTAGGTGAAGAAACAGGCGGCTTAGCTTCCTGTTATGGGGATATAATTAGTGACAAATTACCTAATTCTAAATTATCATTGGGTATTTCATATAAGTACTTTTTGAGGCCTGCTGGTTTTGATAACGGGCGCGGGGTCATGCCAGATATAAATTTAGATATTAGCAAATTAAAATATCAATATGGTGAAGAGAATTATAAAAAGATGGTTATAAGATCAATAAGTTTATAGAAAGGAGTTGGAAATATATGCCTAAGCATTTTAATTATATTATATTTACTCTTCTTATTGCAGTTTTAGTGATTAGTTTTGCTATTACATATAAAGGTGGAGATGAAATAATAGTTGATCAAAGTGAGTTTAAAAATGAAAATATTTTAATAAATGTCTATCATAATACAGAAAAAGATAAGGTTAATTTACAAATGGCCAGTATTAATCCTGGATATAAAATTGAAGTTTCTTTTGATTCTACAAAAGAAAGTACTTTTACTCCCGGCTATTCAACATTTGAATTAGATAACACCAATTTTGAGATGAGAACATATAGAAAATGGCTGCAGATTATTTGGCTTCCATATAATTCAGTTGAAATAAATCTGAATAAAGAAGATTTAAAAGAGATGAATAAAGATGGTACTATAAAATTTAAAGCAGAATTTGCAGAGAGGTTAATGGAATATTATAGAAAAAATCAGTAATATGTGTTATAATATCAATAGAGACTTAAGAGAAATAGCCTATTGTTAAATATACAAACTTATATTATAAGTATATACTAAGAACCCTGTTATAAAAGGATTCTTGAAAATTTAGTATTTTCATATGTGGTTTGACAATTGTCTTAATATAGTTTATAATATTAATTGCTGTAAAAAACAAACCCTTAATGGGGGTGTTCTGGTTTCGCCTGTATGGCGAATCCTTTTAGAGCGGTCCGAGGATATCCTTTCACTCGTAAAACACTGGATAAATAAAATTATCTGCAAACGAAGATAATAGTTACGCCTTAGCAGCCGCGTAGGCTGTTAACGCTTGCTCGCCTTTTGTCTGTGAAGGTGTTCAAGTGCCATAATTAGCAGGCTCACCATTTTCTGATAGTTGTAGGAAAATGGGACAATAACAGCTTAGTTATATAAGACCCTGTTTGTTGGGGTTTATATAATGAAATTAAAAAACAAACTACGATCGTAGTCGCTAGAAGGGTGAGTTATATAGTACGTGGGTTCGATTCCCACCACCTCCACCAAAAATAAATATAAACTTTTCTAACACACGGGTATAGCTCAATCTGGTAGAGCACAAGACTCCAAATCTTGGTGTTGGGGGTTCAAGTCCTCCTGCCCGTGCCATTTTTATGTTTTTTTGCCTTTCTTTATTAATGTTTTTGTTATAACAGGTTTGAAGAACGTTTAAAAATTTAATAAGAAACCCTAAGTTGAGTACTAGATTAATTGTTATTCTCTAAACAAT
>JAGYMU010000001.1 GCA_018399995.1 Halanaerobiales bacterium | reverse complement strand
CGGTATTTCAATGCCGAGTAGTTTACTAATGAGTGTGTATAATCTTAATCATAGAGAACATGAAAATGCTGATGTAATTATTCAGAGAATATTTCAGAATGCTGCCGGTTATCATGCTGACAGAGATGCTAATGATCTAAGGGAGGATACTCTTTTTAAAACTGTACTTGAAAAAGAAGTATTAGCCTCTCAACCTAAACTATCAAGAGTTAATAACCTTTCAGATAAAAAGACAATGAAACAACTGCAAAATGCAAATAATGAATTGCTCGAAAAAATACATCAAAAAATGTATTAGAGAATATTATTTTTGATCTAGATTCCACTTCCGGCAAAACTTGCGGTAAACAGTATGGTTCAGCCTACAATACACATTATGGTCATAGAGGTTATCATCCCCTCGTACTCTTTGATGGTAACACCGGTGATGCTTTTTAAAAAGTGAGTTGAGAGCAGGTAATGTTTATACTTCCCGTTAGGTAGTTAGATTTATAGATTCTGTTTTAAAAACTTACAATAAAAAGTTTAAAGAAACTTCCTTTTCTCTTAGAGCTGATATTGGTTTTGCCTAACCAGGTTTATTTAAGATGTGTGAAAAGCACGATACCTCTTATGTTATTAGGCTAAAAGCTAATAGCAGGCTTTCTAAAAAAGCTGCATTTTTAGAAAGTAAATTACTTGATTAATACGACTATGATAGCAAGGTAATTTATGGCGAGTTCAGCTATAAAGCAAACAGCTGGAAGCGGGCTCGCAGAGTTGTTGTCAAAGCTGAAAAACCAGAAGGACAGTTAACTGTTATCTATACTTTTATAGTAACTAACATTAAAGATAAAATTCCTGCAGAGTTGATTGGATTTTATTTTAGAAGATCGACTATAAAAAATTTCATTAAAGAAGCCAAAAATGGCTTTGCTTTAGGTCGGATGAGCAGTACTGATTTTTGGACTAATGCCAGCAGATTTCAACAGATGCTATTAGTCTATAATCTCAATAACTGGCTTAGAAGACTTGCTTTTTTAGAGAAATATAAATCAGACAGGATATTTACGATAAGGACTAGATTGATAAAAATAGCTGTCAGGATTGTTAAGGGTGAGAGATATCTTTTTTATAGGCTATGAATTATTCAGGACTATATATTAGTGGTATAATATAAACTATGTTGAAATAGAAGCAATAGCTTACTCTTTTAGATTAAAAACAGATCTCAAAAATTGTATTAAGATAGTATTATTAAAGGTCCCAGCTGAAAAGCTGGTTTTATTCTATATTAAAAAATTTGTATTTAAAAGTAGGAATATTGATATAAATATATAATATATAAATATAGTTAATGACAAAGGAGTTGTTAGGATTGAAAATTGTATTGGATGGTATGGGGGGAGATAAAGCTCCTCGGGAAATTATAAAAGGTGCAGTAAAAGCTGTTAATGAATTTTCTGATTTGAAAATAATTTTAACTGGAAAAGAAACAAAAATAAAGAATATATTAAAAGAGTTTAATTTTAAAGCTGACTCGATAAAGGTGGTAAATGCATCACAAACTGTTTCTATGGATGATAAGCCATCCTCTGTTTTACGAAAGAAAAAGGATTCATCTCTCTTAGTGGCATGTGAATTAATAAAAGAGGATAAAGCTGATGCACTGATTTCAGCAGGTAATACTGGGGCGGTGATGGCTGCCGCAATTTTTAATATTGGAAGAATTACAAATCTCAATCGCCCCCCTATTGCAACTGTTTTCCCATCTAAAATAGGTAATACCATTGTTTTGGATGTAGGTGCCAATGTAGATTCTAAGCCAGAACACCTGATCCAATTTGCAATTATGGGTTCTATCTATGCTGAGCAGGTTTTAAATATCAGTAACCCGAGAGTGGGTCTGCTGAGTATAGGTGAGGAAAAAGAGAAGGGAAATAAATTAAATGGTAATACATTTGAACTCTTAGAACAGGAAGACAGAGTAGAGAATTTTATTGGAAATGTGGAGGGAAGAGATATTTTTAATGGCAGCTGTGATGTGGTTGTTTGTGATGGATTTGTGGGAAATATTGTATTAAAGACAACAGAGGGAGTGGCTTCTTATGTATTTGATTTACTCAAAGAGGCCTTAACCAAAAATTTCAAATCCAAACTAGGTGCCCTTCTTTTAAAAGAGGAGTTAAAAAAAATGAAAGATAAAGTGGATTACCGACAGTACGGAGGTGCTCCTTTATTAGGTTTGCAGGGTCTAGTCATTATTGGTCATGGTAGTTCAGATGACCAAGCTATATATAATGCGATAAAAGTAGCTCGAGCAGCAATTGATAATAATTTAATTGATATTATAAAAGATAAACTTAAAAATGGTGGTCAAAACCGAGGTGATTAGATGAAAACGATTAAAACAAAAATATGTGAACTTTTTGAAATTAAGTATCCAATTCTTCAGGGAGGCATGGCCTGGGTAGCCACTGGTGAACTTGCCGCGGCAGTATCGCAAGCAGGTGGTCTGGGTATTATCGGGGCAGGAAATGCCCCCCGGGAAGTTATAAGAGAGGAAATTCATAAAGTAAAAAAGAGAACAGACAATAACTTTGCTGTGAATATTATGCTTTTATCGCCCTTTGTTGATGATATTATCGAGCTTGTGATTGAAGAAGAAGTACCTGTAATATCAACGGGAGCAGGTAATCCTGGCAAATATATTAATAGATTTAAAAACAACAAAATAAAAGTAGTCCCTGTAGTATCATCAGTTGCTTTAGCAAAACGACTAGCTAGAGCGGGAGCAGATGCTGTTATTGCTGAAGGTACAGAAGCAGGTGGTCATATTGGAGAATTAACGACCATGGCCATGATTCCTCAAATGGCTGATGCAATAAATATTCCTATTATTGCAGCAGGTGGAATAGCTGACGGACGAGGTATTGCAGCTGTATTATCTTTGGGAGCTTCAGGTGTGCAGATGGGCACGAGATTCGTTTGCTCGGAAGAAAGCCCTGCTCATGCAAAATATAAGGAAGCAATATTATCAGCCAGAGATAGAGATGCTGTTGTAACTGGCAAAAGCACCGGCCATCCTGTACGCAACCTTAAAAATAGATTAACTAGAAAGATAGATAAGATGGAAGCTCAGGGAACAAAAAAGGAAGAAATCGAAGAAGCTGCAACGGGAAAATTAAGAGAAGCAGTCCAAAATGGAAATATTAATGAGGGCAGTTTAATGGCCGGACAAATTGCAGGAATGGTTGAAGATATCTTGCCGGTTAAAGAAATAATAGATAAAGTGGTTTATGAGACAGCCCTGGTTATTGAAAAAAATATTGAATATATTAAAGAACAATAGTAAATTGAATTAAATCTTATTAAAGACAATATATAGGGGGGGTGGTTATAACTTTAAACATAAAAATTTAAGAAAAATAATATAAAACTTATAAAAGGTACTAAGAAAGGTGGATATATAAATGAGAAAAGCAACAATAACAGGTTGGGGGAGTTATTTGCCTCCCAATGTGGTAACAAATAAAGAATTGGAAAAGATAGTTGATACAACAGATCAATGGATACAAAAAAGAACAGGTATCAAAAAAAGGAGGATTGCAGATGAGGATACCTCAACCTCTGATCTAGCATTAGAAGCATCGTATAAAGCCTTAGAAAAAGCCAATCTTGATCCCGAAGAATTGGATTTAATTATTGTTTCAACTGTGACTCCTGATATGGTTTTTCCTGCAACAGCCTGTATTATTCAGGAAAAAATTGGTGCTAATAAAGCAGCAGCTTTTGATTTAGAAGCTGGTTGTTCGGGTTTTGTATATGGTTTAAGTGTAGGTGCTCAGTTTATAGAGACTGGCCTTTATAATAATGTATTGGTCATAGGTGCTGAATCACTTTCTAAAATCACAGACTGGGATGATCGAAATACCTGTGTGCTATTCGGAGATGGAGCAGGTGCAGCTGTGCTTCAGCCAACTGAAAAAGGAGGATTTCTCTCTTTTGATTTAGGTTCTGACGGTAGTGGAGCAGATGCCCTTTATATGGAAGCAGGTGGTTCTTTGAACCCGGCCAGTTTAGAAACTGTTAAAAATAAAATGCATACTATAAGAATGGAAGGCACTCCCGTTTTTAAATTTGCTGTTAAGACAATGAAGAGAGCTTCCTTAGATGTATTAAAAAAAGCAGGCCTTACCATAGATGATCTTGATTTATTAATTCCTCACCAGGCTAACACAAGAATTATTAAATCAGCTCGTCGCAAATTAAAATTAACTGAAGAACAGATCTATGTTAACCTTCCAGAAGTGGGTAATACTTCAAGTGCTTCTGTCGCAATTGCACTGGCAGAGGCCAAGGAAAAGAGCATGATAAAAAATGGTGACAGGTTAGTAATGGTTGCCTTTGGTGCAGGCCTAACATGGGCCGCTACAGTGATTGAATGGAATGAAAATATTTAATTAATGGAGTGAAAATGAATGAATAAGAATATTGCTTTTATATTTCCTGGCCAGGGCTCTCAATATGTAGAGATGGGTAAAGATTTTTATGATAATTTTGAACTGGCCAGAAAACACTTTGAACAGGCTAATAAAATATTGGAGATGGACCTTAAGAAATTATGTTTCACTGGCCCTGAAGACAAGCTTACAGATACTCAAAATACACAACCTGCTATATTTACAGTTAGTGTAATTGCTTATAAGCTTCTAAAAGATAAAGGAGTTGAACCCTCCATTGTTGCTGGACATAGTTTGGGTGAATATTCTGCCTTATGTGTAGCTGGTGTATTTGATTTTGCAACTGGCTTAAAATTAGTACGCAAAAGAGGAGAGTTGATGGCTGAGGCTGTATCAGAGGGATCAAAAGGCACTATGGCAGCTATAATTGCTTTGGACAGGACAAAAATAGAAGATATTTGTACTAATGTGGAGGGGATCTGTGAATTGGCCAATATTAATTCCCCCCTTCAGATTGTTATATCAGGTGAAGAAAAAGCGGTACATAAGGCCATGGAATTGGCAGAAAAGGCTGGAGCTAAAAAAGTTGTTGAACTAAATGTAAGCTCAGCTTTTCACTCCCAGCTTATGGAACCGGCTAAAAATAAATTAAAAAAATATATAGAAGGGCTAGAGTTTAATGATCCCAATCTACCAATTATTGCTAACAGTACTGCTGATTTTGTCAAAAATACAAATGAAATCACCACAGCTTTAAGTAAACAGTTAACAAGTCCAGTTAGATGGGTTGAAAGTATAAAACTGATGGCTGAAAATGATATTGAACTGGCTTTTGAATTGGGACCTGGAAGGGTTTTAAAGACACTGATGAGAAGAATAGATCGTTCCATTAAGACATATAGTATACAGGATAAAAGCAGTTTAGAAAAAGCAGTTAAAAAAACATAATTTAGGAGGTAATATATATATGAATAACAGAGTTGTTATAACAGGTCTGGGAGTAGTGTCTTCACTTGGAATGCAAATAGAGGAGTTTTGGGGAAATATTAAAAAAGGTAAATCAGGAATATCACGCATAGAAAGTTTTGATACCGAAGGTTATGGAAGTCAGATAGGTGCAGAAATCAAGGATTTTTCAACAAATGATTACATTGATCGTAAAGATGCCAAAAGAATGGCGTTATTTACTCAATATGGGGTAGTTGCTGCTTTAAAAGCTGTTGCTGATGCGGAACTGGAAATTGATCAAAAGATAGCTAATGAAGTAGGGGTATTAGTTGGCTCAGGTATTGGAGGTATAGAGGTTTTTGAAAAGCAAGTTGAAAGGTTGGTTAAAAGAGGCCCCCGCAGAATAAGCCCTTTCTTTATACCTATGATGATTTCAAATATGGCAGCCGGCCAGATTGCTATATATGCAAATGCAAAAGGCCCAAACAGTAATGAAGTAACAGCTTGTGCTTCAGGTGCTCATTCTATAGGGGAAGCTGCTGAGATTATAAAAAGAGGTGATGCTAAAGTAATGATCGCTGGGGGGGCAGAAGCATCTATTTCACCCTCAGCTTTAGCCGGTTTTAGTAATATGAAAGCACTATCAACCAGAAATGATGAACCAGAAAAAGCGAGCTGTCCATTTGATAAAAATAGAGATGGGTTTATTATTGGGGAAGGAAGTGGTATATTGATTCTAGAAGATTATGAATTTGCCAAAAATAGAGGAGCTAATATCATTGCTGAATTAAGTGGCTATGGTATGTCAGCCGATGCTTATCATATGACCCAACCTGATCCGAACGGTAAAGGAGCCTATCGGGCGATGGAGATGGCTATTAAAAAGTCAGGAATTCCTCTAAAAGAATTTGATTATATAAATGCTCACGGTACTTCAACTCCCCTTAATGATAAGTTAGAAACGCAAGCGATCAGGAATCTATTTGGAGATTATGCAGATAGTTTAGCGGTTAGTTCAAGTAAATCTATGACAGGTCATTTGCTGGGTGCTGCAGGTGGAATAGAGGCTATTATTTCAGTTTTGGCTATTAGAGATAATATTATCCCTCCAACTATGAACTATAAAAATGAAGATCCAGAATGCGATTTAGATTATGTACCGAATAAGGCGCGAGAGGTCGATAATCTGAAAAATGTCTTATCTAATTCATTTGGTTTTGGTGGACAGAATGCATGTCTTGTTTTGAATAAAATAGATTAAACCATATAACTACATAGCTGCGTGATTAATCTCGCAGCTATGTATAATTAGTTCTTTAAAATTGTTCCCAGTGGATTACTTCATCCAATTCCTTTTTGTTAGGTTGTGGATTCTCGTCCGGATAGCCTACAGTAATAATTGAAATTATTTTGTATTTTTGAGGGACTTTTAATAGTTTTTTAACCTTAGGACAATAAGATTTATCATAACTGCCGATCCAGCAGGTTCCCAGGCCTAGTTCTCGAGCTGCTAACATAATATATGTACTCACATTAGATCCATCTTCAAGATGGTGTTTAACATTTTGACTACAAACTACAACACAGGCTGGAAATTTTTTATCCTGGTCTATATACTTCTCCAGGGTCTTAAGCTTATCATTATCAGTAACTACGATGAGTTCCCAGGGTTGTATGTTATTGGCAGTTGGAGCATATCTAGCTGTTTCAATCATTTTCTCTAATTTATTCATTTCTATACTTTGGTCGGTAAATTTTCTAATAGACCTTCTCGTTTTTAATAATTTGATACTATTCATAAAAAACACCCCCAAATTTATTAAATGTCATTTATCACAATTAATTATATTAGATAATATCTATAGTTGCATTAGTTAAAGTAACGAAAAAACGGCAATAAAATTGTTTATTATTACAAAAGGAATACGGCTAAGATAGTGAGAATTATTATATAAGAGATTATTAGAAATAATTACCATAATTATGTCTGAAATTTAAATAATTAGGAGGTGGTATGGGTATAAATTAGATCATCTTATTTAACATTTATAACATATCTTATTTATAAAGGAGGAATTATTAATGGAGTCAAGAAGAGATGAAGCTGTTAGAGATATTAAGAAGCTCAGCACTTTTCAGGGAGTTTTCTTAGGACTACAACACGCTCTAGCTATGTTCGGCGCCACAATTTTGGTTCCAATCTTAACAGGTTTACATGTTTCTGTTGCTTTATTTACTGCGGGTGTTGGTACATGGTTATTTCACTTCATTACTAAAAAGAAAGTACCTGCTTATCTAGGTTCTTCATTTGCTTTCATAGCTCCCATAGCATTAGTAATAGAACAACACGGAGGTGTACCAGCCGCACAGGGGGGTATTATATTTGCAGGAATTATATACGCTATAGTTGCATTTATCATTTATAAGGTAGGACCAAGTTTAATCAAAAGGATATTCCCTCCAATTGTTACCGGTCCAGTAATTATGACAATTGGTTTAATTTTAGCACCAGTAGCAATTGATATGGCAGGTGGTAGCACATTAAATGTTGTAGTAGCAGTAGCCTCACTTTTAGGAGCAATTATAGCAGCAATATTTGCAAAAGGTTTCTTGAAAATTGTTCCGATTATTGTGGGTTTAGTAACTGGATATATAGTTGCAATTATTGTGGGTATTGTTGACTTTAGTCCTGTAATGGATAATGCTTGGTTGGGACTGCCCGCTTTTACAGTACCTGTTTTTAAAATGAGGGCGATTACCATTATCGCTCCAGTTGCCATTGTTTCAATGGTAGAACACGTAGGTGATATTCTTGCTATTAGTGAAACAATAGGTAAAGGGCGAGAATTAGTAACTGATCCAGGTATTCACAGAACCATGCTTGGTGATGGAATGGCAACAGCCTTAGCCGGTATATTTGGCGGACCTCCTAATACAACATATGGAGAAAACACCGGGGTTTTAGCTTTAACAAAGGTTTATGATCCAGTTGTGATGAGAATTGCAGCTACATTTGCAATCGCAATGGCTGTTATACCTAAATTTGGTGGTTTAATTGAAACTATTCCTACTCCAGTTATCGGTGGAATTTCATTCCTCTTATATGGAATGATTACAGTTGTTGGTATTAGAACTTTGGTCGAAAGTCAAACAGATTTCAAAGAGTCCAGAAATTTGGTTATTGGTGGTACAATACTTGTCTTAGGTATTGGCGGAGCTGTTCTCAAACTTGGTAGAGTTGAATTTTCTAGTCTGGCTCTTGCTGCACTTGCAGGGGTTGTACTTAATCTGGTTCTTCCAGGAACTCGAGAGGATACAGAATCTACAGCCAGCCTGGGCTAAATAAGAATATTAAATAACTCATAAAATTAATCAATGATTATATGGATATTATAATTGAATAAATAATAATTAAAATTGTAAATTTATAGAGGCAGCCATAATGGTTGCCTCTATTTATTTAATACATACAAAAAAGTGGTGTAAATATAAAAAAATCTTGTGAATACTTCCATAATAAATTTATCTATGTTATAATACCATATGTAAAAATCACAAATATTTTTGGGATGGTGAAGATTAATGAAAGAATTAATTGGTATAACTATTGCTGAAGCCTTAAATTTAGAAAAAATGAATGAAGTAGAGGTATTATCTGGTCAAAAGGGTTTAGACCGCCACATAACAAAGGTTAACATTATGGAAGTGCCCGATATAGTTGATTGGGTAAAGGAAGGAGAACTTCTTTTTACTACCCTTTACTCAATTAAAGATGATAAAAAAGCATTAAAAAACTTAATACCGAATTTAGCCAAAAAGAAATTAGCCGGTTTGGGTATTAAACCAGGTAGATATATAAATGAGATACCCGGATTTATGATTGATCAAGCTAAAAAATATGATTTCCCACTTCTTAAAATTCCCTATGACTTTTCTTTTTCAGAATTTATAAATCCAATTTTAAGTGAAATTCTAAATGTACAGACGAGATTTTTGGAAAAAACCTTAAATATTCATGAGGTGTTAACAAATACTGTTTTATATGAAAACGGCCTAGATAGACTTTCTTCTATATTGGTTGAACTAATAAATAATCCTGTATTAATTACAGATTCAAATATATCAATAATGTCTTATTCTATACCAGATAATAATGAAGAACTAACTAAAGAGGATTTATTAAATACTATTACGACCAATGGTCAAAAAGAAACAGAAGAAGAAATTTATGGTTATAGATGCAAAAGAAAGTTAGTTTCTTTAAATAAAAGAGAGGTAAATCTTATAAAAATACCAATAATTACTCCTAACAGCCATTTCGGTTATCTTTTCTCATGGGAGAATAAAAAGAAGATTAATAAATTAGACCTTTCTACCTTGAAATGGGCTAGTACTATAGCAGCATTAGATATATTAAATAAAAGGACTATTACCAATGTGGAATTTAAGTATAGAAACGAACTCCTCTATGACATCTTGAAAGGTAAGTTTAATCATAAACAGACTATTTTGACCCGTGGAAATAATATGGGTTTGAACCTGGATAAGGGTTTTTCTGTGATTGTTTTTGAACTTAAGGATTTGATCTCAGACCACTTTAAAAAGAAAGGCCTTTTAAATGAAAATTTACAAAAAACATATCTTGAAACAGCTAAGCGTGTGATCAATGATGATATAATCATGGGAGATCTGGGAACTTATTTAATAGCTCTCTACCCAGGAGGTAGAGAAAAAAAAGAAGGTATGGATGCATTCATTAATAAGGTAATGGGGATAATCGAAGAAAGAAATAGAGACTTAGTTAAAATTGGCATTGGAAATTATGAAAAAGATATTATAAATTTACATAAAAGTTATTCACAAGCTAAAAGGACTATCCAGGTTGCTAAAAAATTAGATAAGCATAACCAGATATATTTCTTTGAAGATCTGGGAGTATATAAGCTGCTTTATCAGATAGACCAGGAAGAAAAAAATAGTTTTTTAGAAAAAACAATTGAACCTTTATTAAAGTATGATAGAGCCCATAATACAGAATTACTAAAAACTCTTAAGGCATTTTTTGAGGAAAATGGCAATTTAAGCAATGTAGCCAAAAAAATATATATTCATTACAACACTGTCCATTACCGTTTAAAAAGAATTGAGAAAATCACAGGATTGAGTCTTGATAATCCTGAAGATAAATTAAATTTAGAGATAGCTCTTAAGATGTTAAACTTCACCGCTACGAAAGGTGAAAATTATGGTATCTGAGATTGTTGAAGGTGATTTAGTCTGTGAAAATTATGGTTTAAATGCAGAAGTGATTAGTATTTTTGACCATGTTATAAATTTTCAAACCGATCAAAATAAAGGCTTTGCAATTACTGATAGTTCTTTGATTCCTGCTCCTTATCATCTTATATTACCTGATGATAAATATAAAGAAATAAGAAAAAGTGTATTAAATTTTCATAATTTACGTTTGGATGAATTTAAAATAATTTATAATAACAAAACATTAAACATTGATGATAAAAAAATATTTATTGGCAAAATTCCCAAAATTGTTCAAATAAACAAAAGTAATCTAATTAGAATGACAGAAAAAGTGATTCGAGGAACTAAAAACTTGGGAAGTTTGGATAAAAGCATATTACACTTTAAGGATTATTTAAAAAATCCACAGGCAAAAGAGTTAAGTCCACTCCAGAAACAATTTTACATCAAATTGAAGATTTTTATCAACAAAAATGGAAATTTAAAAGATTTAATCGGTTTGGGAATAGGCCTAACACCAAGTAGTGATGATTTTATAGTTGGTTATTTATCTGTAGTAGAGGCCGGTCTTAATGAAGATGTATTACAGATCAAAAAAAGTTTAAAAAAAGAAGATCTCTTTAAAATGACAACAAGGGTTAGTGCTTTAAATCTAAAAGCAGCTTTAAAAAAAAGATTTAATAAAAGTTTATTTATATTGTACCAAAATATAAACTATAATCCTGTTCAGTATATGAAAGATGCGCAAAACCTTATTAACCTCGGCAGTAGTTCAGGTTTAGATATCTTGTCCGGGGTTTATTTTTGTCTTACTGTATAAAAACACAATATAATTAAAAAAAATATGTGAAAAGATAACAAAGGTAAAGTGAATAAAATTATTGAATATTTTATAGTGGATAGCGACAATATATTTGTCAAAATATATTTTTAAGGGGAGGGACCAAGTTGAAAGATAAAATTCAAGAACTAGAAAAAAAACGAGAAAAGATATCTAAAGGCGGAGGAGAAAAAAGAATAGAAAAGCAGCATAAAAAAAATAAACTAACCGCCCGCGAAAGAATCGACAAGTTATTTGATGATGGTAGTTTTAATGAAATTGGCATGTTTGTAGAACATCATTCACAAGATTTAGGTATGGATGAGAAGGAATTACCTGCCGATGGTGTAATCACCGGTCAAGGCACAATTGATAAAAGAACAGTATATGTATATGCTCAGGACTTCACAACAATGGGTGGTTCATTAGGTGAAATGCATGCTAAGAAGATTTGCAAGGTTATGGATTTGGCAAAAAAATCAGGTGCCCCATTTATAGCACTTCTTGATTCAGGTGGAGCTAGGATCCAAGAAGGAGTTAACTCTCTGAAAGGTTATGGGGAAATTTTTAGGAGAAACACCGAAAATTCAGGTGTTATCCCACAGATCTCTGTTATTTTAGGCCCCTGTGCTGGTGGGGCAGTATATTCTCCAGCCATCACAGACTTTATATTTATGGTTGATCATACTTCCAAAATGTTTATAACTGGTCCTCAGGTTGTTAAATCTGTAACTGGGGAAGAAGTAAGTGCAGAAGACCTTGGGGGAGGATCAACGCACAACCAGGTTAGTGGTGTAGCACATTTCTTGGCAGATAATGAGGAACACAGTTTTGAACAAATTAAAAAGTTAATCTCCTTTATACCAAATAATAATTTAGAAGGAGCTCCTGTTATTGAAACTGATGATTCTCCCGAACGCATCGAAGAAGAACTCAAAGATATTGTCCCTGTCAATCCAAATAAAGCTTATGATATAAGGGATGTAATTGAAAGAATAGTTGACGATAAGGATTTCTTTGAAGTTCATAAATATTTTGCAAAAAATATTGTAGTTGGTTTTGCGAGATTAAATGGGCGTTCAGTAGGCATAATAGCAAACCAACCAAATTTTAAAGCAGGTACATTAGATATCGATGCTTCTGATAAAGCAGCAAGGTTTATTAGATTTTGCGATTCTTTTAATATTCCTATTCTATCATTAACAGATGTACCTGGTTACTTACCGGGTGTAGAACAGGAGTATGGTGGAGTAATAAGACATGGTGCAAAATTACTTTATGCTTATTCAGAAGCTACCGTTCCCATGATAAATGTAATTTTAAGAAAAGCATATGGGGGAGCCTATATAGCGATGAGCAGTGGACACCTTGGTGCTGATTATGTATTTGCATGGCCAAATGCAGAAATTGCTGTTATGGGACCACAGGGTGCAGCTAATATAATATTTAGAAAAGAAATAAAAAAGGCTGATGATTCTGGTAAGAAAAGGCAGGAAAAAATAGAGGAATATAGGGAAAACTTTGCTAATCCTTATAGAGCAGCCGCAGAAGGTTATGTTGATGATATAATTGATCCTCGCCATACAAGACCCAGGATTATTATGGCATTAGAGTCGATAATTAATAAAAAAGAAGACAGGCCAAATAGGAAGCATGGCAATATACCTTTATAGAACATAAAAAGGAGGCATTAATGTGAATCCTCTAGATCTTTTAAAAGATCCGTCTCTTGTTCAATCTATGAGTATTAATGAGAAGTTAATTTCAAGTTTCCAGGTTGCTATTCTGGGTTTGGTAATAGTATTTGGTATATTATACTTATTGATGTTGGCAATAAGAATAGTTAAAAATATTTGTTATTCTGAACAATTAGATTTTGCCGAAGAAAGAGTCGATATTCAAAGAAAAGATATAGAACTGGAAACTGATATTAAACGTGAAGATGAAAAAATAGCAGCCATAATAGCTGCTATAATGAGCCGGGAAGATGTTAAAATAAGCAGCAAATTTAAAATTAGAAAAGCAAGTAAGGTTAAAGATGATATCTCTGTTTGGGGGAAATTTGCCCGGGGTGGAAAACTAACAGAAAATAGTAAAGGAGAGTTATTATGAGCAGGAAATTTAAAGTAAAGGTTAATAATGAAGAATATGAAGTAGAAGTAGAAGAGATAAAAACAGCAGAAACAGTTAATACTGATACTGCTGAAGGTAAAAGCAAAACTACTCAAAAAACTTTTAAAACTGAGAGTAGTTCATCTACTGATGTAAATAAAACAAAATCTAGAACACAACCAAAGGCTAAGAAAAAACCTTCTTCTAAACCCAGTTTAGAGGGGGGAGCAGTGGAAGCTCCTATGGCAGGAACGATTTTAGAAATAAAAGTATCAGAAGGTCAAGAAGTTAATTCTGGTGATTTAATTTTAGTCTTAGAGGCAATGAAAATGGAAAATGAAGTTTATGCACCAGGTTCTGGTAAAGTTAAAAATATTAAGATAAGTGAAAATCAAAAAGTTGAATCAGGAGAGACATTAGTTGTCATAGAATAAGTTGGATTTTATTATGATAGGAGGTTAGAAAATTGGTACAAGCTTTTGTGGAATTTTTACAGCAAACCGGTATAATGGCTTTAGATATACCCCATTTTATAATGATAATAATATCTTTAGTCTTATTATATCTCGGTATAGTTAAAAAGTATGAACCTTTACTCCTAGTACCGATTGCCTTTGGGATGTTATTGGTTAATTTGCCCTTGACAGGTATGATGCAGGAAGCGTTCAATAGCCAACCAGCTGGACTTTTAAGATATTTTTACAAAGGTGCTTCTTTAAGTATATTTCCACCATTAATCTTCATGGGAATTGGTGCAATGATAGACTTCGGCCCTTTAATTTCTGACCCTAAAGGACTTCTTTTAGGAGCAGCTGCCCAGATAGGGGTATTTATTACCTTTTTAGGTGCTATATTACTTGGTTTTACAGGTCAGGAAGCTGCTTCAATAGGCATTATAGGTGGAGCAAATGGACCAGCTGTAATTTATGTTGCTTCGAATTTGGCCCCCAAAATGCTGGGTGCGATAGCAATTGCCGCTTATTCATATATGGCATTAGTTCCTGTTATTCAGCCACCTTTGATTAATTTAGTTACTACAAAAAAAGAAAGAGCAACAAAAATGAAACAACTTAGACCGGTTTCTAAAAGTGAAAAAATTATTTTTCCAATTGCAGTTACAATAATTGTAATTATTATTTTGCCCGAAGCTGGACCTTTGATTGGGATGTTAATGCTGGGCAATTTATTTCGTGAAAGCGGTGTAGTAGATAGATTAAGTGATACAGCGCAAAATTCTTTAATTAATATACTAACTATTTTATTGGGACTTGCCGTGGGAGGAAGTGCTACAGCAGATAAATTTTTAAGAATAGATACTATTCAAATCCTCATATTAGGGGTTATTGCTTTCGCAATTGGAACCCTGTCAGGTCTTTTAGTTGGTAAATTGATGTATAAATTAACTGATGGCAAGGTTAATCCCATGATTGGGGCTGCAGGGGTTGCAGCTGTTCCGATGTCAGCTCGTGTGGTTCAAAAAGAAGGTCAAAAGGCTGATTCATCCAGTTATTTATTGATGCATGCTATGGGTCCTAATGTGGCAGGAGCTATAGGATCCGCTGTTGCAGCTGGTGTAATGATGTCAATATTTGCATAAGTTATTTAACAAAAATTATGCTAAATATTTATGAATAATTACAAAGGTAATCTTGATAATTATCGAGAATTTATAAATATAGTACTAAAATGTCAGCTAAAGATAATCGTATATATATTATGTGGAAAGGAGTGATAGAACCCCAAAAAGCTATGGTCTATGTAAAATAGTTTAAAAAAATATGATAAAAATATAATTATAAAAACTTTAAGGAGGAATTATTAATGTATAAGGAAAGTCCAGTTGAAGTATCACAAAAAGAAATTACTTTTAAGGTAGAGGAATTAGAACCATTTTTAAGTTCACCACAGTTGGATATGGCTACCCCACAGCCATGCAAGATAGAATTGAAAGACGGTTCCACAATGTTGATTAGAGAAGTCAAAGATAAAGAAATACCGATGTTATTGGATTATGTCAAGAAGTTTATGGAGACTGGTGCTAAGGATTTTTATGATATTGTAGGAGCTAGAATTTATGCTGAATTACTCGGTTATTTGAGAAATAGACTTAAAGACCCCTACTTATTTGTAGGAGCAATAGATGGTGAAATAGTTGGATTTGCAAATGGACGTGTTAGAGATAAAGATCTCAATATATCATTACACACCATGGCATTTAAAAGGGGTTTGAGAATTGGTGCAACCCTTTATTACAGGAAATTAGTCTATGCTTTTGAAGAACAAAAAAATCAAGAAGTTTGGTCTACATTCGAAAGCTATAATGGTCTAAAAAGATGGGGTATCGGAATGGCTCAACCTTCATATCCTTATCCAGAATATCAGCATGAGCTGGGTGGAGCAAGAGTATTTTATGTAGATCAGCAATACTGGAATGCAGCAGTTAAAGACTATGTTAAAGAAATGGTTGGTAATGAATTAGACTATGATGTTGAAGATGAATTATTAGAAAAAAATGAAGAATTAGTTATGCCATAAGAGCTTGACATTTAATCATTATTGATTGATAATAACATCCCCACTCTCAATTAATATGGGGTGGGGATTTTTTAAAAAGGAGTTGTTAATATGGCTAAAAAGGCTCTTGTTAAAGAGGGTACCTATTTTGATTCGGTTAGTTTAATGTCAATTTCTAAAGATATTAAAGCAATGGACGGAATTAATGAAGCAACCATTGTGATGGGTACTGATGCCAATAAAGAGATATTAAAAACTGCCAATTTACTATTACCAGAAGCAGAAACTGCAAAACCAAATGATCTTGTAATAGTAATAGATGGTAAAGAAGAAGTATTGGATAAAACTATCGATGAAACTAATCAAATGTTAGCAGACAAAAAGGCTTCTTCAGATGAAGAAAAAGAGTATAATCCTGGTTCCCTGGATGGAGCTTTGGACCTTCAGCCAGATTCAAATTTGGTGATTATATCTGTACCGGGTGAATATGCAGCCCGGGAAGCTAAAAAAGCCTTAAAAAGAGGTCTACATGTAATGCTTTTTAGTGACAATGTTCCGGTAGAAGATGAAATTGAACTTAAAAAGATGGCTGTAGAAAAGAATCTATTATTAATGGGTCCTGATTGTGGTACAGCGATTGTAAATGGAGCGCCACTTGCCTTTGCCAATGTAGTAAGCAGAGGGCCAGTTGGTATTGTTGCTGCATCTGGAACCGGCGCCCAGGCCGTCTCAAGTTTAGTTGATAGACAGGGGGTAGGTCTTACTCAGGTTATAGGAACCGGAGGCCGTGACCTGAAGTCTAAAGTTAAAGGCATTGAAATGATTAAGGATATGAAGGCTCTTGACAATGATGAAGAAACTGAAATAATCGTTTTAGTTTCAAAACCACCAGCAAAAGAGGTTAGTAAAAAGATCATGGATGAAGTCAAAAAGCTTAAAAAACCCGTGATCGTTAATTTCTTGGGTGGTGATCCTGCAGTTGTAAAAGGAACTGATGCAATCTGGGCAGATACTTTAGAAGATGCAGCTCTCAAAGCAGCAGCTTTTATCAAAGGAGAAGACGAGGTAAGTTCGGCCAGTCTAAAAGATGAAGAAATAGCAGAAATTGCAGAAGAAGAAACTAAAAAAATGGCCAGTCCACAAAAATATTTAAGAGGTCTTTATACCGGTGGAACCCTATGTAGTGAAGCCGTTATCCTTTTAACTGAAGAAAATGGAGATATTTATTCTAATACTCCGTTAAAAGATGATTTTGCTTTAAAAGAAGATCTAAAAAGTATTAAAAATACAGTTATTGACCTAGGTGAAGACGAATTTACAAAAGGCAAACCTCACCCCATGATTGAGCCCTCTCTTCGAAATGAAAGAATGGCTGAAGAAGCTGAAGATGAAGAGGTAGCAGTTATACTGCTTGATGTAGTGCTGGGCTATGGATCTCATATGGATCCGGCCGGTGAAGCTGCTAAAGCTATTAAAAAAGCAAAAACAAAAGCAGCTGACCGGGGAGCATATCTATCAGTAATTGCTTCCGTATGTGGAACTGAAAAAGACCCTCAAAATCTTCATGTACAGGAAGAAAGATTACGTGAGGTTGGAGCTAAAGTACTCCCCACTAATGTTCAGGCTGTGCGCGTAGTAAATAAAATTTTAAGTGATCTAAATTAAGGGGGAGAGATAATATGACTAAGAAATTACAAGATTTATTTAAAGAAGAGTTAAATGTTATAAACATTGGTCTAGAATCTTTTGCCGAAAACTTAAAAGATGAAGGATATAATGCTGTACAGGTTGATTGGAAACCAGCAGCTGGTGGAGACAAAGAAATGGCAGGTCTTTTAGATGATATAGAAAATATCAGCGATAGAATTGCAGCAGCGAATGAAAAAGCTGTAGAGAAAATCCAAAAAAGTGAACCTATAGTTATAGATGTGCAAACTGCTAAAGATGCTTTACCGGACTTTTCTGATAAGATGATTTTACATGCTGCTCCACCTGAAAAATGGGAAGACATGTCGGGTCCAATGCAGGGTGCAGCTATTGGGGCATGTATATATGAAGGTTGGGCAGAAAATGAAAAAGAAGCCCGTAAAATGTTGGATGATGGTCAGGTGACATTTGATGCTGCTCACCACCATAATGCTGTTGGTCCTATGACAGGTATTGTATCACCTTCTATGCCGGTCTGGGTTATAGAAAACAAGACTTATGGTAATAAGGCATTTACAACATTGAACGAAGGTCTTGGTAAAGTTCTAAGATTTGGTGCCAATGGTCCGGATGTCATTAAAAAACTGAAATGGATGGAAAAATCACTAGCACCTGCTTTAAGGGAAGCGTTAAGTAAAACAGATGGTATTAATCTCAAAAATATTACTTCTCAAGCACTGCACATGGGTGATGAAGTGCATAATAGAAATAAAGCAGCAACTGCACTTTTTATCAGAGAAATCACTCCATTTCTACTTGAAACAGATCATTCAAATAAAGAAATAAAAGAGATAATTAAATTTATGGCAGGTAATGAGCACTTTTATTTAAATCTATCGATGCCTGCTTCTAAAGCAACTATGGATGCTGCCCATGGAATAGAATATAGTACTGTTTTAACAGCAATGGCCAGAAATGGTGTCCGTTTTGGAATTAGGATTAGTGGTTTAGGAGATGAATGGTTTGTAGGTGAAGCACAAATAGTTGACGGTCTATACTTCCCTGGTTATACAGAAGAAGACGCCTGTCCTGATCTGGGAGACAGTACGATTTCCGAGACAGCTGCGGTAGGTGGTTTTGCCATGGCAGCTGCTCCTGCAATAGTAGGTTTTGTAGGAGGAACAGTTGCTGATTCTATAAGGTTTACCAAGGATATGTATGAAATTACAGTTGACGAAAATGACAACTTTACCATTCCCCCACTGAACTTCAGGGGAACACCAACAGGTATTGATTTATTGAAAATAATAGAAACAGGAATTTTGCCGGCTATCAATACCGGTATTGCTCATAAAGAACCGGGTATAGGACAGATTGGGGCAGGATTAGTAGATCCGCCCGAAGAATGTTTTAAATCGGCAATTAGGGCATTTGCCCAAAAATATATTAAATAAAAGGAGAGATTTTAATGAAATTATATGATTTGACTCAAAAGATTGGTATTTCCACACCACCTTGGCCAACTTACGAACCTCTAGAAATGAAGTATTTTAAGCGTCTTTCAACTGAGAGAGTAAATGGTCAGATTATAAAAACCAGTAATCATATCGGAACCCATCTGGATGGAGAAAGACACTTCTGGACTGCTGGAAGAGATATGGCCAGTATACCTTTAGAAGACCTCTTTGGAGATGGGGCTGTGGTTGACTTAAGTGATGCTGTAGGCGATTATGATATTTATACTTCAGAGATGATTGAAGAAAGGGTTGAAGTTAAAGAACACGATATTTTAGTTATAAATACTGGTTACCATAAATATGGTTGGGACCAGCCTGAGGCAGATGAAGAAAGATACTTTATGAAACACCCCGGCCCAAATATGGAATTTGCTCAATGGGCAATAGAAAAGAAGATAAAATGGATTGGTGTTGATTGTGGTTCTGCAGATCATCCTATGAATACAGTTTGTAAAAAGCTTAGACCTGATCTTGCCGAAGAATGTGAAGAACATCTGGGCAAATCTCTAGATGAAGTATTTTCACATCCTGAAAGCAGACAACTAATGCACACCAAACTATTTCCAAAAGGAATTATCCATGCTGAAAACTTAGGCGGAGAAATTGATAAAATACTCAACAGAAGAATCAAAATAGGATTCTTCCCCTGGAAAGGTGTAGATCTTGAAACCAGTATCGGTCGTTGTGTAGCATTTGAAGAATAGAATATATATAACGGGGATCCTGTTTAAACAGGATTCCTTTATTTTCTAATTAATAGATAGCAAATGGAGGAATTTTTATGAAATTAACAATCGCTTTAGGTGGAAATGCAATTTTGCAACCAGGACAAAATGGTACAGCTGAAGAGCAGTTTCATAATGTATTATCAACAAGTAAACAGATCGCACAACTTATAGCAGAAGGCAATGAAGTTGTAATAACCCATGGAAATGGTCCTCAAGTTGGTAATATTTTAATTCAGCAAGATAAAGCAAAAGATGATGTACCGGCAATGCCTCTCGATGTTTGTGGCTCACAAACACAGGGTTTTATAGGTTATATGCTGCAGAACAGTTTGCATAATATTTTTAATGAACTTGATCTTAATAAAAATGTAGCAACCGTTGTTACTCAGGTTCTGGTAGATAAAAATGATAAAGCTTTTCAAAACCCAACCAAACCGGTCGGACCATTTTATGATAAAAACCATGCTGATAAAATGATAGAAGAAAAAAATGAAAATTGGATAGAAGATAGTGGCAGAGGCTGGCGAAAAGTAGTACCATCTCCTATTCCGAAAAAAATTGTAGAAGCCCCTATAATTAATGATCTGGTGAGGAATGGAGAAATTGTCATAGCTTCTGGAGGGGGCGGAATCCCAGTTGTAGAAAAAGATAACAAAATTCACGGTATTGAAGCAGTGATTGATAAAGACAGGGCTGGCTGTCTTTTAGCTCAGGAGATTAAATCAGATATCTTTTTGGTATTAACAGATGTGTCGAACGCTTACATTAACTATGGCCAAGAAGATGAAGAGGCATTGAAAGAGGTTAAGGTAAAAGAAATAGAAGAGCATATAAATAAGAATCATTTTGGAGAGGGAAGTATGAAACCCAAGGTGCAGGCAGCTGTTGATTTTGTAGAAGGTGGTGGCCGAAAAGCAATTATAACTTCCATTGAAAATGTTTTAGAGGCCGTACACGGCAACGCCGGTACCAGAATAGTTCCTTAGATTGGTTATGAGAATGATGGAGGTGAAGTATATAAATGCTTAATAAATTTGAATATTATAAACCGGAAAGTCTCGAAAAAATATTTGATATACTTGAAAACAAGGAAGGTGAAACCGCATTATTGGCAGGTGGAACCGATCTTTTTGTTGATATGAAGCATAAGACAAGAAAACCTGATACTATTATTGATATTAAAAATATCGAAGATTTTTCTGAAATTGAAGAAAGGGATCAAGAACTATTTATAGGTGCTGCAATAACATGTAATGAAATTATCGAGAGTGAACTGGTGAATAAGGATTATAAAATATTAGCTGATTCAGCTTTAGAAGTTGCGGCTCACCAGGTTAGAAATAGAGCAACAGTTGTAGGAAATCTTTGTACTACTTCACCTGGTGCAGATATGTTTCCCGGGCTTTTAGTACTCAAAACAAAAGTCGTGATTGTAAGCAAAGAGGAAAACAGGCAAGTACCTTTAGAACAATTTGCAACAGGTGTAAAACAAAATGTATTAAAAGATAATGAAATTGTTAAAGGGCTTTTAGTCAAAAAACATGTTGCTGACGGCAAAGGGGTTTATTTAAAGAAAAGAAGAACAAAAGGACCTGATTTAAGTGGAGTCGGAGTAGCAGGATATATATCTGAAGAGGAAGAATATTTGGCCTTTGCTCTGGGTGCAGTTGCTCCCACCCCGGTTTATTTAGATCTCAGTGAGATCTTCTTTGGAGAGGGAAATTTTACAGATAAACAGGAAAAAATATTAAAAGAGGTCAAAGAAAATATTAATCCTATTGATGATGTACGCAGTACAAAAAAATATCGGATAAAGATGTCACAGGTTTATACCCGTAGAATTCTTTCCAGACTATGGAAAGCAGGTGATAAGTAATGAAAACCATTAACTTTACAGTAAATGGAAGAAATTATAAGTTGGATGTTAAAGATAATGAGATACTTCTTGATGTACTGAGAGAGAAATTACATTTTACCGGTGCCAAAGAAGGTTGTGGTGAAGGTGAATGTGGGGCCTGTACTGTTATAATGGACGGTAAGGCAGTCACAAGTTGTATCATTTTAGCTGTGGAAGCTGATGGTTCTGATATAGAAACGATAGAAGGACAATCAGTTGGTGAAGAGATCAGTGATATTCAGGAGGCTTTTATAGAGGAGAATGCGATTCAATGTGGTTTTTGTACACCTGGAATGGTTATGTCTACCAAGGCATTATTGGATAGAAATCCTGATCCTTCTGATGAAGATATCGATATTGCTCTATCGGGTAATATCTGTCGCTGCACAGGGTATTATTCTATTAGAAATGCGGTTAAACGTGCAGCTGAGAAGAAGGGAGGTAGTCAATCGTGACTGAAGAAATGATTGGTAAAAGCGTCAAGAGAATTAAGGCATTAGAAAAAGTAACTGGAAATGCTAAATTTGTTCATGATATTGAAATACAGGGTATGTTGCATGCCAAAATGAAATTGAGTCCTCATGCACACGCAAAGATTGTTAATATAGATACGACCAAAGCAAAGAGTTTACCCGGAGTTTGGGCAGTATTAACAGGTAAAGAGCTACCTTATAAAGTAGGGCTTTATCTGGTTGATAAAGACATCCTGGCAGTTAATAAAGTCAGATATCAGGGAGAACCTGTAGCTGCAGTTGCAGCAGAAACTAAAGAAATTGCAGAAAAAGCAGTCGAATTAATAGAGGTAGAATATAAAAAACTGGATGCAGTTCTTGATGTACAAAAAGCGGTTGAAGAAGATGCTCCTTTAGTTCATGAGAATCTTGGTGAATTAGAAAGCGCACCTGTCTTTTTCCCAAAACCCGGTACGAATATTGCTCACCACACAAAGATCAGAAAGGGAGATACGGAAAAGGGATTTGCAAAAGCAGATCACATTATAGAAAACGAATTTACCCTGCCGATGGTCGACCATACTGCCATGGAAACTCATACCTCTATAGCAGAGTGGAAACCAGGTAGGAAAGTAAAAATATGGACGAGTGCTCAGTCACCTTTTGCTGTAAGGAATTTATTAGCAAACGGACTGCATTTAAATCATGAAGATATCGAGGTTATTGTTCCCTATGTAGGTGGTGGATTTGGAGGTAAAGCTGGAATTCACTTCGAACCTCTTGTGACCTGTCTTTCCAGAGCAGCTGACGGTAGACCTGTTAAAATAGTTATGTCTAGAGAAGAAGAGTTTAATTCAGTTCCGGTTAGACAGGGGCTTTATTCCAGATTAAAAACCGGAGTCAATGATGATGGTGAAATTGTGGCTCAGGAAACCGAATTTCTCTGGGACAGTGGAGCCAATGCTGACTATGGAGTTAATGTTACTAGAGCAGCTGCAACAGCAGGGGTAGGACCTTATGAAATAAAAAATGTAAAACTGGATTCAAAGACCGTTTATACCAATAAGATATTCGGAACTGCTTACCGTGGATTTGGTCATCTTGAAATCCTTTGGGCTATTGAAAGGCAGATGGATCTCGTAGCTAAAGAAATAGGGATAAGCCCCTATGACATAAGAATGAAAAATGGTTTAGATGTCGGTTCTGTAACAATTACAGGAGAGCATATAGGTGAATCTCACGGTAGAGTTAAAGAGTGTTTACGAGAAGTTGCTAAAGAGATAGATTTTGAAAATAGAGATTCTGATGATCTTCCGGAAGGTAAAAAACGCGGTAAGGGAGTAGCCACACTTCATAAAGCACCGGCGATGCCCACTAATACTGGTACAGCAGCCTTTCTTAAGTTCAATGAAAATGGTACTCTGAATCTGACAGTTTCTCTGACCGACTACGGTCAGGGAACCTATACTGCACTGGCCCAAATAGTTGCTGATCAACTGGATATGCCGGTTGATAAGGTCAATGTAGTTTGGGAGAACAATACAGAGACCGAGCCATACGACTGGCAGACTGTCGCTTCTAAGGGATTATTCATGTCAGGTAATGCTGTAATTAAGGCCTCTCAGGATATGGCCCAACAGTTAAAAGAAGTTGCATCTGAACCCTTGAGATGTTCTGTAGAAGACCTCGTCATAGAAGATGAGAAAGTCAAGGTAAGACATCATTTAGATAAATATATCAGTTTTAAGGAACTGGCCATGGGTTATACCTATGAAAATGGTAATGCCATCGGCGGTCCCCTGGTAGCGCGAGGTAATTATATTGCTCAGGGATTAACTAATTTAGATCCGGAGACAGGCCAGGGACTTCCTGCATTAGACTGGACCTATGGTGCCCATGGTGTTGAAGTAATAGTGGATGAAGATACCGGGGAATTTGAGGTAGTTAAAATCGCCTCCGCATTTGATGTAGGTAAAGCGATTAATAAAGAAAATGTTATCGGTCAAATTCAGGGTGGAGTAATTCAGGGATATGGTTCTGCAGTGATGGAGGGTTATCAATTTAGTGAAGATGGTAGGCTATTGACCAATACCTTTACTGATTACAAGGTACCTTCTATTGCAGATATTCCAGAACTAAAACCTATAATTGTAGAAAACGCACAGGAAGATGGACCTTATGGAGCACGTGGTGTAGCAGAACACCCGATGCTTTCAATTCCTTCAGTAATTGGTAATGCTGTTCAGGATGCAATTGGGGTTAAAATCAAAGAAATGCCCGTTATTCCTGAGAAAATATTTGAACTAATCGAGGCAAACAAATAAGAATAAATATTTAAAAAATTAAATATTAATATAGGCCGCTGTTCTTAATTGGGCAGCGGTTTTTCTATGAATGACTTGAAATTTTTTAAAATATCATTTATAGTAAATTTAAGAATGTGTTTTTAGGGGTGGAGATATTGTATGTTTATGCATTGGTTGGGGTCAGCGGTTCAGGAAAAAGTCATAGAGCTGCATTTGTAGCAGATAAATACAATATACCGCTCATTTTAGATGATGGCCTTTTAATATACAAAGGGCATGTTTTAGCTGGTAAATCTGCTAAACGTGATAAAATAAAGATCCAGGCCATCCGGACCGCAATTTTGCTAAAAGAAGAGCATTTAAAGGAAGTTAAAGATGCTCTTGATGATGTAAATGAAGAAAAGATACTAATATTGGGTACTTCCCTGCGCATGATAAAAAAGATTGTTGCAAACTTAAAATTAGATGGTATTGATCAAATCATTAAAATAGATGAAATAGCTGATCAACAAGAGATTAAAAAAGCGATTGATATCAGAAAAAAAGAAGGTAAACACGTAATACCTGTTCCTAAAATTGAAGTTAAGTCTCAGTTTCCAGGTTATTTTATTCATTCCCTTGAATTGTTTTTCAAAAAGGGTAAAGGTTCTATAAGAAAAGAAAAAACAATAGTTAGACCTAAATTTTCTTATTTTGGCAACCTTGTAATATATAATCAGGTGCTGAGGGACCTCATTTATTTTGAATTATCAAAAGAGATAGATGTAAAAGAAATATCCTCGATTTATATTGAAAAAGAGGATAATGAAATTTGTATTAGAATAGAAATTGTATTAAAATATGGTATAGAGATAATTGATTATATCAAAGGACTACAGAGAAATTTAAATAAATCAATCGAAAAGTTTACTGGTCTTTATATTAAGAACTTTAATTTTTACATAAGTTCACTTGTTATAAACTGATGAGGAGATGATAACTTGTTATTAGAAGGCGAGGTTGCTGTTGTTACCGGTAGTTCAAGGGGAATAGGTGCTGCTACTGCTGTAAAGCTTGCTTCTGAAGGTGCTGACCTTGTTATCAATTACAATAATGACAAAGAAAGTGCCGAAGAAACGGCCCGTCAGGTTCGTAATCAGGGTAGAAAGGCTTTAATAGTTAAGGGGAATGTAGCAGACAGCTCAGATGCTAAAAACTTGATTAAAAAAGCTGTTAGTGAGTTTAAAAAAATTGACATCCTCGTTAATAATGCGGGAATAACTAGGGATGGACTTTTATTGAGGATGAAAGAAAAAGATTTTGATACTGTAATTGATGTAAATTTGAAGGGGACTTTTAATTGTACAAAAAACGCAATAAGATACATGATGAAACAAAGGCACGGTAAAATTGTTAATTTAAGTTCTGTAGTAGGTTCAATGGGTAATGCAGGTCAGGCTAATTATGCTGCTTCTAAAGCAGGTATAGTTGGATTTTCAAAAGCAATTGCGCGAGAAGTATCCAAAAGAGGTATTAATATCAACACAATTTCGCCCGGCTATATCAAAACAGATATGACGCAAAATCTACCTTCCAAAGTTAAAGAAGAGATGTTAAATAGTATACCCTTAGAAAGAT
Source organism: Halanaerobiales bacterium (assembly GCA_018399995.1). Classification (GTDB taxonomy): domain Bacteria; phylum Bacillota; class Halanaerobiia; order Halanaerobiales; family M55B127; genus M55B127. Next base: position 54,710 of record JAGYMU010000001.1, on the reverse strand, counting down.
TTGGTGAAGTTGAGGAAGTTGCGAATGTAATTATGTTTTTGGTTTCACCATTAGCAAGCTATATTAATGGTCAAAATATAAATATTGATGGGGGTATGTTAATGTGAAAGGAGGTGAAAATGATGGCAGATGTTTTTGAAAGAATCGTTCAAGTCACTTCTGAAGAACTTGCAATTTCTGAAGAAGAAGTCACTAAAGATGCCTCATTTATTGATGACCTTGGTGCTGATTCATTAGATGTGGTAGAATTGATTATGGCTTTAGAAGAAGAATTTGATATTGAGATTCCTGATGAAGATGCTGAAGAAATAGCTACTGTGGGAGATGCAGTTGATTATATTGAGGCCTGTCTTTAAACTTTAATATAAAAAAGGGGGGATAAAAATCATTGATTTTACACCCCCCTTATATGAAATCATTATAATAGGTGTGGTGAAATTTAAATGACAGATTATTTTTCAGAAGAGAAATTGGCAGAATTAGAAAATAAATTAAATTTACAATTCAATGACAAGGGGTTATTAAGAAGGGCTTTAACACATAAATCATTTGCAAATGAAAATTCTGATTTAAATATCAAAGATAATGAAAGACTGGAGTTTTTAGGAGACTCTGTTTTAAGTTTATCAATTAGCACATATATTTTTAATAAATATGACAAATATGAGGAAGGTAAATTGGCCAAAATAAGATCAGTAATTGTAAGTGCTCCCATCCTGGCTGAAAAAGCTTTTAGATTAAATCTTGGCAACTATTTACTGCTTGGTAAAGGAGAAGAACTTTCTGGAGGCAGGAATAGAGACTCTATATTAGCAGATACCATGGAAGCTATTTTAGGTGCTATCTATTTAGATAAGGATTTTAATTTTGCATTTGATTTTATTATAAACAACTTTAAGAACTTTATCTTTGAGGTTAACAACGGTAACTATATTCAGGATTACAAAACCATTCTGCAGGAAATCATCCAAAAAAACAGCAATAATAGACCAGAATATGAAGTTGTTAAAGAAAAGGGTCCAGACCATAACAAGGAATTTTATGTAACTGTAAATTTTGAAGAAAAAGAGTTGGGTTTTGGCAAAGGAAAAAGCAAAAAACAGGCAGAACAAAAAGCTGCTAAAGACGCCTTACAGCAACTTGATAAATGATTATGCAATACACCCTCTTTAGGGTGTATTTTCTTCTTAATTTTGCTATTATATAATATAATTTTAAGTAATATATGTAATAAAGATCAATTTTAAATGAATAAAAACAAAGCTTTGATTAAACTGATCAAAAACTTTCTTTGCGAGGTGTATCAGATATGTTTAGTATACGGGGTGCTGTAACTGTTAAAAAAAATGATGCTAATCAAATCATCCAAGCTACAAAAAGTATGGTATTAAAAATTATTAAAAAAAACAAGCTGAAAGATGAAGATATTATCAGTTTTATTTTTACTGCAACCAGAGATCTTGATCAAGTATATCCGGGTCGAGCTGTGCGCGAGATGGGATTTGTTAAAACATCTATATTGTGTCTACAGGAAATGCATGTAAAAAGTTCTCTAAAAAAATGCATAAGAGTAATGATTTTAGCTGATGGTCTTAAAGATAAAAAGCAAATCAAACATATTTATCTAAAAGAAGCAGCAAATCTAAGAGAAGAACAATTTTTTAATACCTCAGGGTAAAAAAATGGTAGTGATATTTGAGCTGGAGAATAGATTATATAATTTAATAAGTTTAATAAAAAAGATTGGCTTTCAAAAAAGAGGATATATATGGTCAAATTTCTGTTTTTCAAATAGATGGCTATCTGCTTAATTTAATTAAAGAGTTTTTAAAAATTTGATTAGCTGCTCAAGGAAGGTATTTTGAAGGTTTAAAAGAAAAGTAATTTAACATATTGAAGGAAGTATTTTCAGCATATGGTTTCAAAATAGTTACTGAAGTTTTGTGATTAACGCAGAGTTTATATAAAAAGGCAAACAAAACATAGTCTATCTTTAATTTGATGTCAGTACCTATTTTATAAAAATGTGCAGCTACCCCATTATAATTGATCTTAGCTTGGGGAGAGTTTGCTGGATGCTAATTAATCTAAATGTAATGACTTCTTTAAGTTTAAGAACCGAGCTTGACATATGAAAGTTTTCACCTAATACTTAAGAAAGCTTTAAGCGATGGTTTTCAGCTTTTATATATAGATAATTTCAAAAAGCTCATGCAGGTTGTTAAAAATAAGTTTAAATTATTCAAAAGGCCAACATATAAAGCTTAATTTTTGACAGGAAAGATGAGAGGATTTAAAATTAAATTATTACGCACATCTTTAAATCAATATTGTGTGTTTTTGAAATTTTTATTTAACTTATCATAATTATGCTTTTATTGTAGATAATAATGAGGTGATAAATTGACAATTTCAATAGCGATAGATGGGCCAGCTGGAGCTGGTAAGAGCACTATAGCCAAACTACTGGCTGAAGAATTAAATTTCGCCTATTTAGATAGTGGAGCTATGTATAGGGCAGTAACATTAAAAGCAATTGAAGATGAAGTTGATCTAAATAACAATACTGAGCTGACTCAACTTGTAAAAGATTTAGAGCTTGACATTATTTATCAAAACAATATATTTCGAATATATGCGGATGGTAGAGATATTACTGATAAATTAAGGAGTGCGGCAGTCGATAATAATGTTTCTAGGGTTGCTCAGGTCAAGTCTGTTCGTGATGAGCTGGTTAAAAAACAGAGAGAAATTGCTTCAAAACAAAATATAGTAATGGATGGTCGAGATATTGGAACTAGGGTTTTACCTAATGCTGATTTTAAGTTTTACATAACTGCTACTGTGCAAGAAAGGGCCCTTAGAAGATATAAAGATATTCTTAAAAATAATGAAAGAGAGGTTGATTTTAAAGATGTTAAAAAGGAAATAGTTCAAAGGGATAAGATTGACTCAACCAGACAGTATTCACCTCTTAAAAAGGCAGACGATGCGGTAATTGTAGAGAGTACTAATTTAAGCATTAAAGAAGTACTAAAAAAAGTATTGAATATAATAGAGGGGAGTTTAAATTATGGGTAAAATAATATACTGGTTAAGTTATTATCTTGTCAATATTTATTTGAAAATAGTCCACAATTGGAAGGTAAACGGAAGAAAAAATGTACCAAAAGAAGGTCCTTTAATTGTGGTAAGTAATCATGTTAGTTATCTCGATCCTCCTATCGTAGGCTCTGCGGTTAACAGACAGCTTCATTTTATGGCAAAGGAAGAACTATTTGAAAAAAAATGGTTTGGTTTTTTGTTAAAACAAATAGGGACCTTTCCAGTCAAAAGAGGCGTACCTGATAAAAAAGCAATAAGACGTTCCCTAGAAATTTTAAAAAATGATAAAGTATTGTGTATGTTTCCAGAAGGAACGAGGATTAAAGGGGACAAACTGGGTGATGCAAAACCCGGTGTTACATTAATCGCTCTGATGAGTGAAAGCCCAATATTACCTGTAGGGATTAAACATTCTGATCAAAAAGATGAGGCCCTAAAGGTTTCCATAGGCCGATCATTTTCTTTAGAAGAATACTATGATAGGAAGTTGAGCAGACAGGAAAAGACAGAAGTGGGTGAATTGATTATGAAAAAAATAAAAAATCAACTCAATTGTCTTGATTAAATATTTGCCTTTTATAAAGAAATATGTTATTTTAATAATATCTATGAGCAGTTAATACTGACTAGAATTCAGTATTTCTTAACGTTATTGTGGTAGTGTAATACAGGTTTGTTTTGTTGTTTGGAAGGAGGTGAAGGTACTGGAGATAATAACTGCGGATGAAGCCGGCTTTTGTTTTGGAGTCAAAAGGGCGATTGAAATAGTCCAAAAAGCGGTCGAAGGTTCTGATAAAAAGGTTTATACATTGGGTCCATTAATACATAATCCTCAGGTTGTTAAAAAATTGCAAAAACAGGGTGTATATCTTGTAGACAGTTTAGATGAAATTGATGAGGGTATACTAATTATCAGAACCCATGGAATTGAACCTAAGATTTTAGAGAAAGCAAAAGAAAAGGATCTTGAGTTAATAGATGCCACCTGTCCTTTTGTTAAAAATGCTCATATATACGCAAAAAAGTTGGTTGAAACAGGTTATCAGACCTTTATCTTTGGAGAAAAAAACCATCCAGAAATAAAAGGAATTTATGGTCATACTAATAATAAAGGTAAGATTATAGAGAATATTCAAGATTTCGAAGGTATAGTTTTAAAGGATTATGTAGGCCTGGTTGCACAAACCACACAATCTTATGCGAAATATATAGAAATAATTAGTTATCTTTTACCAAAAGTGGATGAGTTAAAAATATATAATACTATTTGTAATACGACCGGTAATCGGCAAAGAGAAGCGAGAGAGTTAGCAAAAAAGGTTGATGCAATGTTTGTAATTGGTGGACACAATAGTGCCAATACAAAGAGATTAGCCGAGATCTGTGCTAAAACCGACACACCAACCTTTCACATAGAAACAGTTGATGAGATCAACTGGGATAAAATTAAGAACGTAAATAAAATTGGAGTTACGGCGGGGGCATCAACCCCTGACTGGATAATCAAGGAGGTCTTGGAAATTATGTCTGAAGAGAAAAAAGATGTTAATGAACAAGAAGAAGTTAATCAGCCAGAACTTAAAGAAGAAGAGGTAGAAAAAGAAGCAGAAGAAATAGTTGAAGAGGTTAAAGAAGAGGTAGAAAAAGAAGCAGAAGCAAAAGAAGATGCTGAAACTGATCAACAACAAGATGCAGAAGAGGTAGCAAAAGAAGAAAAAGAAGATTTAGAAGAAACAGAACAAGAAAGTGAAGAACCACAAGAAGAAAATATTGTTGAAAAAGAAACAGAAGAGGCATCTGAAGAGGAAAATAAAGAAGTCGAAGAAGAACAAGAAGTTGTTGAAAATGATCAACAAGATGATACAAAAGAAGTAGCCGAAGAAGAACAAGAACAAGAAGCTGTTGAAACTGATCAACAAGAAGATGCAGAAGAAATAAAAGAAGTAAAAGGAGAACAAGAAATAGCCGAGACTGATCAACAAGAAGATGCAGAAAAAACAAAAGAGGTAGCTGAAGAAACTGAAGAAGAAAGTGATATTGATGAATTTAACTACAGTGACAATGATATTGCAAATCTTAAAAAAGGTCAAAAAGTAACAGGTACTGTAGTGGAAATAAATGATGATGGAGTATATGTAGATGTTGGTTATAAAACTGATGGTTTTATTCCTAAGGATGAATTGAACCACCGTTCTATTAAAGACCCACGTGATTTTGTCGAAGAAGATCAGGATATTGAAGTAGTTATTTTGACTTTGGAAAATGAAGAGGGTAATATGATTCTTTCAAAGAAAAAGGCAGATTATGAAAAAGCCTGGGAAAAAATCATAGAAGCCTACGAAGATGATAAAATTATCGAGGCAGAGGTTACAAAAGAAGTAAAGGGTGGTTTAGTTGTAGACGTTGGGGTAAGAGGTTTCATTCCTGCTTCACATGTAGCAGTAGGATATGTAGAAGATCTAAGTGAATATGTCAATAAAACTTTGAGATTAAAAATAATTGAAGTTGAAAGAGATAAAAATAATGTAGTTTTATCTGCTAAAAAAGTAATCGAAGCTGAAAGAGCAGAAAAGAAACAAGAAACTTTAGATAATTTAGAAGAAGGCGATGTAGTAAAAGGTACGGTAACAAAACTGGTAGACTTTGGCGCCTTTATAGATTTGGGTGGAATTGAAGGTCTACTTCATATATCCGAAATGTCCTGGGGAAGAATTGATCATCCCACCGAAATATTAGAAGAGGGTCAAGAAGTAGAGGTTAAAGTACTCGGTGTTAATAAAGAAGAAGAAAGAATATCATTGGGCTTAAAACAACTACTGCCAGATCCCTGGGAAGAGTTCGCCAGAAAACATTATGAAGGTGAAAAAATAGATGGTAAAATAACTAAAATAGTTGATTTCGGAGCCTTTATGGAGGTTGCGGAAGGAATTGAAGGATTAATCCACATCTCACAATTATCCCAAAAACATGTAGAAACCCCTGATGAAATAGTCGAAGAAGGTGAAGAAAGAAAAGCAAAAATCATTAATATAGATCCGGAGCAGAGAAGAATCGGATTAAGTCTAAAAAGTATAGAAGAAGAAATGAATGCAAAAAAAGCAAAGAAAGAAAATAAAAAACCGACAAAAAATAAAGAAGCGGAAAATAAAGAAGAAGAAGAACAATCTTCCGGAACTACAATCCAGGAATTAGTCGGAGATATTTTTGATAAAGATGAAGAATAGCTACAAAAAAAATGCTTAGATGAGCGAGCCTTACTATTCAAAAAAAGGATAGTAAGGTTTTTATTTTTTAAAATTATTAGTTTATTGTCACAGCCTTTAAGATATGTTATTATTCTATGTAGCAGGAGGAAATTATCTATGGTTCATATTAAGAATATTAAAAATAACAGTACCGCTGCAAAAATAGGTCTTGAGGCCGGTGATCAATTAATTTCAATTAATGGTAAAAAAATTAAAGACTATATTGAATATAATGATCTCATTTCCTCATATAACTTTCAGATGAAAGTAAAAAAAAGAGATGGTAATATAAAAAAATATGATATAAAAAGGACTTATGATAAAGAAATGGGAATTGAATTTGAGAGCATAGTTTTTGATGGTCTTAAAAAATGTACTAATAAATGTATATTTTGTTTTATAGACCAACAGCCGCCCAACCTTCGAGCTACATTAAATTTAAAGGATGATGACTACAGATTTTCTTTTTTACAGGGTAGTTATATCACACTTACAAATCTTGACATGATAGACTTCAAAAAAATAGTACAGTATCATATGAGTCCATTAAATATATCCATACACACAACAGACCCTGAGTTGAGAAAGTATATGATGAAAAATACACGGGCTGGTAACATTATTAAAGATCTTGATTATTTGACCGAAAATGGTATTGATTTTAACGCACAAATCGTGCTCTGTCCAGGGATTAACGATGGTAAAAAATTAGATGAATCCATCCAGTCTTTGGCCAAATACTATCCGAGTATTTTATCACTGGCTGTAGTGCCTGTCGGATTAACCAAGTATAAAAATAAAAAGTTAAGAACCTATACAGTTCAAGAAGCTGAAAATATTGTGAAACAGATAAATAACTGGCAGAAGATATTAATAGATAAGTATGGAAAAAATTTTCTTTTTGCGTCAGATGAATTCTATCTTATTTCTGAAATAGATATTCCCAGTTATAAATCATATAATAGCTTTTTACAACTGGAGAATGGAGTGGGTTTAACACGTATTTTTAGAGATGAATATCAAAAAATAAGAGATGATTTTATAGGTTCAATTAAAAAGAAAAAAAATAGTGAAGATTACGTCTTAATCACATCTGTATTAGGTAAGAAGTCAATTAAATCTGTAATAGATGATATAAATGAAAGTCTGTTTAATATAAATATAGAGATAAAGGTTGTAGAAAATAATTTTTTTGGTGAAACGATTACCGTCACGGGTCTATTAACAGCACAGGATATAGGTGAAAAGATTAACGGTATTTCAGCAAAAAATATCATAATCCCTTCTATAACATTAAATAAGAAAGGCTTATTTTTAGACCAGGTAAGCATCAATAACTTTAAAAATGATTTCAAGAATAAAAATATATTTGTATGTGATAATATAAAGGATATTATGGAGGTGTTAAAAGATGGCGACACCAATTGTAGCAATAGTAGGTAGGCCAAATGTAGGGAAATCGACCTTATTTAATAGATTAGCAGGTACTCGAATATCTATTGTAGAAGATAAACCAAGGATTACCCGTGACAGAATTTATGCTGAAGCGGAATGGCTTGGTTATAAGTTTAAGTTAATAGATACTGGTGGAATTGAAAAAGAGGCAGAAGTAAAATTTAATTCAATGGTTAAAAAACAATCTGAACTGGCTATTCAAGAAGCTGATCACATCCTTTTTGTAGTGGATGGAAGAGAGGGCTTGACTAAACTGGATGAAGAAGTTGCCCAATTATTGAGAAAATCCAATAAGAAAGTAAAAGTAGTTGTAAATAAAATAGAGAATTTTGAGAAAATGCAGGAAAATGTCTGGGAGTTTTATGCCCTTGGTTTTGAAGAGCTTATCCCGATTTCCGCTGAACATGGTAAGAACATCGGTGATTTGCTGGACCATGTTATTAGTGATTTTGATGAAACAGAAGAACGATTAAAAGAAGATGTAATTAATATTGCTATTGTGGGCAAACCAAATGTAGGGAAATCATCATTAATCAATTATCTGGTCGGTCATGAAAGAGTGATAGTGAGTGAAATACCGGGCACTACCAGAGATGCTATTGATACAGTTATTGAATATAATAATATGAAATATAATTTAATTGATACGGCCGGGCTCAGACGCAAAGCGAGAGTTAAAGATGATATAGAATATTATAGTAATATCAGGGCAATCAGGGCTATTGAAAGATCTGATGGTGTTTTGATGATGATTGATGCAGAACAGGGTGTTACCGAACAGGACAAAAAGATATCTGGATATGCACATGAAGCTGGTAAAGCTATGGTAATTGGCGTAAACAAGTGGGACCTTATCACAGCTGATTCAGATGAAATGGCCAGGTATAGAGATGAAATATATTATAATCTGAAATTTTTAAATTATGTACCGATTAGTTTTATCTCGGTTTTAACGGGCCAGAGAATTGAAGAAGTGTTAGAATTATTAGAATACAGTGTTGATCAAAGTGCGAAGAGGATTAAAACTGGACTATTAAATGAAGTAATTACCGAGGCAGTTCAGTTAAGAGAACCGCCCACCAAAAAGGGCAAACGCCTTAAAATTTATTACTGCACTCAGGTTGGTGTTAAACCACCCACCTTTGTTGTATTCGTTAATAATCCTGATTTGATGCATTTTGCCTATGAAAGGTATTTAAAAAACACTATAAGAGATAATTTTGGATTTTTGGGTAGCCCTATTGTACTCAAAATCAAAAAAAGGAGTTAACAAGATGAAAATTATTTTGATTTTGCTTTTTTCATATCTATTAGGATCAATACCAAATGGCTATATTTTAGGAAAATATACTGTTAAAAAGGATATAAGAAAATATGGGAGCGGTAATGTTGGTGCTACAAATGTTGCCCGCATAGCAGGATACAAGGTTGGACTGATTGTGGCTATTTTAGATATTGCAAAGGGTTTTTTAGCTGTTTATATTGCAGAAATATTTTTAATTCCACAATATTCTATGATATTTGTTTTTTCAGCTGCTATTTTAGCAGTTATTGGACATAATTGGTCTATCTTCTTATCATTAAACGGCGGTAAGGGTGTTGCGACCAGTGTTGGTATTTTATTAAACTTATTTCCCTATGCTCTATTGATATTTTTTGTTGTCTGGGTTGTGATGATCATCTCTACAAAAATTGTTTCCGTCGGCTCTCTTCTAGGGGCGGTTTCTTTGCCCTTATCTATTCTATTTATCTATGGTGGTAGTACAGATAATATCACCTTTGGTTTATTAATAGCTTTATTAATAATTTTTAGCCACCGTTCTAATATCCAGAGGTTAATAAAGGGAAATGAGAATAAAATGAGTTGGCCCCCAAGAGGTGATAGATAACTATGCAGAATAAAATATCTGTAATTGGAGGAGGAAGTTGGGGTACGGCTTTATCTCAAGTGGCTTCTTATAATATAGATAAGGTTTTAATATATGCAAGAGATAAAGAGGTAGTCAAAAGCATAAATAATGATTCTAAAAACAACAAATACTTTGCTGAGATTAAACTAAACAAAAATATTTCAGCTACCAGTGATTTAGAACGTATAATTAATTTTTCTAAAGACATAATATTATCAGTACCTACCAATTCTACCCGGTCTTTAATAAAAAAAATAAGTAAATATCTTTGTGAATATCATACGATAATTTCTACAGCTAAGGGTATAGAACCAGTTAGTTTTAAAACGAATTCGGAAGTTATAAGAGAATTTTTTACCGGCAATGTAGTTGTGCTGTCCGGCCCCACACATGCTGAAGAGGTAATCAGACAAATACCTACTGCGATTGTAGCTGCATCCAAAAATAGAAAACTGGCCATACGAATCCAAAATATGTTGATGACTCCTCGTTTTAGGATTTATACATTATTAGATATTAAAGGAGTCGAGATAGCGGGAGCTATAAAAAATATAATAGCTGTTGCCTCTGGAATAACAGACGGGATCGGCTATGGAGATAATACCAAAGCCGCCCTAATTACAAGAGGATTGGCCGAAATAGTAAAATTCGGCCTTATGCAAAACACTGATAGAAAAACCTATAACGGCCTGGCCGGATTAGGAGATCTTGTTGTGACCTGTAATTCCGAACATAGTCGCAATCGAAGATTTGGTATTCAGATTGGTAAAGGGGCCAGTAGAAAAAAAGCAGCCAAAGTGGTAAATCAGATCGTAGAAGGTGTTAAAACTGTCCAAGCGGTCCATGATTATTTGCTTAACAATAAAGAATTAAAGATGCCTATCACTCAAGAGGTATATAAAGTGCTCTATGAAAATAAGGAGCCCATTCAGGCAGTTGATGATTTGATGTCCAGAGAAGCCAAAGATGAATTTTATTATCTGTCCTAATTTTTTATAAAGATATACCTGTAAATATTTAAGATGATCTTTTATTAATAATATTAATAAATAAATTTTACAACGATTATTTAATCTAATCAGGAGTGCTTTAGTTTAATAAATGTAATTGTTTGTATTATTTTTAAATAGAGGAATATAAATATTTATCTTGAAATAAATATTTAGTATAGATTTAGTCAATTATTATCTTTAAATACAATAATATAATTTATCTGAAAGGGGTTTTTTGTATGACTGTAAAAATTATTGCTGATTCTGGTTGTGACTTACCTAAGTCTATAATTACAGAATATAACATCACCGAGGCACCACTTTTAGTATATCCCGAGGGACAGGAAGATAAAGCTAAAAAAGTAAATGATCCTAAATTGATTTATGATAAAATGAGAGAAGGCAGGATCTATAAAACTGCACAGGTTCCACCTAATTTTTTTGAAAGACTCTATCAAAAATTAGCAAAAGATAAGCGTCAGGCTATTTATATATCATTTTCTTCTAAATTATCTGGCACTTACCAATCCTCTGTTGTGATAAAAAACAAGATCGGTGAAGAGAATAAAGACTTAGATATTACCATAATTGATTCTAAATGTGCATCTTTAGGTTATGGTTTAATTGTTTATAAAGCTGCTCAGATGGCTGCTGAAGGGAAGAGTAAAGAAGAAATTGTTGATGTAATAAAACATTACAAAGATCATATTGAACATATTTTTACTGTAGATGACCTAAAATATCTAAGAAGAGGCGGCAGAATCAGTAGAACAGCAGCTTTTGTCGGTGGTTTATTAAATATAAAACCCATATTGGATGTGGAAGATGGTAAACTTGTTCCCCTAGAGGAAAAAAGGGGACGGATTAGAGTCATCAATAGAATGTTGGAATTAATGGAAGAAAGAGGAGAAAATTTAAGCGAACAGTTGATAGGTATAAGCCATGGGGATGATCTGGAAGGTGCCGAGAAATTAAAGCATATGATTGAAAAGAAATTTAATCCCCAAGAAATTATGATTAATATAATAGGATCTGCTATTGGTGCTCATTCGGGACCAGGGACTCTTTCTGTGTTTTTTTTGAATAATACCAATTATTAATTTTTTTAAGCTTAAAGCAGGATTTGACAACCTAATATATAATATATATACTAAGATGTATAAATATAATTAGATGCATAATTTATTGCTTAAGGAGGAAATTTAATGAAAAGAAGGATTTTAATAATGGGTGCAGCAGGACGAGATTTTCATAATTTTAATACCTTTTATCGTGATAATGATGACTATAAAGTGGTTGCTTTTACAGCTACTCAAATACCAGACATCGAAGGAAGAAAGTATCCAGCAGAACTAGCTGGTAGTAATTATCCTGAGGGTATACCAATTTATCCAGAAAGTGATATTGAAGAATTGATTAAGGAAAAAAATATCGAGGAAGTAGTTTTTGCTTACAGTGATGTTAATTATCAATATTTAATGAGTAAAGGCTCACAGGTAATGGCAGCCGGTGCTGATTTCAAGATGATGGGTAGTGAATCTACCATGCTTGAATCTAATGTACCTGTAATTGCAGTATGTGCAGTTAGAACTGGAGTTGGAAAAAGCCAGACAACCCGCAGGGTATCTGATATCTTAAATGCAATGGGCAAAAAAGTTGTTGTTATCAGACATCCAATGCCTTATGGAGATTTAGTAGCACAATCTGTACAGCGTTTTGAAAATTATGATGATATGGAAAAACACAAGTGTACAATTGAAGAAATGGAAGAATATGAACCTCATATTGAGAGAGGCAATATCTTATATGCCGGTGTTGACTATGAGAAAATCTTAAGAGAAGCAGAAAAAGATGCTGATGTTATTTTATGGGATGGTGGTAATAATGATATGCCTTTCTATAAACCAGATTTGATGATTACTCTAGTTGATCCTCATAGACCAGGTCATGAACTTAACTATTATCCGGGAGAAATTAATTTAAGGTTAGCAGATGTAGCTCTGATTAATAAGGTAGCTACTGCTTATCCAGAAAATGTAGAAGAAGTCAGAAAAAATATTCAAATGGTAAACCCAGAGGCTACAATTGTTGATGCTGCTTCACCACTTTTTGTGGAAGACCCCTCCCTGATTAAAAACAAGAGGGTTCTTGTTATAGAAGATGGCCCAACTTTAACCCATGGGGAAATGAAATATGGAGCAGGCGCTATTGCAGCCCGCAAATCCCAGGCTAAAGAATTAATTGATCCACGTCCTTTCGCAGTTGGTTCAATTAAAGATACATTTAAAAAATATGGACATTTATCTGACATCTTGCCTGCTATGGGTTATGGCAAGGAGCAGATGCAGGAACTTGAAGACACCATCAGAAACTCAGATGCAGAGGCTGTTGTAATTGGAACTCCTATAGATTTAACTAAAATTATAGATATTGACAAACCACATACCCGGGTTAGATATGAATTGGAAGAGATTGGAAGACCAAATTTACCCGAAATTATTGAAAAATTAAATCTATAAATTAAAAACACATAAGAGCCCCCTTAAATGGGGGCTTTTTTAGAATAGAAGAAAATAAACGGGAATGATAAAAATGATAGAAGAAAAAATAAAAGTATTACGGGAGGGCAATGTAAAAGCGAATAAATATATAATATATTGGATGCAGTCTGCCCAGAGAGCAAAAAATAATCCAGCCTTAAACTATGCGATAAAAAAAGCCAATCAGATTGAGGTTCCTCTTATAGTATTTTTTAATTTAACCGATCAATTTCCCGATGCTAATTATCGACATTATTATTTCATGTTAGAAGGATTAAAGGAAGTAGAAAAAGAGCTTGCTAAAAAAGGAATAAAATTTGTTGTTAAAATTGGTGATCCCACAAAAAACGTGACTAAATTAATTAAAGATGCAGTCTTCCTCATTTCTGATAGAGGTTATCTAAAGATTGAAAGAAAGTGGAAAGAAGAAGTGGCAGAAAATATAAACTGTAGATTTGTCCTTATTAATACCAATACAATAGTACCTGTTGATATAGCTTCAGATAAAGAAGAGTATGCAGCCTATACGATTAGAAAGAAAATAACAAATAAGCTTGAAAGGTTTTTAAGAAAGCCAGAACAGGAAAAATTAAAATTAAATTCTCTTAAAATTAAGCTGAACGGCATAAATTTAGGAAAGATAGAAGAGATCATAAAACAGCTTGATATTGATATGGAGATTGAAAAGAGCAATATACTAATAGGAGGTAGAAACCAAGCTGTCAAAAAATTAAATAATTTTATCAAAGAAAAGTTAAAAAAATATCAAGAGTATGGAAGTAATCCAGACCAAAATATTACTTCCTATTTAAGCCCTTATTTACATTTTGGGCAAATATCACCCAGCTTTATCTATCAGAAAGTTCAAGAAAGTGGCATTGGAGCAGAGGACTTTTTAGAACAGCTGGTAGTCAGAAGAGAACTTAGTTTTAATTTTGTCTATTACAATCAAAATTATGATAATTTATTAGGTGATATACTTCCCAATTGGGCAGTTAAAACCCTAAATGAACATCAGGCAGATCAAAAGGAGAATATCTATTCTTTACAAGATTTAGAAAACCATGACACACATGATCCGTACTGGAATGCAGCTCAAAAGGAAATGGTAGTTAGTGGTTATATGAATGGATATATGCGTATGTACTGGGGTAAAAAATTACTGGAATGGACTGAAAATTATCAGTCGGCTTTTCAAAGAATTCTTTATTTAAATAATAAATATCTATTAGACGGCAGAGATCCTAATGGATTTGCTGGGGCTGCCTGGATATTTGGAAAACATGATAGGGCCTGGAAGGAAAGAAAAATATTTGGCAAAGTCAGATATATGAACAAGGCCGGTTTAGAAAGAAAGTTCAACATGAAAAAGTATATAAATAGAGTAGATAATTTGTATTAAATACCCTTTACTTGATAAGTCAAAATCTTTTCAAAAATCTTAAAAATTACTTTACAAACAAATATCAAACATCTATAATGATATAATAGTTATGTGCAAAGAAAATAAATCAAGGAGGGATGAGCAGGTTTTCTGCGGATATATAATGAGAGAAAAAATTTTTGATATATTAAGTTATTTAATTGAAGAGTTATTAAATAGCGGAGATGAAGTTGTTGACCAGGACCTCCTTATTGACGATCTGGTTGATATGGGATATGAACTCGATGATATCGATGAAGCCTTTCAGATAATTTTTGAAAAACCTGAAATCATCACATCTGATGATGTTGAAGGATTATCTGAGGACAATTTTTTAAATAGAGTATTTACAGTACAGGAAAAAATGTATATACCCAAACAGTACAGGGGTTTAATCAAAAGAATGTTGATGATAAATATTATTACTATTAAAGAGACCGAAGAAATAGTAAATAAGATTATTCAAAATGTCTATTATGGAAA
This sequence comes from Halanaerobiales bacterium, assembly GCA_018399995.1. Lineage (GTDB taxonomy): Bacteria > Bacillota > Halanaerobiia > Halanaerobiales > M55B127 > M55B127. The sequence goes on along the minus strand of JAGYMU010000001.1, from coordinate 39,557 downwards.
TAAGGAAGGCTTCGATTTCTGGGATTTAATACAAAATGTAGTCAAAGACGAAAAGCGTATTGAATATATTTCCGGTCACTTCAGCGGGTTTTCCGTAAATTTATCGAAAGATTTTAAATATATTAATTAAAAATTTTGGAGGTAATATTGCATATGTCTAAACAGAATTTAGTAATTGTAGAATCCCCAGCAAAGGCTAAAACAATCAAAAAATTTTTGGGTAGAAATTATAAAGTTGAGGCTTCTATGGGACATGTTGTTGATCTACCCAAAAGCAAGATGGGTATTGATATTGATGATGATTTCAAACCTAACTATATTACAATAAGAGGTAAGGGTAAGATCTTAAGCAAATTAAGAAAGGCTAAAAAGAAAAGTGATAAAGTTTATTTAGCAACTGACCCTGATAGAGAAGGTGAAGCTATTTCATGGCATCTATCTAGGTCTTTAAAACTAGATGAAAATAAAAACAGAATTGCATTCAATGAAATAACAAAAAATGCAATAAAAAAGGCTATAGATAATCCAAGAGAAATAGATCAAAACTTAGTTGATGCTCAACAGGCCAGGAGGCTTTTAGATAGGCTGGTTGGATATAAATTGAGTCCCCTGCTTTGGAAAAAAGTGAGAAAGGGTCTGAGTGCAGGGCGAGTTCAATCTGTAGCTGTTAAGATAATTTGTGAAAGAGAAAAAGAAATAGAAGATTTTGAAAAGGTCGAATACTGGACAATAACTGCTGTCTTTAATGATGGGAAAAAAGATTTTACTGCAGATTTATTTAAAATTGACAACGAAGATTTTGAACTAAATGAAGAAGCTGCAGTTGATAAGGTGGAAAATGATTTAGAAAAAAATGAATATAAGATAGAAGACATAAAGGTTAAAAAACGCAAAAGAAATCCATATCCACCCTTTACTACCTCAACTCTTCAGCAGAGGGCTTCTTCTGTTCTTAATTTTTCTGCTAAAAAGACAATGTACCTTGCCCAAAAATTATATGAAGGGCTAAATATTGGTAAGAGTGGTACAATAGGCTTAATAAGTTATATCAGAACAGACAGCACACGTCTTTCTAATGAAGCCCGCAGTGAAGCAGCCAAGTACGTTAAAGAAGTATTTGGAGAGAAATACCATCAAAACAACAAAAAATATAATAAAAAGAAAAATAATAGCCAGGATGCACATGAGGCTATAAGGCCAACTTCTGCATTTAGATCGCCGGATAAAATAAAAGAATATCTTTCAAGTGACCAATATGCTTTATATAAATTGATCTGGAATCAATTTATTGGAAGTCAAATGCAGCCGGCAATATATAAAACATATACAATTGATATTTTAAATGGGAAATATAATTTTCGTTTCAACGGATCTGAATTAATCTTTCCCGGTTTTTTAAAGTTATTTAAGAAAGATAATGGTAAGGACTATATTCCAGATGTACAAAAATCAGATATAATTACTGCGGAAGATATCAAGCCTGAACAACATTTCACCAACCCGCCACCGAGATATACAGAAGCTAGTTTGGTCAAAACTATGGAAGAAGAGGGTATTGGCCGACCAAGTACTTATGCACCAACATTATCCAAAATAGTGACAAGAAATTACGTTGAAAAGAAGGGCAAATACTTTAGTCCAACTGATCTGGGATTAACTGTTAATCATCTGTTAAACAAATATTTTCCTGATGTCACAGATATAGAGTTCACTGCCCAGTTAGAACATAGATTGGATGAAATCGAAGAGGGCAAAGAAGAGTGGCAGGAAATTTTGCGCGATTTCTATAAAGAATTTTCAGAACGATTAGAGGAAGCTAAAGATAATATGAAAAAGGTAAACATGGATATTGAGACAGATATAAAATGTGATAAGTGTGGTAAACCCATGGTTATTAAACATGGAAGGTACGGCAAGTTTCTGGCATGTTCCGGGTTCCCAGAATGTAAAAATACCAAACCTTATCTAGATAAGATTGGTGTAAAATGTCCCAAATGTAAAGATGGTGAGATAGTAAAGAGAAAGTCCAAAAAGGGCAAAACATTTTATGGATGCAGTAATTATCCCGAATGTGATTTTGTTTCCTGGGATAAGCCGACTAATAAAAAATGCCCTGAATGTGGGAGTATGATGGTAGAAAAATTCAGTAAAAAAAGAGGCAACTATTATAAATGTTCAAATAAAGACTGTAAGCATACAGTTGACAAGGAATAAGAGGCTCCCAGTTTGACACAGTTGAATTGCTTGTGTTAAACTGTACTCATTAAAAGATTTATAATATTCACAAAATTACAGGAGGTAGATCATGGACAAAATCAAAGCAACTACAATAGTTGCTGTAAATTATAAAAATAGTATAGCTATAGCTGGAGACGGCCAGGTTACAATGGGCGATACTGTTATGAAATCCACTGCCCGTAAGGTCAGGCGACTTTACCATAACAAAGTTCTTGCGGGTTTCGCAGGTACCTCAGCTGATGCCTTTACTCTTTTTGAAAAATTTGAAGGAAAGTTAGAAGAATACCATGGTAATCTGGAACGTTCTGCTGTTGAACTTGCCAAAGAGTGGCGTACAGATAAGATTTTACGTAAGCTGGAAGCCTTACTTTTAGTGGCTGATCAAAACAAGATGTTGATTATATCAGGTACGGGAGATGTGATAGAACCAGATGATGAGGTTATGTCAATTGGTTCAGGAGGTCCTTATGCAAAGGCTGCAGCCAGAGCTTTAATCGAAACTGATCAGGATTTAACTGCTGCAGAAATTGCAAAAAGATCTTTAAAGATTGCATCTGATATCTGTATTTATACAAATGACAACATTGTTATAGAAGATCTTTAAGATAGAGGAGGATTTTTATGGAATTGACGCCAAGTCAAATTGTTGAAAAACTAGATCAATATATAATTGGTCAAAACGATGCGAAAAAATCAGTTGCGATTGCTTTAAGAAATAGATACCGCCGCAAGTTGGTGGATGAAGATCTGCAGGAAGAAATCATACCAAAAAATATTTTGATGATCGGACCGACCGGAGTGGGTAAGACAGAAATAGCCCGAAGATTAGCTAATATTGCTCAGGCGCCTTTTATAAAGGTTGAGGTAACTAAGTTTACTGAGGTCGGTTATGTAGGCAGAGATGTAGAATCTATGGTAAGAGATCTAATCGAATATGCTATACGTATGGTCAAGGAAAAAGAGATTAAGAAAGTTCAAATAGAAGCACTTCAGTCTGCCCAGGAGAGGGTCATAGACAGTTTATTACCCACCCCAGGTAAAGATAATAAAGGTCCTTTTCAATTTATATCTGACGAAGATGAAGACAAGGATAAATCTGAAAGTTATCAAAGGATACAGCGCAGAAGAGATAAACTTATGGAAAAGTTGAAAAATGGAGATCTTGATGATAGGATGATAGAAATTTCTGTTGAAAAAAAATCCCCTCAAATGCTGGAGCTTTTTACCGGTCAGGGTAGTGAAGAAATGGGAGTAAATTTCAATGATATGCTGGGAGATATGTTTCCTAAAAAGAAAAAGGACAGGAAGGTTAAGATCAAAGAGGCTATCGAAATTTTACAAGAAGAAGAAGCAAAAAAAATGATAGATGATGAAGAAGTCAAGGCAAAGGCAGTTGATCTGGTTGAAAATCAAGGGATAATATTCTTAGATGAGATAGATAAGATTGCTGGTCAAGACAAGGGATCTGGCCCTGATGTATCTCGTGAGGGTGTACAGAGAGATATCTTACCTATTGTGGAAGGGTCTACTGTCATGACCAAACATGGTGCTGTTAAAACAGATCATATACTATTTATAGCAGCCGGTGCTTTTCATATGTCAAAACCATCGGATTTAATACCTGAACTACAGGGGAGATTTCCTCTGCGGGTAGAATTAAATAGTCTAACGGTAGATGATTTTGAACAGATCTTACTGCAGCCCAGAAATGCTTTGACCAGGCAATACCGTTCACTACTTAAAACTGAAGGTTTAGATATTTCTTTTACAGATAATGCGATAAGAGAGATTGCAGAGTTTGCATATGAGGTGAATGAACAAACAGAAAACATCGGGGCACGTAGGCTTCATACAATCATGGAAAAGTTGCTAGAAGATTTATCATACAATGCTCCTGATAATATAAAGAATAATCAGGTAGCAATAAATGTTGAATATGTACAAGAACAACTTTCTGAAGTTGTTAAAGATAAAGATTTAAGCAAATATATATTATAATTTTTAAATAAAATCGATGGAGGTAATTTAGATGAGTCAACTTTTAGAAAAAAGCAGGAAGATCAACAGGCTGCTGCAGCGGTCTGGTGGCCAACCTGTTGACTTTGAAAAGATGGCACCAGTATTATCTGAGGCAATTCAATGTAATACATACATTACTAGCAAAAAAGGTAAAGTACTGGGTCATTCTTTCATGGAGGATTTTGAATGCGAAATAATGAATCAAATAGTATCTCGGGAAAACAGATTTCCAGAAGATTATAGTCAAAGTTTATTAAATGTAAATGGTACAAAGGCGAATATCACTCAAGAAGATAGGGTATGTATTTTTGATCCAGAGAACGAATGTATGTACTCTAACAAATTGACAACCATTGTCCCGATAATTGGTGGAGGAGATCGACTCGGCACATTAATCTTATCACGTTATGGTGAAGAATTTAGTGATACAGATCTTGTCTTAGCTGAATATGGTGCTTCTGTTGTTGGTATGGAGATCTTAAGAAAAAAAAGTAATAAGATAGAAAAAGAGGCTCGCAAGCGAGCAGCCGTTCAAATTGCAATTGACACACTTTCATACTCCGAACTGGAAGCGGTAGAACATATTTTTGATGAGCTGGATGGAGAAGAGGGATTATTGGTAGCAAGCAAAGTGGCTGACCGGGTTGGGATAACCAGATCAGTGATTGTTAATGCCTTACGTAAATTTGAAAGTGCTGGAGTAATAGAATCTCGTTCTCTGGGGATGAAAGGAACTTATATTAAAGTCCTCAATCAATATTTATTAGATGATTTAGAAAAAATGAAAATGTAAAAAAATTAATCAGTTTTTTGATATATTTGGATTGATAATACTATTTTTATGTGTTATACTATCAATTGGCAATAAATAAACACATCTTGTTGACCCTGTCACTGGTGCTACCCATGAGGGTAGTAGTGGTATCGAGGCTTAATCCTCTTCGATACTATTAGCAGGGGATGAAGCAGGTGGAAGTTTAAAACCGGAGAGGAGGTAACAATATTGTCTGTAGTTAATATGAAACAACTGCTTGAAGCAGGTGTACATTTTGGACACCAAACCAGAAGATGGAATCCTAAGATGAAGGATTACATTTTTACTGAAAGAAATGGAATTTATATTATCGATTTACAGCAGACTGTCAAGTTGATGGACAGGGCATATGATTTTGTTAGAGAACAAGTAGCTAAAGGTCATGAAGTTCTTTTTGTTGGGACCAAAAGACAAGCACAGGAAACCATCAAAAAAGAGGCCGAACGTTGTGGAATGCCTTATGTTAATCAACGCTGGTTGGGAGGAATGTTAACCAACTATAAAACTATCAGCAAGCGCATTGATCGATTAAATGAGCTTGAGCAGATGGAGGAAGACGGTTTGTTTGAGGTCTTACCAAACAAAGAGGTTATCGAGTTAGAACGTGAGAGAGAAAAATTGCTGAAAAACCTGGGTGGTATTCGTCATATGGACGGTTTACCTGATGTTGTATACATTACAGATCCCAGAAAAGAATCAATTGCCGTTGCTGAAGCAATAAAGCTTGATATTCCTATTGTTTCAATTTTGGATACTAACTGTGATCCTGATCTCATCGATTATGAAATTCCCGGCAATGATGACGCCATTCGAGCGGTAAAATTAATAAGTAGAATAATAGCTGATGCTGTATTAGCTGGAAAACAGGGAGAACAGCTTGAAAATGAACAAATTCAGGATAAAGAAGAAAATGAAGATCTTGAAGTTGTTGAACCACAATAGAACTTACTTAAGGCGTTGTTAAAAGGGTTCCCTTTTTTCAACGTCTTTTTTATTAAATAAAGGAGTGGATAAAATGTCTGTATCTATGAAAGATATAAAAGAATTAAGAGAAAGAACAGGGGCTGGAGTATTAGATTGTAAAAATGCATTAACCGAAACCGAGGGAGATATCGAAGCAGCCATTGATTTATTAAGAGAAAAAGGCATGTCTGAAGCTGCTAAGAAATCAGGTCGGGTTGCTGCAGAAGGCCTGGTTAATGTTATGATTAATGACCATAGAGATAAAGGAGTTATTGTAGAAATAAATAGTGAAACTGACTTTGTTGCCAAAAATGAAAGGTTTCAAGATCTAGTAAACAGTATTTCTGAACATATTATGTTGAGCAGTGCTGATAATCTAGCTGAGTTGAATGCAGAAAAATGGTTTAAAAATGAAGATAAAACTGTTGAGACAATTATCAAAGAAGCTATAGCCGGTATTGGTGAGAATATTAATTTACGCAGGTATGTCAAGATGGAAACAGAAGGTTTTCTTTATGGATATATACACTTAAATGGGAAGATAGGTGTTTTAGCAGAATTTGAAGGAGAACAGGATGATGATGGTCTGAATACTGCTAAAAATATTACAATGCATATTGCAGCCAGTAATCCTGATTTTTTAAGTCGTGAAGATGTTGATCAGGATGTGATTGAAAAAGAGAAGACTATTATTAAAGAACAGCTTAAAAATGAAGGGAAACCAGAGCATATATTAGATCAAATTGTTGAAGGAAAGATTAATAAATATTATACTCAGATCTGTTTATTAGAACAAGAGTATATCAGAGATACGGATTTACAGGTTAAAGATGTATTAGAAGAGTCTGATATTTCAGTTAGAAGATTTACAAGATATGAACTGGGTGAAGGTATCGAAAAAAAGGAAGAGGACTTTGCTGAAGAGGTAATGGCAGAAGTCAATAAAAACGAATAATTACATGAATTTTTAAGAGAGCACATCGAGTGTTCTCTTTTTCAATATGCACACAAATGAAGGATTTTAATATAGAATCGAGAATATATTTCTTGGAGGTATGGTAATGACTCGAACAACAAAGTATTCCAGAGTGTTGTTAAAATTAAGCGGTGCTGCCCTGGGTGGGAACCGTGATTATGGAATCGATCCAATTACAATCCAAAATGTGGCTGGAAAAATTAATGAAATTGTTAGTGAAACAAAAGTTGAAATTGCAATAGTAGTTGGTGGTGGCAATATATTTCGGGGAGTTGCAGGTTCTGCCAAAGGTATGGATCGTGGGACAGCTGATTATATGGGTATGCTGGCAACCGTAATTAACGCCATGGCCTTACAAGACGCTATAGAAAAATATGGACTGGAAACAAGAGTTCAGTCAGCTATTGAGATGAGTCAAATTGCAGAGCCTTATATTAGAAGAAGAGCAATCCGACATTTAGAAAAGGGTAGGGTTGTTATCTTTGCAGCCGGGACTGGTAATCCATTTTTTACCACCGATACTGCGGCTGCTTTGAGAGCAGCAGAAATATCGGCTGAAGCAATTTTAATGGCCAAAAATGTAGATGGAGTATATGACGATGATCCCCTGCAGAATGATAATGCTGTCAAATACAAAGAACTAACCTATATAGAAGTATTAAATAAATCTTTGAAAGTTATGGATTCAACAGCTATTTCTCTCTGTATGGATAATAATATACCATTAATTGTTTTTGGTCTGGATGATTATGAAAACATTGAAAGGGCTATTATTGGAGAAGATGTGGGAACTGTAGTAAGATAAACAATATAAATGCATTTAAGGGGGAAAATCAATGATTGGTAAATTAACCAAAAAAGCTGAAAATAAGATGGAAAAATCTCTTCAGGCAACAAAAGAAGACTTGAATACGGTTCGAACAGGGCGTGCTAGACCATCAATAGTGGAAAATATAATGGTTAACTACTATGGAACCGCTACACCACTACAGCAGATGGCAAAAGTAGTTGCCCCAGAGCCCAGACAGTTGGTTATTGAACCCTGGGATAAAAGTGTAATTGAAAATATAGAAAAGGCTATAATGAAAGAAAATCTTGGGTTAACTCCCAATAATGATGGTAATGTGATTAGAATTAATATCCCTAAACTTACAGAGGAAAGAAGAAAAGAACTCGTAAAAATTCTTCACCAAAAAGCAGAAAAAGGTAAGGTTAATATTAGAAATATTAGACATAATATTAAAGAGGAGTTAGAGTTACTGGAAGAAGAAGGCGAAATTTCAGAAGATAATCTTTACAGAGGCCTGGATAATCTTCAAGAATTGACAGACAAATTCTGTGAAAAGATAGATGATATTACTGAAAGCAAAGAAGAGGTTATAATGGAGGTATAATGAAAAAAGTAGATAAATACCTATTGGAAAAACCAGAAAAATACATTAAGCACTTAGATAGAAAACGCAGTTTTGAGCTTATCGAATATGCACCACCAGACCGTGAAATAGGTAGAGGGAACAAAATTATTTTAAAAATTATAAATCAGGAGGATAAGGATATCATCTTATATTCTTATAAAGATTATGAATAATTCCCCTCTATATGATATAGGGGGGTTATTTAATATTTAAGGAGGTCAAAAATGCAAAACTTACCTGACCATGTTGCCATTATAATGGACGGCAACGGGCGCTGGGCAAAAAAGCAAAATATGCCGAGAACATATGGCCATAAGAAGGGAGTAGAGGTTTTAAAAGATACAGTAAAATCCCTTATTAAATATGAGATAACCAGCCTGACTGTATATGCATTCTCTACAGAAAATTGGAAAAGGCCTCCAAAAGAAGTAAAGTATTTGATGGGGTTGTTCAGTCAAACGATCGAGAGGGAAGCGGCTGAATTAGATGAGCAGGATATAAAGATAAATATTATAGGCAGAAGAGCTGAGCTGGATCAAAAAATATTAAAAAAGATCGAAAAAATAGAAAAGTTAACAGAAGATAACGATAAATTAATACTCAATATAGCTTTTAATTATGGAGGCAGGGCAGAAATTATTGATGTTATTAAAAAATTAAAAGCTGATAAAAATCTTAAACCCGAAGAGATAACCCAAAAATTGGTCAGTAAATATTTATATAATCCCACCATATCTGATGTTGAATTTATAATACGAACAGGTGGTGACAAGCGAATAAGCAACTTTCTATTATGGGAGTCTGCTTATGCAGAACTATACTTTACAGATAAGTATTGGCCTGAATTTGATGAAAAAGAATTAAATAAAGCCCTTAAATCTTTTGCTATAAGACAGAGAAAATTTGGAGCACTTACCGGGGAGGCTGATCAATAAATGTTATTGAAAAGGATAATAAGTGGTACTTTGGGTGTATTAATCTTTATACTGGCTATTTATTGGGGTAACTTTCCTTTTTTTATATTTATTTCTCTTATCACAATCTTAGCATTAAAAGAATTCAGCCAGATAACACAAACGAATAGTTCATTTTCTTTGATATTGAGCGGTATGCTTTTTTTGGTGGTTTCTTATTTAAATTTAATATACCAATATGACTTTCATTTAGAGTACTTTTTTATATTAATTCTGCTAATCTTTTTCTATGAAAATTACCAAAAAGATGATCTGAAAAATATTTTACAAAATATTTCAATTAATATTTTCGCAGTTATTTATATAGTTTTTGGACTTATTTATTTTATATATTTAAGAAATTTAGATTTACAATTCGCTTTATGGATTGCTTTAATCGGTACCTGGCTGACAGATGTAGCAGCATTTTTTGTGGGAAAATACTATGGTAAAAAGAAACTGGCCCCAAAAATCAGCCCTAATAAAACCATAGAAGGTGCCCTGGGAGGTATTGTGACTTCCTTTTTGTTTATAATCGCAATCACTTTATTTCTAGACATTTTTTCTGGTATCTGGATAATCTATGGTATTTTGCTGCCGATGATCGCAGTGGCGGGAGATTTATTTGAATCAGCTATTAAAAGGGCAGTTGATGTTAAGGATTCTGGTGATTTAATACCTGGACATGGGGGTATATTGGATCGTTTTGATAGTCTCTTTTTCACAATACCTTTCACATATTTCTATTTGAGTTTGCTTTTAAATTAGGAGGTATTAGGTTATGAATAATTTAATTTTATTGGGTTCAACCGGTTCGATTGGATCCCAGGTTCTTGAGGTTATAGATTTTATAGATGATAATTGGAATATCGAAGTATTAACGGCAAATAAAAGTGTAGATAAAATTACAGAGCAGGCTTTAAAATATAAGCCTGGTTATGTGGTAATGACAGATCCAAAAAGTGCAGAACAGGTCAGACTAAATCTACAAGATCAAAAAATTAAAGTCTTAAGCGGAACAAAAGAGCTTAATGAGATTGTCAAATTAGATAATATAGATTTAGTAATTAATGGACTGGTGGGGGCCGTTGGTCTGATTCCTACATTAAATACCCTTAATAAGGGTGTTAAATTAGGTCTGGCTAATAAGGAGAGCCTTGTTATAGGTGGTCATTTAGTACAAGAACGCTTAAAAGAATATAATAAAGGGGAAGATATCCTATTACCGATAGACAGTGAACACAATGCCATATTTAGACTACTGAAGGCTCATGAAAAAAAAGAATTAAAAAATATAATATTAACAGCTTCCGGGGGACCGTTCTGTCATAAAAGTTATCATGATTTAAAGAAAGTAAGTATAAAAGATGCTCTTAATCACCCCAACTGGGAAATGGGCAATAAGATAACTATTGATTCAGCGACTATGATGAATAAGGGATTAGAAGTTATAGAAGCACATTGGTTATTTGATATTGATTATGATAAAATAGATGTTGTGATTCACCCTCAGAGCATAATACATTCCATGATCGAGTTAATCGATCATTCTATATATGCAGAGATGAGTTTACCAGACATGAAGATGCCCATTCAATATGTATTGGAATATCCCCGCGTAAAGGAGGGGATCGGGCAGAAACTTAATTTAATAAAACAGGCCAAATTAGAATTCTTTGAACCTGATTATAAAAAATTTGAATGTCTCCAGCTGGCTTATCAGGCAGGTCGCAAAGGGGGCAGTTTTCCTGTTGTATTAAATGCCGCTAATGAAGTGGCTGTAGCTAAATTCTTAGAAGAAAAAATTGAATTTTTAGAAATTCCAAAGATTATTAAAAAAGCATTAAATTCCCACAGACACATAAAAAAACCAGATATTGAAACAATAATTGAGATAGATAGCTGGACCAGGGAATATGTAGAGGAGGTTGTATAATATGTTAACCACAATTCTCAGTTTTATTGTTGTACTGGGAATATTGATTTTTATACATGAATTTGGACATTATATTACAGCAAAACTAAGTGACATCAGGGTAGAAGAATTTGCCCTGGGGTTTGGACCTAAATTGATTTCAAAACAGTGGGGAGAGACCGTTTATTCAATTCGGATAATCCCCTTAGGTGGTTTCTGTAATATGACAGGTGAATTCATACCAGATGAAGATGATGACAGTGAAGATCTCAAAATATATAATGAAGCATTAAAAAATGGACGTTGTTTTCACCAAAAGTCAATTTTAAAGAGGTTTGCTGTAATATTTATGGGCCCATTTATGAACTTCGCTCTGGCAGTACTGATTTTCTTTTTGATCTTTAACTTTGCCGGACTGCCAACCTCCACTTTAGATCAACCGATTATTGGTGAATTAGATCCAAGTATGCCCGCTGCAGAAGCAGGGCTTCGTCCTGGAGATGAGATAGTTGAAATTGAAAATGTACAGATAAATAGCTGGGAGTCAATGGCTGAAAAGATTCATAATTCTCAAAAAGAGCCGCTTGATATCGTTGTAAATAGGAAGGGCGAAAGGCTGCAATTTAAAATAACCCCCCAGTATGATGAACAGATGGATATTAATGTAATTGGCATTTATCCTCAGGTTGTTAGAGAGAACATTGGATTTTTTAAAGCCAGTCGGTTATCGGTCGTACAGAGCTGGCAGGTCTTTACTTTGACCATAAAAGGCTTTATCCAGATTATTTCAAGCCGTTCTATGGAGGGGATAGGAGGACCGGTTATGATTGCTTCTATTATAGGTCAGGCCGCCCGCAATGGAATTATAAATGTGATGAACTGGATGGCCATAATCTCGATTAATCTCGGTATTATAAATTTGCTTCCTTTACCCGCCTTAGATGGAGGAAGGATTTTCTTTATAATAATTGAACTGTTTAGGGGTAAACCGGTCGATCCACAAAAAGAAGGATTTGTTCATCTGATCGGTTTTATCTTACTGATGATTTTAATGGTGTTTATAATATATAATGATATTGTTAAAAACTTCTTTTAAAGGGGTATCGAAATGATAAAAAGAAGAGCTACGAGAAGCATCTTCTATCAGGATGTGGGGGTGGGTAGTGAGCACCCCATAACAGTACAGTCTATGACCAATACAAAGACAGACCAAATCGATAAAACCGTTAATCAAATCAAGGATCTTGAACGGGCAGGCTGTGAGATTATCAGGACAGCTGTGCCTGATAAAGAGGCTGCATTAGCTTTAAGACAAATCAAAAACAAGATTAATATACCCCTAATAGCTGATATACATTTTGATTATACCCTTGCTTTAAAAGCAGTTGAACAGGGGGTTGATGGGTTAAGAATAAACCCCGGTAATATTGGTTCAAAAAAAGAGATAAAACAGGTGGTTAAAGCCTGTCAAGCCAAGCAAATACCGATTAGAATAGGTGTTAATTCCGGTTCTATTGAAAGAGATATTTTAAATAAATACGGCAGACCAACGGCAGAAGCCATGGTGGAAAGCGCATTAAAACACGTTGAAATACTGGAAGAGTTGAATTTCTATAATACTATTATTTCAATGAAATCAACCGATGTACTGATGACCATAAAGGCCCATGAGATATTGGGTGATAAGGTTGATTACCCCTTTCATATCGGAATAACAGAGGCTGGTAGTGGACGAGAAGGTATAATAAAATCATCGATAGGTCTAGCCCTTTTATTAAGTAGTGGTTATGGAGATACGCTGCGTGTTTCTCTGACCGGAGATCCGATACAGGAAGTGGTTACTGCCTATCAGATATTGAAAAACCTAAAGTTAAGAAACAGAGGGATTACAGTAATATCCTGTCCGACCTGTGGAAGGACAGAGGTTGATTTAGAGAAAATTACAGTTGAGGTAAAAAGAAGAATAAAAAAATTTGATAAATATTTTAAGGAAGGTCTAAGTGTTGCTGTAATGGGTTGTGCTGTTAATGGGCCGGGAGAGGCTCGCGAAGTAGATTTAGGGATAGCCTGTGGCAAACATAATGGACTGCTATTTAAAAAAGGTAAAGTTATTAAAAAAGTTAGGGAAGAAGAGATTGTTGAAACCTTGATAGAAGAAATAAAAAAAATTAGGAGTGAGTAAGAATGCGCATGTCAAAATTATATCTACCAACATTAAAAGAAATACCTGCAGAAGCTGAAATAAAAAGTCATCAGCTGATGTTAAGAGCAGGTTTAATGAGGAAATTAAGTCCCGGTATCTTTTCTTATTTACCCCTGGGCTATAAAGTTATAAAAAAGATAGAGAACATTATTAGAGAAGAGATGGACAAAACATCTTCTCAGGAAGTTCTGCTGCCTGTAATGCAGACCTCCAAGATCTGGCAGGATTCTAACCGCTGGGAAAAGTTTGGCCCAATCATGATCAGATTTAAAGATAGAAAAGAACATGAATACTGTCTGGGTCCCACACATGAAGAGGTAATCACTGATTTAATCAAAGATGAACTGAGATCATATAAGGATTTACCTTTAAACCTATATCAAATTCAAACCAAGGTACGTGATGAAATCAGGCCTCGTTTTGGAGTGATGAGGAGCAGAGAATTTATTATGAAAGATGCCTACAGTATGGATGAAGATTATTCAGGCTTGGATAAAAGCTACCAGGAAATGTATGATGCCTATGTGAAGATATTTGACCGCTTGGGTTTAAAAACACATATAGTAGAAGCCGATTCAGGGGCGATGGGCGGAAAAGATTCACATGAATTTGTATTAATTGCTGAGGCAGGTGAGGATGATATAGCACTCTGTGACAGCTGTGATTATGCTGCTAATACTGAATTGGCGGGTTCCTATCTTGCAAAACAGACTGTAAGTCAAGATATAATGGAAAAAAAGCTAATTGATACACCTGATATCAAAACCATACAAGGACTGGAAAATTTTCTAAATATAGATGGTTCACAAATGATCAAGACCATGTTGATGAAGGCCGATGATCAGCTGGTTGTGGTTTTAGTTAGAGGTGATGATCAATTAAATGAAGTTAAACTGGCTAACTTTTTGCAAGCGACAACCATAGAACCAGCTGAAGAAGAAGATATTTTTGAAGTATTTAATGTAAAAGCCGGTTTTATTGGACCACTTGGAATTGAAGGATATCCAATAATTGCTGATTGGAGAGTAAAATATTTAAGAAATGCGGTCTGCGGAGCAAATATAGTTGATAAACATTATGGGAATATAAATCCAGGTAAAGATTTTACTGTAGATGATTATCAAGATTTAAGAACAGTACAAAATGGGGACCACTGTCCTAAGTGTGATAAAGGACATCTAAAAATAAAATCAGGTATAGAATTAGGTCATATCTTTAAACTGGGCACAAAATATAGTGAGAGTATGGGAGCAACATATCTTGATGAAAACGGTCGAGAACAGCCGGTAGTTATGGGTAGTTATGGGATTGGTGTAACTCGCATTGTTGCTGCTGCTATAGAACAGAGTAATGATCAAAATGGCATTATTTGGCCCAAATCTATCGCACCTTATCAGATAATAATTCTTCCTTTAGGTAACAATGAGGAAGTTCAAAAAACAGCTCAAAATATCTATGAACGTTTTCAAAAAATGGATGTTGAGGTGCTTATAGATGATAGATCAAAAAGAGCGGGAGTTAAGTTCAATGATGCTGATTTAATTGGGATCCCACTGCGGATTACATTAGGCAGCCGCTCACTACAAAATAATGTGATAGAGTTGCATAACAGACAGACCGGTCAGGATTATGAAATTTCTCTAGACAATTACGAAGTTGAAATAAAAAAGTTTCTCTCTGAATTAAAATAAAGGGGAGTGTTTTGATGATAATAAAGGCCTTGATACCCGCTTATAATGAAGAAAAAACCATTGGTGATATTATTGATGTTTTAAATAGCATATCTTTAATCGATGAAGTCATAGTAGTTGATGATGGTTCTCAGGATAACACCTATCGTGAAGCTGATAAAAGGAAAACTCGTATATATAAACTTGATGTAAATAAAGGTAAAGGGGCTGCCTTACAAAAAGGAATATCAGAAATTGAAACAGATATTATAGTTTTATTGGATGGAGATTTAATAGGTTTAAATAAGCAACACATTTATAAGCTGATTAATCCCCTCATTTCAGATGAAGCAGATATGACAATAGGGGTTTTTAAAAACGGTAGAGGCCTTACTGATTTAGCTCAGATTGTCTCACCAAAACTATCTGGGCAGAGGGCTATAAAAATGTCAGAACTCCTTAAGGTTAAAAATCTGGCAGATCGAGGTTTTGGGGTGGAAGTTGCTTTAAATAAGCATTTTAAAGATAATAAGAGGGTGAAAAAGGTTGATTTAAAAAATTTAACACATGTAATGAAAGAAGAGAAGATAGGATTTATCAAGGGTGTTAAAGCCAGGAGTAAGATGTATTTAGACATTCTAAAAACGATTTTTAGTAATATTACAGATAAATAAGTTGTATGCTTTAGGAGGGATCAAGTGATTGAGGTAATTCAGCCCGGAGAAAAATTTAAAGACAAAATAAAGTATATTATGGTTGATAAAAAAAATAAAAGCTGTAGAATTATTGTAAATAATGATAGTCAGGTTGACGAGTTTAGGGATAAAATTAAAAAGTTACTGCCAGGTTTTTCTATCAACTATGATTTTGAGATTACTTTAAAACAAGAGGTCAAGATGATTTGGCCACAGTTGAGCAGGGAGTTAAATGAAAAATTTTCTTACAGTAAGGCCTGGTTTGATAGAGCAAAGTTATTTTTAAAAGAGGATCAGCTGATTATCTCTTTGGAAACAAAATTAGCAGCTAAAAAAATTAACAATACACGTTTTATTAATTTTTTAAAAAACAGACTATATTTTTATCTTGATAGAGAACTGAATATTGCGGTTGAAAATGGGGATTTTTTCAAAGATGATCAGTCTTTAAAAGACAGCTTTGCAAAAAAGAAGGCCGAAAAAAACAAGCAAAGAAAAGCTAAAGATAAAATAAAGAAACAGATTATATATGGACGTAGAATTAATAATACTGATCAAAAAGTTACATTAAAAGAGATTTCAAATGCTCAAAAGAACGTGGTAACAAGTGGAATAATCTTTGATCAAAATGAAAAAAAAATAAATAAGAGTTTGCATCTACATACCTTTCATATTACTAATTATGATGATTCTTTAACCTGCAAGGTATTTTTAAAAAATAATGAACGACTGCAGTTAAAAAAAGATATGAAAGTTTTAATCAGAGGAGATATTCAATACGATAAATACAGTAATGATTTGATTTTAATAGCCAATGCTGTCAATAAAATTGGTTATAAAGAAAAGAGGCAGGACACCTCTACTCAAAAAAGAATTGAACTACATCTTCATACCCAGATGAGTGCAATGGATGCTACGGTAGATATAAAAGAAGCTGTAAAACTAGCTTCAAAGTGGGGCCATAAAGCCCTAACAGTAACAGACCATGGTGTTGTGCAGGCATATCCAGACGCTTATCAGGCCGGCAAAGAATATGGGGTCGATATTATTTTTGGATTAGAAGCCTATTTGATAGATAATGGAAAGCCGATTGTGGTTAATCCAACTACATGTGATATTGATGAAGAAGAGTTTGTTGTTTTCGATTTGGAGACAACAGGACTGAATCCTATACAAAATGAGGTTATAGAAATAGGGGCTGTAAAAATCAGGGGGGGTGAAGTTGTTGATAGTTTCTCTTCTTTAGTTAAGCCTGATATCAGCATTCCGAATAAAATAAGCACCTTAACCGGTATAGATGACAAGATGGTTGAAGATGCTCCAGATTATGCTCAGGTTTTGCAGAGTTTCGTTGAATTTTTTGACGGTAAGCCATTAATTGCTCATAACATGGATTTTGATTACGGTTTTATCAGAGATGATTTGAATAAATATTTTACAGATGATGAAATTACCAGGATAGATACTTTGAGTTTGGCCAGGGCAGTCCTGCCTGGCCTTAAAAAACATAAGCTATCGACACTTGTTGAACACTATGATATTGAGTTGAAAAACCACCACAGGGCATTGGATGATGCCCGGGCAACTGCTAAATTATTTTTAAAGTTATTGGATGAAAGAGATGCAGAGAAGATAAATAAGATCACAGATATAAATGAATTGGCTAAAAATATTGACTGGAAAAAAATGCATCCTTACCATGCCCTTATCCTTGCCAAAAACAAGGCCGGTCTAAAGACAATATACAAATTAGTTTCTCAGGCCCATCTTAATAATTTTTACCGACAGCCCAGAATATTAAAAAGTGAACTGCTGGCTGAACGTGATAATTTGTTGATTGGTTCTGCCTGTGAATCAGGCCAGCTTTTTAAATATCTGTTAAATAATAGGAGTAGAGCTGAGATCGAAGAGGTTGTAGAATTTTATGATTTTTTAGAAATTCAGCCTCTGGCCAATAATCAATTTTTGATACCTGATCAAGTAGATAATAAAGAGGTCTTAAAAGAGATTAACAAAAGAATATATGAACTTGGTAAAGAGAATGATAAGTTGGTTGTAGGCACTGGTGATGTGCATTTTCTTAATCCTGAAGATGAGATTTATCGTAAAATACTGCAGGCCGGCCAGGGTTATGGTGATTATGATAACCAACCCCCTTTATATTTTAAAACAACTGAGGAAATGTTAAAAGAATTTGATTACTTTGATAATAAAAAAGCAGAAGAGATTGTAATAGATAATCCTAATAAAATATATGAGATGATAGATAATATAAAACCGATTCCGGAAGGAATCTATACTCCCCAAATAGAGGGGGCAGATAAGCAGATAAAGGAAATGACTTATAATAAAGCAAAAAATCTCTATGGGGATGATTTAATAGAATTGATCGAAAAACGTCTAAAAAAAGAACTGACTTCAATTATCGATAACGGTTATTCAGTGATTTATTTAATCGCACATGAACTTGTTAAGAGATCTCTAAAAGACGGATATTTAGTTGGTTCAAGGGGTTCAGTCGGTTCTTCACTTGTTGCCACCATGTGTGGAATTACAGAGGTGAATCCTCTTCCACCTCATTATCGCTGTCCCCAATGTAAAAATGTAGAAATAATTACTGATAAAAAATACAGTACAGGTATCGATCTGCCAGACAAGAAATGTCCTAAATGTGATACAGATTATGAAAAGGATGGTTTTGATATTCCTTTTGAAGTTTTTATGGGATTTGAGGGAGATAAGGTACCTGATATTGATTTAAATTTTTCCGGCGAATATCAAAATAAGATTCATGAAGTTACAGAAAAATATTTTGGACGTGATTATGTTTTTAGGGCGGGAACTATTTCAACAATTGCTAGTAGAACTGCCTTTGGTTTCGTTAAAAATTATCTTGATGATAATGGTATAGATGTTAAAAGAGCAGAGATAAATCGTCTGGTAGATGGTTGTGCAGGTGTCAAGAAAACTACCGGGCAGCATCCGGGTGGATTGATGGTTGTTCCAAAAGAAATGGATGTTTATGATTTTACGCCAATACAGCATCCGGCCAATGATCAAAATACGAGAGTTAGAACCACCCATTTTGATTACCATTCAATAAGTGGAAGGATTTTAAAACTAGATCTTTTAGGTCATGATGATCCCACCTCACTTAGAATGCTGCAGGATTTAACCGGGGTAGATCCGGAATCTATTGCCCTTGATGATGAAAAAACCATGCAGATATTTTCATCGATTGAAAGTTTGAATTTAAATAAAGATCAAATCAATTCAGCAGTGGGAACCTATGGTATTCCCGAATTTGGAACCAGTTTTGTCAGACAAATGCTAATTGAAACAGAACCCAAGAGCTTTGCTGAACTGCTTCGCATCAGTGGATTGTCTCATGGAACAGATGTTTGGCTGAACAATGCCCGTCAGCTGATCAAAAGTAAAAAGGCAGATCTTTCAGAGGTGATTTCTGTAAGAGATGATATAATGAATTACTTAGTCGAAATGGGACTAAAACCGGCAGATGCCTTTCATATCATGGAACATGTTAGAAAGGGTAAGGGCTTAAACCAACAGGAAGAAAAGATGATGAAAGAAAATAATATACCTGAGTGGTATATAAAATCATGTAAAAAAATTAAGTATATGTTTCCCAAGGCCCATGCAGCAGCCTATGTAATGATGGCTTACCGCATTGCATTTTTTAAAGTTCATTATCCAACTGCCTTTTATATGACATATTTTACAACAAAGGCCGGTTCTTTTGATGCTCAGATTGTTGATAAAGGTATAGAATATGTAGAAGACTATCTTAAAAAATTAAAAAAGCAGGATAAGCTGAGTTCAAAAGAAAAAGAAACATCAACTATTTTAAAGGTGGTTAAAGAAGCAATGTATAGAGGTATTGAATTCGGAAGAGTGGACTTATATAAATCCAAGATGGATAAATTCATTGAGGTAAATGATAAACTCGTGCCCCCATTAATCTGTTTGGATGGGCTGGGGTCAAGTGCTGCAGAAAGCATAATACAAGCCAGGCAAAAGGGAGAATTTATCTCAATAGAAGATTTAACAAATAGAACACGTTTGAGTAAGACTGTAATTGAAAACATGAAAGAGCATGGTTCATTAGAGGGAATTCCAGATAGAAATCAGTTATCTCTCTTCTCTAATTCTTGAAAATTACTCAAATATATGATAGGCTGTAGTATGGAAAATGTTGATTTATTGAGGAGTGGGGGAGCCCACTCTTTAATTTATGAAAGAGAGGCTTAAAAGATGAGTAAGATGATTGATCAGTTAAAAAAGATAATCAAACCAATAGTAAAAATAAACGACTTAGATTTGGTTGATATAGAGTATATTAAAGAGGGTCAAAACTGGATCTTAAGAATTTTTGTTGAAAATGAACAAAGTGAGTTGACAATAGATCAGTTAAGTAATCTGAGTAGGCTTATTAGTCAAAAACTGGATGAAGTAGATCCCATTGAAAAAAAATACTTTTTAGAGGTATCTTCACCAGGATTGGAGCGACCTTTAAAAAAGGTTAAAGATTACGAAAGATTTAGGGGAGAAAGTATTAAGATTAGCACATATAGAAAAATTAAAGGGACGAAAGTATTTATTGGTAAATTAGTTGGAATCGATAAAAATCAAGTTGTAACCATAAATTTAAAGGATACAGATAAAAAAATAGAAATAGATTATTCAGATATTGCCAAGGCAAATCTTTACGAAGAGTTTAATTTCTAGCTGGATCTAAAGGAGGAAAAAAATGAATCTTGACTTGTTGAAGGCGCTTGATGATATAGAAAAGGACAAGGGCATTGCGAAAGATGTTCTTTTAGAAGCGATTGAGGCTGCCCTACTTTCAGCCTATAAAAAAGATTTCGGTTCAAAAGAAAATGTAAGTGTAGAGGTAGATGAAGAAACCGGCCAAGTAATGGTTTTTTCAAAGAAAAAAGTGGTAGAAGAGATCAAAAATGATAATTATGAAATTTTACTTGAAAATGCAGAAAAAATAGATCCCGAAGTTGAATTGGAAGAATATGTGGATGTAGAAATAACCCCGGATAATTTTGGCAGGATTGCTGCTCAGACGGCTAAACAGGTTGTAATGCAGAGAATAAGAGAAGCTGAAAGAGATGTTCTTTATGAAGATTATAAACGTAAAGAAGGAGAAATAATAACAGGTACTATTCAAAGGTTCCATAAAGATAATGTACTTATTGATATGGGCAAAACAGAAGCACTTTTGCCGGTATCAGAACAGATACCTACAGAGCAATACAGGGTTGGTTTTAGATTGAAGCTTTATGTTGTGGAGGTTTCATCTACTACTAAAGGTCCCCGTATATTAGTATCAAGGACCCATCCAGCCCTTTTAAAAAGACTTTTTGAGGTAGAAGTTCCGGAGATTTTCGATGGTATAGTTGAAATACGGTCAGTTGCAAGAGAGGCAGGTTTTAGATCTAAAGTTGCTGTTTTTTCTTATGATAGTAAGGTTGATCCTGTTGGGGCATGTGTTGGTCCTCAGGGAATGCGCGTTAAATCAGTTGTTGAACAACTGGATGGAGAAAAAATAGATATTGTTAAATACAGTGATAACCCGGAGGAGTTCGTTTCAAATGCCCTTAACCCGGCTGAAGTGAAGTCTGTAGTTATTGATGAAGATGAACAGAGTGCAACGGTGGTAGTGCCTGATTTTCAGTTATCTTTAGCTATTGGCAAAGAGGGACAAAATGCCAGGTTAGCGGCTAAATTGACGGGATGGAAAATAGATATTAAAAAAGAATCAGAGTTCGAAGAGATGCAAAATAAGAAAGAAGAAAATAAAGAAAAAAAGGAAGAATTAGAAGAAAAGGATGAAAAAACAATAGAAGAAACTGTAGAAAAACAAACAGATGATCAACAAAAAACTTAATATGGAGGTGGTTAGTTTGAGTAAAATGAGAGTCTATAAGTTAGCTGAAAAACTAAATATGAAGAGTAAAGAATTGATTGATATTCTTAATGATCTTGGGATCGAGGTAACCAGTCACATGAGCACAATTGAAGATGAAACAGCCGAACTTGTCAGAGAAGTAATTAAAACTGAAGATAAAAAAGAGCCTAAAGAGATTAAAACAGATGAAATAGATCAAAAAATAGAAGAAGATAAAGAGTCTCAAAAAGATATTGAAGCAGATTATCTAAAGATCAGAGAGGGCATTACGATTAGAGATCTTTCAGAAAAAGTTAATATTCCCGCTAATAAGATAATCAAAGAGATGATGCAGTTGGGGATAATGACCAATGTTAATTACTCACTTGATGAAGATGAAATACAGATTTTAAAAGATGAAATGGGTTTAGAGGTTAAAATAAGTGAATATGTTGAAATTGAAGAAAAAGATAGTGAATTGATTTTAGAGGAAATAGTAGATAAGCCTGAGGATCTTAAACCCAGATCTCCCATAGTTACTGTTATGGGACATGTAGATCATGGGAAGACAACCCTACTTGATATGATAAGAAAAACTAGAGTGGCTGAAGGTGAAGCGGGTGGCATAACTCAACATATCGGTGCCTATCAAGCTGAATATAAAGATAAAAAGATTACCTTTATCGATACACCTGGTCACGAAGCATTTACTGCTATGAGAGCCCGAGGAGCCCAGCTGACCGATATCGTAATACTTGTAGTAGCAGCTGATGATGGTGTTATGCCACAGACCATAGAGGCCATAAATCATGCCCAGGCAGCCGGTATCCCAATTATTGTCGCGGTTAATAAGATAGATAAAGCAAACGCTCAGCCGGATCGGGTTAAACAGGAATTAACAGAACATGGTTTAGTCCCGGAAGAATGGGGCGGGGACACGATCTGCGTATCTGTTTCAGCTTTAAAAGGTGAAAATATAGATGAACTCTTAGAGATGGTTACACTGGTAGCTGAAGTTGAAGAATTGAAAGCCAATCCCGATCGAAGAGCAGATGGCGTTATCATTGAATCTGAACTGGATAGAGGAAGGGGGCCAGTCGCAACAGTACTTGTCAAAAATGGTACTCTGAAGATTGGTGATAATATTTTAGCAGGTACGATCAGTGGACGGGTAAGAGCCTTATTGGATGAACACGGTGAGAGGGTCAAAACAGCCACACCATCTACTCCGGTTATTGTTTTAGGATTTAATGATGTGCCTGAAGCAGGTCAATATATGCGGGTGATGGAGGATGAGAAAAGGGCCAGAAACTTAGCTGATAAAAGACAGGCAAAACGCAAAGAAGAAAGACTCAAAAAAGATACCAAGGTCTCCTTAGAAGACCTTTATAGAAATATTCAGGAAGGTGAAATCAAGGAATTAAATGTAATAATCAAGGCAGATGTACAGGGTTCAATTGCGGCTTTGAAAAGTTCCTTATTAAATATAGAGTCTGATGAAGTAGGCGTAAATATAATTCATACAGGAGTCGGTGCTATTAATGAGACCGACGTTAACTTAGCCAGTGCTTCCAATGCAATCATTATTGGTTTTAATGTTAGACCAGGCACAAATGCTCGTAAGGCAGCTGAAAAAGAAAAGGTCGAGATCAAAACATACCGAGTTATCTATAAAGTAATAGATGATATCAGGAAAGCTATGTCGGGACTACTCGAACCTGAATATAAAGAGTTAATAGTCGGTAGAGTTGAGGTAAGAGATACCTTTAAAGTACCTGTTGTGGGCATAATTGCCGGTTCCTATGTAAAAGAAGGAGAAGTTAACAGAAATGATAATGTAAGGCTGATCAGAAATGGTGTTGTTGTTCACGAAGGTAGTATAAGTTCATTAAAGCGTTTTGAAGATGATGTAAGAGTGGTAAAAGAAGGTTATGAATGTGGGATTGGTATTGAAGATTATAATGATATAAAGATAGGAGATATTTTAGAAATATATAGATATAAGGAGATAGAAAGGTCCTTATAGAGGTGAAATATTATGGCTAATAAAAAAAGAGTAAGAAGAATGAGTCGGCTTTTAAAAGAAGAGATAAGTGACATTTTATTAAAAGAGATCAAAGATCCGCGTATAGGTTTTACATCAGTCGTAAAGATAAAGGTCTCTAATGATTTAAAACATGCTAAAGTTATGGTTAGCGTAATTGGTAGTGAACAGGAAAAAAATGAGACTATGGAAGGACTTCATCGGGCTAGTAATTATATACAAAAGTTAGTTGGGGAAAGGCTGACTACCTTTCATACCCCCAAGATTATATTTAGATATGATGATTCAATTGAACAAGGTGTTCATATATCTCATTTAATTGATGAAGTTATTGAAGAAGATGAAAAGAGGAAAGACGAAAGTGAAGAATAACTCTCTTAGTGAAATTTCAAATTATATAAAAGATAATGATGATTATCTAATAATAGGTCATATAGATCCAGATGGTGATGCAGTTGGGTCTATTATGGCCTATAAATTTCTCTTAAATAGTTTAAATAAATCAGCTAAAATATTATTACACAGCGATATTAGCAGTAAGTATAAGATGGTTTTTAAGTATTTAAAAAACAATGATTATTATGTATGTACAACTAATAGTAATTTAAATAAACTAGACGACTTTTCCAATGCTATTGTCTTAGATACGGCCAATTTAGAGCGCCTGGGCCAATATAAAAAATATATAAACAAGAAATATATTATAAATATTGATCATCATCAGGACAATAGTCGCTTTGGAAATTTGAACTATGTCAATGCTGAAAATTCAGCTGTTGGTATGATCATTTACAAACAGCTGCAATTTTTAAATGTCGATATAAAAAAAGAACTCGGGACTGCTATTGCTCTAGCAGTTTTGGCTGATACTGGTTCTTTAAAATATCCTAATAGTGATCCAGACAGCTTTCGGTTAATCGCAGATTTAAAAGAAAAAGGTATTGATATTGTTGAAATAAATAGGTTTTTAGGAAGTTACCCTTCTGTTAAGTATTTGAAAATGTTGGCTGAAGCCCTGCATAATATACAAGTAGATAAGACAGATAGGATCGCCTGGCTAGTTTTGTCAAATCAAGAGATTAAAAATATAAAGATTAATATAGAAGAGATTAATAACTTAGTTAACTACCCACGTGACATAAGAGGGATAGAGGTGGGGATTTCTTTTATCGAAAAAAAACAGGACTTTATCGATATCAGCTTTCGTTCTCACAGTTATCTTGATGTAAGTAAAATTGCCCATAAATTTGGCGGCGGCGGTCATCCCCGGGCTGCTGGAACAAAGGTAGAAGGCAGCTTAAATAAAGTAATTAAAGATGTTTTAGATGAGGTGAAAAGAAATGTCTAAAAGGGCAGGTATTATTAATATTTTAAAACCGCCCGGTATGACTTCTTTTGATGTTGTTGGATATGTAAAAAAAATTTTGCAAATAAGAAAGTGTGGACATACAGGCACATTAGATCCCTCTGCAGCAGGAGTTTTACCGGTTTGTATTAATAAAGCAACCAAGGTGATCCCCTACCTGCCAGAAGAAAACAAAGAATATATAGCTAAAATTGAACTGGGCGTATCTACAGATACCTTAGATGCAGATGGAAAGATAATAAATAAAGACAGTTTGTGGAAGAACTTAAAAGATAAAGAAATTATTGGGGCTATAAAAATTTTTATTGGTAAGATTATGCAGAGACCACCTATATATTCTGCTGTAAAGAAAAAAGGCAAAAAGCTTTACCACTATGCCCGAAATAATGAGAGTGTTGATATTAAAAAACGTCAGGTGGAAATAAGAAGTATTGATCTTATATATATAGACCTACCTTTTATCAAAATAAAGGTTAACTGTTCTAAGGGTACATATATTAGATCTCTGGCGAGAGATATTGGTGAAAGGCTCAACACCTCTGCCCATTTGAAAGATCTGTTAAGGACCTCATCAGGACCCTTTAAACTTAAAGATACAATAAGATGGGACCAGATATCAGATGATAATTTAAATAATATATTGATACCTGTTGATCAACCTTTTGATTACAGGGCACTTACGGTTAAAGATTATGCCTTTAAATATGCTATTAATGGAACTAAATTGTTAGCCAAAAATTTCAAAAAATGGCCTTCTGATTTAAAACTGGGGGAAAAGTTATTAATATATTCTAAAGATCAATTTATTTCAATTAGTGAAGTTAAATTAAATGAAGATGATATTTTATATATACAGGCTTTGAGAGTATTTTATGATGGGGGTTCAAGATGAAGATAATTAAAAGCAGAACATTTGATCAATATGAACTAGATGATAATGTTATAGCCATAGGTTCCTTTGACGGAATACATAAGGGACATAAAAAAATATTAAAGGAAACTTTAGACATAGCAAAAGAGAAAAATCTTAAAAGTGGCGTGCTTACCTTTGAGCCACATCCAGAAGAGGTAATAGGTGATGGAAATCCTCATCTCTATTTGAGTTCAAAATCTCAGAAGATTAAAAGATTAAATCAGCTGGGTTTCGATTATTACTTTGAAATGGAATTCAGCCATGATATTTCTTTAACCCCGTTTGATGAATTTGTAAAGAAAATTATTTTAGAAAATCTAAATACAAAGCACATTATAGTTGGAGCTGATTTTAGTCTGGGTTATCAGGGTAATGGGAATATAGATAAATTGAAAGAGATGAGTCAAGAGTATAACTTTAAACTAACCTCAATTAAGCCCTTAAAGATCGGTGATCATAAGATTTCCAGCAGCGTAATTAGAGATTTGATAAAAGCAGGCCGCCTTAAAGAACTCAAAAATCATCTTGATCAAAATTTCATCATAGAAGGTGAAGTTGTCAAAGGTTTTGGCAGAGGCAAGAAATTGGGAATACCAACAGCTAATATAAAGCCAATAATCAGATATGTTCTCCCTCCAGATGGAGTTTATGCAGTTTATTTATATATAGATGATAAAAAATATAAAGGAGTGGCAAATTTTGGCCATAAACCTACTTTTGATGATGATAACTTTACCATAGAAGTCCATTTACCAAATTTTGAGGGAGATCTATATGGAGAGTTTGTATATCTGGAGCTGATTGAATATCTGAGGGGAGAAAAGAAATTTAAAGATGAAGATCAATTAATAGAAGCCATAAATAAGGATATTCTTTACATCGTAGAGGTTCTGTGATATAATTTTTTTGGTTAATTATATACCTTAAACTAGGAATAAGAGTCCTCAACTTGTTACTTGGTTTAAGGCGTATCAGCACTTAGGAGGTGAAAGAAATTGATTTCTAAAGAAAAGAAACAGGCAATAGTTGAAAAGTACCGCAGAGATGAAAAAGACACCGGTTCACCTGAAGTACAGGTTGCAATTTTGACTGAAAGAATTTCCGAACTTACTGATCATTTAAAAGAACATAAGCAGGATCATTCTTCCCGAAGAGGGCTGCTTAAGATGGTTGGTCAGAGAAGGAAATTATTAAGATATTTAGAAGATAAAGATGTACAGAGATATCGTGAATTGATTTCCAGTTTAGGGCTAAGGGGTTAATTAAATAGGGAATCCAAAAGAGCGGGTTTAACCCGCTCTTTATTTTAAGAAATATTATTTTTGTGTAAATTATAAGGAGGATAAAAACATATGAACAAAAATTGGAAGTTTGATTTTGCTGGTTCAGAAATGGAGATTGAAACCGGCAAATTGGCTAAACAGGCCAACGGGTCAGTAACCGTAAAATATGGAGATTCAATGGTATTAGTTACTGCAACCATGTCTTCTCCCAGAGAGGGCATAAATTACTTACCTTTAATGGTCAACTATGAAGAACGAGTATATGCAATAGGTAATATACCGGGAAGTGTTAATAGAAGAGAAGGACGTCCGCGTGATTTTGCGACTCTTTCTGCACGTTTAATTGATAGACCACTGCGTCCACTTTTTCCTGACGGCATGAGACATGATGTGCAGGTAGTTGCTACTATCCTATCACTTGATAAAGATCATGAACCAGATATTGCAGCAATGAATGGTGCATCAGCAGCGCTCTGCTTATCTGACATTCCTTTTGATGGTCCAATCGGTGGAGTAAAAGTCGGTCTTGTTGAAGGAGAATTTGTTCTTAATCCTAATGAAGAAGAAAGAGAAAAATCAGAACTTGATCTAACAGTAGCAGGTACTGAAGATGCTGTTTTAATGGTAGAAGCAGGTGCAGATGAAGTAGACGAAGAAGTGATCTTAGATGCTATTGATTTTGCCCATGAAGAGATAAAAAAGATTGTAAAAGTACAAATTAAGATGAGAGAAGAAGCAGGCGATAAAAAAGCAGAGATTCAGCTTGTAAATGATGTAGAAGATAGTGTCGAAGAGTTAATTAATCAATTTGCTGAAGACAAACTTAAAGATGCAGTTGATACAATTGAAAAACAAAAAAGAGCAGATGCAATCGATCAACTTAAAGAAGAAACCAAAGTCTATCTCTCAGATAATTTGGAAAATTATTTGAAAGAAGAGGAAAAATATAATAAAATGGTCGATACTGTTTTCGATAAATTAACAAAAAAATGTGTTAGAGAAATGATTTTAAGAGAAAAAAGAAGACCAGATGGCAGGCAGTATGATGAGATCAGACCGATCTGGTGTGAGGTAGGCAACTTACCGCGTACCCATGGATCTGCCATATTTACCAGAGGTGAGACTCAGGCTTTAAGTGTTGTTACTCTGGGGGCAAGCAGTGATCAAAAGACCATTTTTGGTTTGGGAGAAGATAGTACTAAAAGATATATGCACCACTATAACTTTCCTCCCTTTAGTGTAGGAGAAACAAATCCACTTAGATCACCAGGCAGGCGTGAAATTGGTCATGGCCATCTGGGAGAAAGGGCTTTACAACCGATGATTCCATCCAAAGAAGAATTCCCTTATACAATCAGGGTAGTCTCAGAAGTGTTGGAATCGAATGGTTCTTCATCTCAGGCCAGTATTTGTGGCAGTACCTTATCCTTAATGGATGCAGGTGTAAAAATTAAAAATCCTGTATCAGGTATTGCAATGGGATTAATAAAAGAGGGTGAGGATTATGCAATCCTTTCTGATATTCAGGGTATGGAAGACCATTATGGAGATATGGACTTTAAGGTAGCTGGTACGAAAAATGGCATAACTGCTCTTCAGATGGATATTAAGGCCAGCGGACTTTCCAAAGATTTATTAAGAACTGCTCTTAAAAAAGCAAAACAGGGACGTCTATTTATCTTAGATAAGATGCTTGAAGTATTGGCTGATCCTCGTCCTGAACTATCTAAAAATGCACCTCTAATTATGACAATGCATATCAATCCTGAAAAAATAAGATATGTTATTGGTCCAGGTGGAAAAATGATCAATAAAATAATAGATGAAACTGATGCCAGTATTGATATTGAAGATGATGGAACTATCTTTATTTTGGCTGATGATCAAAAAAGTGGTCAAAGGGCAAAGGAAATGATAGAAGATTTAACCCGTGAAGTAGAAGTGGGTGAAGTATATAACGGTAAAGTAGTGAAATTAATGAACTTTGGTGCTTTCGTTGAGATTTTGCCTGGTAAAGAAGGTCTGGTTCATATATCCAAGATAGCTGACAGACACATAGATAAAGTTTCTGATGTCTTAAGTGTTGGTGATGAGATCAAAGTTAAAGTGATCAAAATAGATAATAAAGATAGAATCAATCTTTCTATGAAAGATGTAGAAAAGGATGCTGATGTATAAAATAATTAAAATTAAACAGTAAGTTTAGTTAATAAAGTTAACTTCAATTACCTCAAATACCTCCTCACAGATATAAAATAATGCAGGAGATAATTGAGGTTGTTTTTTTATTTAAGAAGATTTATAAATTAATTTTAAAGGAGAACTAAAAATGAAGTTGGGTAAACATCTCTCGATAAGTGGAGGCATGGACAAGGCAATTGACAGGGCTATAAAAATTGAGGCAAATGCGCTTCAGATATTTACAAAATCACCCCGCAGCTGGCAGAAGAAAATACTTACAGAAGAAGAAATAAAAAAGATGAAGTATAAGATGAAAGTCAATAATATTAAAAGCCTTGTTGTACATTCGAGTTATCTCGTCAATTTAGCATCACCGCAATCAGAGCAATATAAAAAATCAATTGATGAGCTGAAAAGAGATTACCAACAGGCCGGCCGTCTGAAAGCTGATTACTATGTTTTTCACCCCGGCAGTTATTTAAATTCCAGCAAAGAAGAAGGAATCAAAAGGATTATTAAGGCTTTAAAAATAATCTTAGATGAAGTGAAAAATGAGACTATTATACTTGCAGAAAATACAGCAGGCGCAGGTACACAGGTCGGCAGTCAAGTAGGCGAACTCGGACAAATATTAAACGATGTACAAAATTTTAAAAGATTGGGGATTTGTTTAGATATCTGTCATCTTTTTGTGGCTGGTTATAATCTATCCCATAAAAGAGGAATTGACCGTCTTATTAAAGAAGTAGATAATATATTGGGAATAAAAAATCTCAGATTGATTCATCTTAATGATTCCAAATTTGAAATGGGTTCTAATAAAGATCGACATGCACATATTGGCCAGGGGAAAATTAGTTTGGATAGTTTTTCATATATAATAAGCCATCCTCGTTTAAAAGATAAGGTCTATATTATTGAAACTCCTGGTTTTAACGGTGTAGATAAAGATATTCAAACAATACTTAAATTAAAAGGTGAATAATTTGCAAATAGTAAATGCTTTTAGTGAAGATATTAAACAGATAATCAGAAGAGAGATAAAAGCAGCAGAAGGCAATGAAGTATTCTTTTTACTGGAAATCGATTTTAAGAAAAATTTGATTGATAATGTGGAAGTTTTGGCTCGTGGTAATCAAAATAGTGCCCCGGCTATCATCGAATATCTAAGTAAAAATTCTATGGTTTTACATAATCACCCTTCTGGTGATACAACTCCTTCTGGACCAGATATTAACATTGCTTCCAAATTGGGAAATAAGGGAGTTGGGTTTGCTATCTCTGATAATGAAGTAAAAGATATCTATATATTAGTTGAACCAAAAGAAATCGGCACAGAAAACAGGATAAATAAAAAAGAAATATTAAATTACTTTAAAGAAGATGGTCCACTTTCTCGTCATATGAAGGGCTTTGAATATAGAAATCAGCAGTTGGAAATTACAGAAAAAATCATTGATAATTTTAATCGGGCTGAGCAGACTTTAATCGAAGCGGGAACTGGTATCGGTAAGTCATTAGCCTATTTAATACCTGCCCTCTATTGGGCACATGAAAATGAAGAGCCTGTCGTAATTTCTACAAATACTATCAACTTACAGCAGCAAATAATGGACCAGGATGTAGAATTTTTAAAAAAGGTTTTGCCTTTTAAATTTAAGGCAGATTTAGCGATTGGCAGAAAGAACTACCTCTGTATTCGGAAATTGAAAAATATTGCAGCATCATTTAGAGGTGATGGTGAACAAGCTGATTTTGCTAAGATATTTAACTGGGCGCAAAAGACAAAAACTGGCATTAAAAGTGAGATTAAATTTAACTTCAAAAATGAAATCTGGGATGAAGTTGCTTCTGACAATGATTACTGTATAGGAAGTCTCTGTCCTTATTATGATGATTGTTACTTTATGAAAGCCCGTAATGAATTGTTTAACTCAGATTTAATTGTGGTTAATCACTATCTTTTGCTTTCTGATGCCGTTATGAAAAAATCCGGATATTCTACTCTACCCAAATATAAAAGTCTTATAGTTGATGAGGCACATAATTTTCATGATGTAGCTACCTATCACCTCGGTAAAGATACTTCCTATAAATTAAATAAAAGAGTTTTGAAGAAGTTATATGATAAAAAATACTCTATAATTCCACGCATAAGAAATAAATTGGCTGAACTATCTGTTAAAAATAAAAAAGAGATCTATCAGCTAATAGATAAAAATATTATAGCTACTATTAAGGACTTAGAAGAAGACAATAAGGAGTACTTCTTATTATTAGATAAATATTTTAAAAGGCATAAAAAACAAAGCCTAATTATTACAGAAGAGATCAAAGAAGATCAGGATTATCAAGAAATCATTCAAAAGGGTTTTAAATACCACAACAATTATGAAAAATTACTGATTTATCTAAAAAGATTGATAAAAGAGTTAAAAATAATTAAAAATTATGATAAAATAAAAGCTGATGTACTAGAATTAAAGCAGAATTTAAATACTGTCAATGATATGGTTCTTAATTTACTTTTTAACTTAGAGTCAAGTGATGATGATTATGTGTTCTGGCTGGAAAAATACCGTTATTCTGATGAATATATTAGTCACAAGAGCGCTCTTTTAAATGTTAAGAGTCATCTGCCTGATATGCTGTGGAGCAATTTGAGAAATTTTCTTTTAACATCAGCCACCTTGAGTGTAAATGATTCTTTTAATTTTTTTATTGACGCTTTAGGGATTTCTCATCCAGAGGAGGTAATTGTTAGTTCCCCTTTCAATTATGAAAAGCAAAGTAGGTTAATAATACCAACAGATATATATGCTCCCTCTCATGATATCTTTATAGGTCAGATCACAGAAGACCTCAGGGACATATTAAGAACATTCAGAGGATCTACTATGGTCCTTTTCACTTCATATAATATGCTTGATCAACTTTATAATAGGATCAACCCTGAATTAGAAGCGGAAAATATAAACATATTATCTCAGAGTAAATTTTCCAGACATTATATTATGAACAAGTTTAAGTCTAGTAAAAATCAGGTAATCTTCGGTACACAGAGTTTCTGGGAAGGTGTTGATATAGTAGGTAGTGATTTGAAGTATTTGATAATAATGCGACTACCCTTTCCAGTCCCGAGTGATCCGGTTAATGCAGCCCGCATTCAATTATTAAATGAAGAAGGGAAAAACTATTTTTACGAGTATTTTATCCCTAAAGCAGTCATTAAATTCAAACAGGGTTTTGGACGACTGATTCGTTCGAAGAATGATAAAGGTATAGTTATTTGTATGGACAACAGAATTATCAGAAAGAACTATGGACAGGTTTTTTTAAACTCCATACCTGATAGATGTCCTGTTTTAAAAATGAATTTAAGAGAGGTAATAGATTATGTGGCTGGAGAGGAATAAATATGGAAAAACATTTTAAAATATATATTACAACCATACTATTAATCATCATATTTACATCTCCTGTTTCTGCGCAACCACAGTTTACATTAATTTATGTGGTGCAAAGCGGAGATACTATTTCTGACATCGCTACTGATTATAATACAACAGTTAAGGAACTTTTGACAAATAATCATATAGAGAATGCTGCTAAGATAAATATAGGTGATGAGTTGGTGATTAAAAAAGATAATAATGAAAAAAAGGACAGTCTAAATATGGATTATAGGTTTTCCTTTGAGCAAAATAATCAAGAAGACTTTCAACTGGATGTAGGAAAAAATTATTCGGTCAGATATAATCCTGAACAACCCCTGCCAGAGGTAAATATTCCTCCTGATAAAATTATCACCTATTATGTAGATTCCGGGGATACTCTTTATGATCTGGCAAATAGTTTTAATACATCTGTTGGCGTGATTATGGCTTTAAATAACATGGGTAATTCTATAATAAGAAAAGGAGAAAAACTTCAATTACCCATTTTTAATCTATCCAAAAAACAGGTTCTGGCTAAAACGATTAGTGATTCTGACATTGAACTAATGGCCCGCACCATTCATGGTGAGGCCAGGGGTGAACCGTACATGGGTCAGGTTGCAGTAGGGGCTGTAATTATAAATAGGGTTTTAAGCAATCAATTTCCTGATACAATCAAAGGTGTTATTTATCAGCAAAATCAATTTACAGCTGTAGCAGATGGACAGATTCATTATGCTCCCAACAACATAGCCTATAGAGCTGCTCGTGATTCGTTAAGTGGTACAGATCCGACCTTAGGTTCTCTTTATTACTATAATCCAGAAACAGCTAGAAATAAGAGTTTTTTTACTTCCAGACAATTTGTGGTCAGTATCGGCCAGCACATATTTGCTAAGTAGGAGGAAATATAAATGAAAATAAAGGTAAAGAGAATGGGTAATAATATAAAATTACCTAGATATCAACATTGGGGAGAAGACTGTGGTGTTGATCTGATGGCCAAAAAAAGCTACAGTTTAAAGCCCGGTCAGTATAAATTAATTAAAACAGGTTTAAAAATCGCAATTCCTAAAGGTTATGGTGGTTTTGTCTATCCTCGCAGCGGTCTTGCCTTAAAAAAAGGCATTACTGTTTTGAATGCGGATGGAGTTATAGATCCCGGTTATCGAGGAGAATTAGGAGTTATTTTGATAAACCACAGTAATAAGGAATTTTTTATTGATAAAGATGATCGTATTGCCCAGTTGATCATCCACAAAACATTTGATATTAAATGGGATGAAGTTGATAAATTAAGTGATAGTGACCGCAGTGAAGGTGGTTTCGGTCATACAGGGAAATCGTAAGGAGGTAAATCATGGAAAGTAAAGTAAAGGATTTAAGTTTGGCAGCTGAGGGAAATAAAAAGATCGAATGGGTAAAAGAGAGAATGTCAGTATTAAATAAGATTAAAGAGGATTATAAGGATGAAAAGCCTCTCCAGTCCAAAACTGTTTCTATCTGTCTACATCTAGAAGCCAAAACTGCCTATATGGCAATGGTTTTAAAAGAATTAGGAGCAGATGTTTTTATAACAGGTAGTAATCCACTTTCTACTCAGGATGATGTTGCAGCTGCCCTGGCGAAAAAAGGGGTAAACGTTTACAGTTGGAGAGGAGAAACAAAAAAGGAGTATGATACCTCATTAAATAAGATTCTTGCTGCAGAACCAGATTTAATTATAGATGATGGGGGAGATCTTGTCACTAAGATACATAATGAAAAACCTGAATTAATAGATAAGATCATCGGTGGAGCGGAAGAAACTACTACCGGTGTTATTAGATTAAAGTCTTTAGATAAAAATAATCTTTTACAGTTTCCCATGATGTCTGTTAATGATGCTCAGGCCAAATACCTTTTTGATAATAGATATGGTACAGGCCAATCTGTTTTAGATTCTCTGATGAGAAATACCAATATGGTTATAGCCGGTAAAGATATTGTCATAGCAGGTTACGGCTGGTGTGGAAAAGGAGTAGCCAGACGAGCAGAAGGTCTTGGAGCAAGGGTTATCATTACAGAAGTTGATCCCTTTAAAGCCCTTGAAGCAAAAATGGATGGATATCGAATTATGACGATGAAAAATGCAGCTGTTTTGGGAGATATATTTATTACAGTAACCGGTTGTAAAAATGTGATTAACGAAGAGCATTTTAGACTTATGAAAAATGGAGCAATTTTGGCCAATGCCGGTCATTTTAATGTGGAAATAAATGTGGAAAAATTAAAAGAGATAGCTCAAAATGTATCTGAATATAGGGAAAATATCAAAGGCTATCAAATAGAAGAAAAAACCTTATATTTAATGGCAGAAGGTCGCTTGGTTAATTTGGCTGCAGCAGATGGTCACCCCATAGAAATTATGGATATGAGTTTTGGATTACAGATCCTATCACTGATTTATTTAACTGAAAATGATCTGTTGCCCGGCTTATATAAGGTGCCAAAATCTATAGATGAGATGGTTGCTAAATATAGATTGAAGGCTGAAAAAATAACAATAGATGAACTATCAGTTGAGCAGAGACAATATTTAGAAAACTGGAAAATTTAGGTGGAAGAAATGATAAAAGTTAAAGCACCCGCTACTTCTGCTAATCTGGGGCCTGGCTATGATTCTTTTGGTCTGGCTTTAAATCTTTTTAATGAATATCAATTTAAAAGAGCTAATAATTTAAAATTAAAAATAGAGATTAAAGACAACCAACATTCATTTGTAAATATAAAAAAAGAAGATAATCTAATTTTAAAAACCATTGAATATATGAAGCAAAAACATATAGATAAAATAAAAACTGATAATTTAGAAATAAAAGTCAAGTTAAATTACCCCATCAATAGAGGGCTGGGTAGTTCTGCTAACGCCATAATTGCTGTGATTTGTGGATTAAATGAACTTTACACCCTTAATTTAAGTACAGATCATATCCTCAACTATGCTTTAAAATTAGAGGGTCATCCTGATAATATTGTACCGACATTACTGGGTGGATTTTCAATTAATAAAATTGAAGATCATAGCTTATCTTATGAGATATTTAAACTTTCTCCCGAGATCAATGCACTCTTATTTATTCCAGAATTTCCCATTAAAACTGCAGAGGCCCGCCGGGTAATTGAAGATAAGATATCTATAAATAAGGTGATTAAAAACATTGCAAATGCTTCATTGATAACTGCTGGCTTAATAAAAAATGATATTAACTTATTAAAAAAAGGTTCTAAGGACTATATACATCAGGATAAAAGACTAAGACTAAACGATAATTTAAATATTTTTTTTAAAAAAATGAGTATAAGTACCGAATGTCCAATATTTTTAAGCGGAAGTGGTTCAACAATAATATTTTTCAGTAATAAAAAGTTTTCTTTAACTAAGAAAATTATTAAAAACACAGCAGAACAATTTAATATATCATACGATATAAAAGAGTCCAAAATTAATAATGAAGGTATAATAATAAATAGAGATAGAAAATAATTTTTATTAAAATAATTCTGAATTATAAAAATAATAACTTCAGCATAAAGTTATAAATCAGATATAATGATTGGAGAATAAAGGCTGTTTGATAAAAATATTAACCATTATCAATATTAATATAATAATATCTAATAATATTAAGATAATCATTTGATTTAGTTTGGGCTGGAAAAGATATTATAATAATGAAGGAATGAGGGGGTTTTTTAGTTGAAGTTTTTAAACTTTAATTTTTTTGAAGATTGGAGAGCAAAAATATATTATATACCTGTTCTATATAGTATCTATGCTCTTATAATTTCTCTAATCGTCTTATTTTTGGATAAAAATTACCAGGCTTATTTAATAAGCATACTTCCCAATATATTCTTTACCCCTTTTGAAATAACAAAAACTATACTATCTACGATAGCGGGTTCGCTTTTATCTATTGTAACAATCTCGTTTTCAATAATTATGGTAGTATTAACAACTTATTCCACCCAGTTTTCACCACGGACCCTACAGGACTTTTTAAAATCTAAATTAACCTTAAGAGTTTTAGGGATATTTATTGGAGGATTTGTTTATTCAATAGTAACCCTTTTGTTTTTAAATGGTAATCAGCAGAATTTGTTTTTCTCTGCTGCTGTCGGTGTTATTATAGTAATCTTTTGTATAATATACTTTGTTTTATTTATTAATCATGTTGCACAATCTATTCAAGTTAATCTTCTGATTGATACTTTAACTACTGAAATTCTAGAACTGGTTGATGAGGTTAGAGAGTTTAATAACACCCACGAAAATATTAGAAATGACCCCCCGCCGAACCTTGAACAGATAATGGCAAGAGAACAGTTTTGTATC
The DNA here is from genome assembly GCA_018399995.1 of Halanaerobiales bacterium. GTDB lineage: Bacteria > Bacillota > Halanaerobiia > Halanaerobiales > M55B127 > M55B127. Next base: position 2,177 of record JAGYMU010000001.1, on the reverse strand, counting down.
TATTCAGATCAGGTCGGTTTTATAAGAGATATAAATGGTTTAAAGTTATCCAACTTTGCAGATGAAAATAATGTTGTCATAAATGCAGAAAAGATGATCGGCGATTATATTACAAAGAATACAAAGGTTTTTACAATTTATTACGATCTTGCAGAAATGGAAGTAGAAGAACTGGATGAAAAAAATCTGAAAAAATGTCTTAATTTTATATTAGTAGGTAAGGAGAGAAATAAGAGTAAAGATATTGAATTTGGCTTACAAAAGCTGACAGAGGTGGCACTGAGAGCTATTTCTCCAGGTATCAATGATCCCAACACCGCCATATTCTGCATCAAACAGGCTGCAATGGTCTTGGACAGAATTGCCAAAGCCGATATGGAAAACACCTATTATTATAGTGAAGAAGATAAATTAACCTTAATTTTTGAAGATGTCAGTTTTCATTATCTATTATACAAGACATTTTACCAGCTCCGCTACTATTCGATGAGGGATGTATCTGTGGCTGCCTCCTTAATTGAAGCTCTGATTATCATTGCAGAGGGTACAGATCAAAAGATTAAAGATATTGCCTGGGAATTTGGTAATTATATTGTACATGGTTTTGATGAAAAAATCTTAGAAGATCTTGATAAAAAATACATGAATAAAAAAATTGAAGAATTAGCTGTCATGACCCAAAAATCAAAAGGCTCAGGCATATATTTTGATTGATTTATAGGAGGTGTTTAAAATAGAATACAATGATAAAAATTTTTATAGAAAAACTGTAAAGCAAAGTCTAGAAAATCTACAAACATCCAAAAAGGGTCTTTCTACATCAGAAGCTAAAAAAAGACTGGAGAAATATGGAGAAAATAAGCTTGTTAGGCTTGAAAGAACTCCAGAATTAATTAAGTTTTTACTGCAATTTAGAGATGTTTTAATGATAATTCTTATAGTAGCAGCTGGTATGTCTTTTATCATTCAAAATTATCGAGATGGACTTGTCATGTTAGTTATCTCTTTAATAAATGCAGTTATAGGATATTATCAGGAACATAAAGCAGAAGAGATCATGGAATCCTTAGAGAAATTAATTCAGTCTCCTTCTAAAGTAATAAGGGATAATAAAACAAGTGAGGTCTCACAAAACAAGCTGGTTGTTGGTGATATCGTTGTTTTAGAAGAGGGAGATAAGATACCAGCTGATTTAAGGATTATTGAATCATTTAACTTAAAAACAAATGATGTTTCATTAACCGGTGAGTCACTACCTCAGAATAAAAATAGTAATAAGATGGCCCAAAAAGAATCTCTGGCTGACAGAGAGAATATGGCTTATCTTGGCACTAATGTAGCATCCGGTAATGGTAAGGGTGTTGTAGTAGCAACAGGTATGAATACCGAGATGGGTAAAATAGCCGATATGACTCAGGAGGAAGAGAAATCTAAGTCACCCCTCCAGATGGAATTAAAATCTGTTGCCAATAAAATTGCCGTTTTTGCTGTTATAATAGGCTCAATATTATTTGGGGTTACTATCTATCAGGGGTTTGATTTAGACTTTGCTATCATTTACGGCTTGGGGATAGCAGTTGCAGTAGTACCACAAGCCTTACCCATGCAGATCACCGTTGCACTTGCCCAGGGGGTTGATCGGTTAGCCAAAAAAAAAGCGGTTGTAAAGAAGCTTTCATCTGTAGAAACACTTGGCTCAACAAATGTGATTGCTACCGATAAAACAGGTACTCTAACCAAAAATGAGATGACCGTCCAGAAGGTTTATTATGATAATCAGGAATATGATGTTACAGGTATTGGTTATGAGCCACGAGGCAAGATTTTAGATGAAAATAAAAAAGAAATAAATCAGGCTATAATTGATAAACTTGAGATTATGTTTGATGCTGCAACAATGGCTTCCAATGCAGAAATACATCCGCCAGATGATGAGCATTCCAGCTGGTATCCAGTTGGTGATCCGACAGAAGCTGCCCTGATTACTCTTTCAACTAAAGTAGGTACTCGCTCACCCAATGAAGATGAGGAAAATCCTGAATTACATGAATTCAGCTTTGATTCTGAAAGGAAGAGAATGAGTTCTATCAGACAGTTTGAAGACGGAGAATATCTGGCAATGAAAGGTGCCTTAGATAGTGTTCTATCGATTAGTAAATATATTTATAAAGATGGCA